>CAZROX010000098.1:0-5117 GCA_964601845.1 uncultured Halothiobacillaceae bacterium
TCATGTCGATGACAAGACCGATGCGGTTCATCTCGCGAATCACCTCGCGCCCCATGCGGGTGATGCCGGTATCCCGCTGCTCGTAGCAACCGGTGGCTAACAGGGATTGGTTGTTGTAGGTCAGCTGCATAAAGCGCGCACCGAGCTTGTGCACGATCTCGACTAGCCCGACATCATCTTCGATTGGCGCTGGGGTCTGAAAGCCAAAAATGATGGCGGTGCGATTGCTCGCCTTGGCCGCTGCAATCTCTTGGTTGCAGGTGGCGTGCAGGATCAGATCGCTATGGCGCTCAAATAACCCATTCCAGCGCTCGATGTTGGCCACCGTTTCGCGGAAGTTTTCGTGATAGGCGATGGTGACATGCACCGCATCGACTCCGCCTGTGCGCATCTGGCGAAAGATGGTTTCATCCCAGTTGTTGTATTGCAGGCCATCTATGCGGTAGTGCGATGTCATCCGATATCTCCTGCGCTGATATAGCTGGTTTTGACGGCGGTGTAGAACTCGGCCGCGTAGCTGCCCTGCTCCCGTGGGCCGTAGCTAGACGACCCGCGACCGCCAAACGGCACATGGTAGTCGGTGCCGGCCGTGGGCAGATTGACCATCACGCAACCGGTTTTGGCATGGGCCCTAAAGTGGTTGGCCTTGGCCAGCGAGCGGGTGATGATGCCGCCGGTTAAGCCAAACTCGGTGTCGTTGAGCACCGCGAGACCCTGCGCATAGTCGTCGACCTCGATCACGCAGGTGATCGGGGCAAACATCTCCTCGCGGTTGACGCGCATGGTGTTGTCGGTTTTGGTCAGCACGGTCGGTGCCATATAGTGCCCCTCGTGCTCGCGCTTGAGCGCCTCGCCACCACAGGCCAGATGCGCGCCCGCCTGCACCCCTAGGGCCACATAATCGAGATTAGATTTTAGTTGGGCGGCACTGACCACCGGCCCAACTTGGGTGCCGGCTTTGAGTGCGTGCTCGACCACCATTTTTTGTGCGCCATCTACCAGCCGCTCGACAAACTCATCGTGTAGCGCGCGCTGGACGATCAGGCGCGACGAGGCGGTACATTTTTGACCGCTGCCGCCAAAGGCGCCGCCGAGGGCGCACTGCACCGCTGTATCCAGATCGGCATCGTCCAACACCAAGAGTGCATTTTTAGAACCCATCTCCATTTGCACGCGGGTCAGATTGGGCACGGCCTTGGCGATCAGGGAGCGCCCGACTTCGAGCGAGCCGGTGAAGCTGATCGCATCGATGGCGCGCGATTGAATCAGTTGATCGCCCAGCTCGTGCCCGGGCCCCATCAGCAGATTAAATAATCCAGCGGGCATGCCCTGGTCGCATTGTTTGTGAATAATCTCCGCTAGCGCGTGGGCAGAGGCGGGCACCAGATTGGCCGGCTTCCAGATAACCGCATTGCCAAAGGCCAGCGCCGGTGCAATCTTCCAAGCCGCTGTGGCGGTGGGGAAGTTCCAAGGTGAGATGATGGCAACCGTGCCCACCGGCTCGCGCTGCACCAGAATCTCGACCCCAGGGCGCACGGAGTCGGCCCGATCCCCGATTTGACGCAATACCTCGGCGGCGTAGTAGGTGAAAAACTGACCGGCGCGATACACCTCGCCGCGCCCCTCTGCCAGTGGCTTACCCTCCTCGCGCGATAGCAGCTGGCCGAGCTCATCCGCCCGTGTCATCAGCTCTTGACCGATGGCAAACAGGACATTTTGGCGTTGTTCCAAGCCGGTGGTGGCCCAGATTTTTTGTGCCTGCTGAGCGGCATCCAGTGCGCGCTCCAGTTGTTGCTTGTCGGCTTGGGCGTAGAGCCCGATCAGATCCGATACGTCTGAGGGGTTGCGATTTTCGATAGTCCGGTCCGATGTAACCCATTCTCCGGCGATATAGTTGGCGTGCATTGTTGTGATCCATCTGTTGTGTGTGAGCTGTGCATTATATGATGTTGGCGTGCCAGCTCATATATGTATCGGGTATCGGCCATCGCTTATCGTGCCCATCGCCAGTTAATTGTCGAGGAGAGACATGAAATACCTGCACACCATGGTGCGCGTCACCGATCTTGCACAGTCGCTGACCTTTTGGTGTGATCTCTTGGGGCTGCGCGAGGCCACCCGCCGCGAGTACCCGGAGGGGCAGTTTACGTTGGTGTTTCTTGTGGCACCGGATGATCTGCCCGCTTTTGCGGCGGGCGATGCACCCGCGCTGGAGTTGACCTACAACTGGCACAGCGATGAGCTGTACACCAGCGGGCGCAATGTCGGCCATCTGGCCTACGCGGTGGACGATATCTACGCGCTCTGTCGGCGCTTGCAAGATGGGGGCGTCACCATCAACCGGCCGCCGCGCGATGGGCGCATGGCGTTTGTGCGCTCGCCAGATGGGGTGTCGGTCGAGCTGTTGCAAAAGGGGGCGCCCCAGAGTCCGGCGGAGCCTTGGCTCTCGATGCCCAATGTCGGCAGCTGGTAGATTCTGTGGCCGCCGATAGTCCGGCGCTAGCATCTACCCCCAAGCGCCCGATCGGGCGCTCGGTTTTTCTGTTGGTGGCAGCTCAGGCGCTGTTTATCACCAGCCACAATGTCAATATGATTATTGTCGGCTTGGCAGGCCTAGTGCTCGCGCCCTATCCGTGGTTGGCAACCTTGCCGCTGTCGCTGATGTTTATTTGCGCGATGCTCAGCGCCTTGCCCGCCTCTTTGGCAATGGGCCGTTGGGGGCGCAAGCCGATTTTTTTGTTTGGGGTTGCCTGTACCTGCCTTGGGATGTTTGGCCATGGCTGGGCGCTGGTGCAGGGCAGTTTTTTGTTGTTTGTGTGCGCCTCCTGCCTGTTTGGCATCTCCTATGGTATCGCGCAGTTCTATCGCTACGCGGCCACCGATAGCGTGCCCCAGTCGTATAAGCCCAGGGCGCTCTCGCTGGTGCTGGTCGGTGGTTTGGTCGCCGCTTTTGTCGGGCCGGAGTTGATGCAGCTGACTTTTCAAGCGGTGCCCCAGGTGCTCTATGCGGGTAGTTTTTTTGCCATCGCACTGTTACAGATGGTGGCTTTTGTGGTGATCTTATGTACCAGCTTTCCCAAGGTGTCGGTGGAGCGCGTGGCGGTGGCGAGCCGGCCGATGCGGGCGTTTTTTACCAATCCGCGCTTTATTGCCGGCTTGATGGCCGCCTCGGTTGGCTATGCGGTGATGACCTTTATGATGACGGCCACCCCGCTAGAGATCGTCCATGTCAGCCACTTGGGGGACCTGGCCAATGCACAGGTGATCCAGTGGCATGTGGTGGCGATGTACGCCCCCTCTTTTTTCACCAGTGGCTTGATTCGCCGCTTCGGTGTGCAGTGGGTGCTGGGTATGGGGCTATTGCTCTATGTCATCACCGTGGGTATCGCGCTCAGTGGCCAGCATTTTTGGCATTATTTTCTCGCGCTGTTTTGTCTGGGTATCGGTTGGAATATGCTCTATGTGGGCGGGTCTTCCATCATCGTTGCCATAGCCACCCCGGGCGAGCGGGCGCGGGTTCAGGGCGTGAGTGATTGTATTATTTTGTTGTCGGTCGCCATCGCCTCGCTCTGTGGTGGGGCGATTCACTACCTATTGGGCTGGCAGTCGATGGCGCTGCTACTGCTGGTGCCGATCGGGCTGATCGGCGTGGCAGTCCTGAGCATGGTGTGGCACGAACAGCGGGCGCTCCCCTAGGCAGCGGCCTCGACTAGTTGCCGATACAGCACTGGGTCGCTCGCCCCCTCGGTGCCCAACAAGAGCACGGTGGAGTCTGGCCCCAAGCCTAACGCTTGCCAGGTCGATGGATTTTGCTGGGCTTGCAGCAGGGCGGCGAGACCTGCAACAGAACACTCGCCCGCCTCGACCGAGGGCGTGCGCTGATTGAACCAGCGCATCAGGGGGGCGATGGCATCGTCGTTAATGCACGCGCAGTGCGACAGGGTCGGCAGGAGTATCTCCCAGGCGACCTCTGACATTTCGCCGCAGGATAGGCCCGCCATCAGCGTCTCCTCGACGATGTTGTAGTCGGTCGGCGTGCCGGCGGCGATGCTGCGAAAACAGCAGCAGGATTTGTCTGACTCCACCGAGATCAGTTGGCACAGATCGGCGTTCATATCCTGCCACAGGGCGGCGATAACCGCGGCGGCCAGGCCACCGACACCGACCGGTAAAAAGACATGCGTTGGGCGTGTCGCTTCAAGCTGCGCCAGTATCTCCTGTGCCATAACCGTATAGCCGGCCATGATATCGAGCGGTATCTGGCGATAACCCTGCCAGGAGGTATCGGAGATGATCTGCCAGCCGTTGGCGTTGGCATCGCGCTTGCAGGCGGCCAGCGAGGCCTCGTAGTTGCCATCGACACGGGTGACATCGGCACCGAGTTGGCGCATCGCCTCGGCGCGCTGTTCGCTGACATAGGCGTGGATATAAATTTTTGCTGTGCAGCCGAGCTGTCGCGCACCCCAAGCCAGCGAGCGCCCATGGTTGCCATCGGTGGCGGTGGCCACTGTTATCTGCTCGATCGCCTCGCCGCGCTCGCGCGCTTTGCGCACCAACTCGGCCAGCGCATAGGCACCGCCGAGCGACTTAAACGAGCCGAGGTTAAACCGGCTGGACTCATCCTTGTAGAGCACGCGCCCGAGGCCGCAGTGTTGTGCAAGATCCGGCAGCTCGACTAGTGGCGTCGGGCGATAGCTCTCCCACTGGGTGATGCACTGCATGGCAGCTGCCATGTTGTCCCGATTCAGCGAATCGGAATTATCGGGAAATGGCGCTGGGTTGCGCGCCGGGTTTTCAATGAGTGCAAAGTCTTTTGCATCGGCCGCACGTTCGAGCAGTGACATGAGTGCTTGTGTGTTTTGCATAATTATTTTGTCGCAATGTTTGGGCAGATGAGCACAGTTTAACCCACTGGTGCAAGCTCAGTCACTGGCGGTGCTACAATTAATTGTCTTATGTGCGACTCTTCACAACTGTTTGGCCCGGGGTTTAACGGCCCTATTGATAGCAAGGGTAGGCTGTAGGTGACGAATTTTTTAGAGCTGGGCACATCGCTGAAAAATTGCATCGTCGAGCGCATCACCTGCCATGAACGAGAGATCGGTGGGCTGCAATTC
>CAZROX010000098.1:5217-6342 GCA_964601845.1 uncultured Halothiobacillaceae bacterium
TGTCGATATCTATCGGGCGCTTGCGCGCGGCATCGTGAGCGCCAAAGTGGTGGTGTTGCACGGGTTGTTTGCATCGGGTTGGAGGATGTGGCTGCTGGTTCGCCGACTCAGACGCGCCGGTTTTGAGGTGCTCAACCTGTCCTACCGCAGCCGTGCGCCGGACAGGGCGCGGTTATTTGCCGCCATCGATCAATTTATTGGCCAGCAGCCAGCGGTGTTGGTAGGGCATTCGATGGGCGGGCTGATCGCACGCGACTATCTATCGTGTGACGCATCGGGTGCGCACTGGGTCAGTCACGTCATTACGCTGGGAACACCGCACCGTGGATCGGCGCTGGCGCATCTGGTGTGTCGAATGGGCTTGGGGGCGATTTTATATCGTAGTCGGCACTACCTATTGGCGCGGCACGCCAAGTGGGAGGCGCGTGCGCACCTGCACAGCATTGCCGGTAGTCTGTCACTGGTCCCGACACACAGGTTGTTCGGCGCCCGCGCGTCCGATGGCACCGTGTTGCTACAGGAGACCAGGATTGACGGCATGGCCTCACACAGCATTTTTCGTAGCACGCACATCGGGCTGCTATACAGTGCGCCGGTTGCCGAGGCGGTAATTCGCATCCTGCGCGATGCCTCAGATGCCACTGTAGAACAGGTACTCGATAATCCAGAGCCCGATTAGGCCGATACTCAATGTCATCAACACACTTCTAGTAATTAGTGCCACCACGATGGCCAGCAGAGCCGCTGGCAGGCGCGCGCTCATCGCCGACAACCCGTCGCTGCTGGGGGCGCTCAATATCTCTGGCACGATAATCGCTGTTAGGACGGCGATGGGTACATAGCTGAGTGCATCGCGTATACCGGGCGAGAGCTGTATCCTGACCAGGCGGGATAAGAACACAAAGCGCAGCCCGAAAGTCACCAGGCCACACAGGATCATGGCAAGCCAGACGTCACCCATGGCTTGCCTGTAGTCGTTGGCTGAGCACGCCCACTGCGATGGCGCACAGGGAGGCTGCTATGAGCCACAGATTCCACGGCAGATCGTACAGCAACACGGTGACGATACAAGCTGTCAGGGCACAGAGCACTTGCGGTGTGTGGCGCAGCATGGGTACCACCACC
>CAZROX010000099.1:0-6318 GCA_964601845.1 uncultured Halothiobacillaceae bacterium
TCCTCGTCTGAAACTCTATCCTGAGAGCATGCGTTGCAGTCAACACCAGCTCGTTTACCGCCTATGCGGTGTGCGGTATGGGGCCGCCACTGGACAAAGAGTAAGCCGTTGAACCAGATGGTGTCGAGATAATAATGCCATCGGCTCTTTGACGATTTACAAACAACCCATTGATACTCGTCTCAAACTCAATCATGCGCGAATGGGTTGCACGCAACACCACATCGTTAAACGCCGAGGCGCTGTGCGGTATCTCGCCCCCACAACGCACCTCGACACTCATTAGCATGCGCTCCTCGGCGACATAGCGTCCATCGAGTATATTTTGTAGTTGTGCGAATTGGTCGGTCGAGGAGACATCGACTAAAAAGCCCAAGCGCCCACGGTTGATGCCCACCAGTGGAATGTTGCGCCCTGCCAAGGAGCGCACGGCGTTTAGCAAGGTGCCATCGCCCCCGACTATGATGACCAGATTGCACGCTTGGGCCAGGGTGTCGGTGTTGACGGTGCGCATGCCGCCAATCAGATTGCGGGCGCTATGGTGGAGCAACACGCGACAGCCGCGCGCCTTGAGGAGCATTTGGATATCATTCACGGTATCCGATACGCTGGTATCACCGCGACGGGTGATAATGCCAATGGTTGCAAACTCAGACATATCCACCAATTCTACACTAGCGTGCTAGGTTTAAAAGGATAGGTCGCCTAGGCGCACGATATTGTGTCTAATTGTACCCATGGCACGGGCAAAATTATGGAACTATATCGCAATGAAATCACCTCTCGATCTGGCGCCTATCGGGGCGCACGCCACTTGGCTGAATCTCCTGCTGGCATTGTGTGCGCTCTATCTGCTGATCTGCCTAGGTGCGATGGCCTATCTCTATGCATATCAACGCACGCTCGTCTTTCAGCCCGGTAGCGACTATTTTACACCGGCCCATTGGGGGCTCGCTGCGGTCGATGAGCAACGGCTCGATACAGCCGATGGCGAGCAGGTGATGGTCTGGACAAGCCAGCAGGATAATAACACCGACAAAAACGCCCCCCTGATACTGGTGTTTTACGGTAACAGCTATGCCATGCCCGGCAAGTATTTGCTGGAGCTAGAGCGGGCCGATCTGCCTTTTATGGCGCTTTCCTACCGTGGTTTTCCAGGGTCGAGTGGCACGCCGACCGAACAGGGGCTCTACACAGATGCCCGCACGCTGATACAGCACGCGCTGGCAGAAAATCGCACATCTCAGCGCCCACTTTGTCTGATGGGCATCTCGCTCGGTAGCGGTGTGGCAACGCAAATGGCGCAAGAGTTTGAGATCGACTGCCTGATACTGGTGACCCCCTTCCTGTCTATCTACCATCTGGTTAGAACATATTATTGGTATTTACCCATCCCTAAATTCCTGCTTAAAGACCGGTTTGAGAGCGATAAAAAGATCGTTAACTTGACTGTGCCGACGCTGTTTGTGCACGGCACAGCCGATCTGACGGTGCCCTACAGTCAGGGGTATCAGCTCTACAGCCTCAAGCCATCGCCCAAGCAGCTGGTCACGGTTGAGGGTGCCCCTCACACCATTGACCCGGTATTGCTCACCCGAGAGATAGAGCAATACTTCTCGCAAAAGCTCGCGCTCTGGTAATCACTACAGGTTGGAGTCCGCAGCCATTTTTTGCTGCATCTCGTACAGAAAACCCAAGGCATCTTTGGGGGTCATGGCATCGAGATTACAGGTGCCAATTTGCGCAAGCACGCTCGCTTGCGCCTCGCTGCAAGGGGGTTGCCGCTCATCCGCTAAACCTGCCGCCATCTCCAGCGCCAGATTCGCCTGCTGGGGGGGCGACACAGATTCGCGCAGCTCCAACGCCCGCAGCATCTGGTGCGCGGTTTGTAGCACCGCATCGGGCAGACCGGCCAGGCGCGCAACCTGCAAGCCGTAGCTGCGGTTAATGGCGCCATCGCACACGCGGTGCATAAAGACAATCTCACCATCGTGCTCCAGCACGTGCAGATGGGCGTTATGCACTGACTCGTGCTGGGTCGCCAGCTGCGTCAGTTCAAAATAGTGGGTGGCAAACAGGGTATAGGCACCGACACGGGCTAAGTAATCGCCGCAAGCCCAAGCCAGCGACAGCCCATCGTAGGTGCTCGTGCCCCGCCCCACTTCGTCCATCAGCACCAGGCTATGGGCGCTGGCGTGACGCAAAATATAGGCGACCTCTGTCATCTCCACCATAAAGGTCGAGCGGCCACCGGCTAGGTCATCCGATGCCCCGATGCGGGTGAAGATTTGATCGACCAGACCGATGCTGGCCGCCTGCGCTGGCACGTAGCTGCCGGTATGCGCCAAGAGCACAATCAGCGCAATCTGGCGCATATAGGTGGATTTTCCGCCCATATTTGGCCCGGTGATCACCAGCATCCGCCGGGTTTGATCGAGCTGTATGTCGTTGGCCACAAAGGGTGTCTGTAGGGCGGCATCTATGACGGGGTGCCGCCCGCCCTCGATCTGCATGGCGGTGTCAGCGGTTAGGGTTGGGCAGCACCACCCTAGGGTCTGGGCGCGCTCGGCAAAGCAGTTCAGCACGTCCAGATCGCCAATCGCCGATGCCAGCACTTGCAGCGCATCCACCGATTGTGCCAGCTCGGTTAATAGCTGCTCGTAGAGGCGCTGCTCGCAGGCCAGAGCGCGCTCGGCTGCGCTGAGGATTTTCTCCTCATAGGATTTGAGCTCGGGTAGGGTGTAGCGCTCGGTCGACTTGAGTGTCTGCCTGCGAATGTAGTCCGCTGGCACCTGATCGGCGCGCAGGCGCGATACCTCGATATAGTAGCCGTGAATGCGGTTGTAGCCGACCTTTAGGTCGGCGATGCCGGAGCGCTGAATCTCGCGCTGCTCCAGATCGCTGAGATACTGATCGCCCTCGCGTGTCAGGGCGCGCAATTCATCGAGCATGGCATCGTAACCTGCGGCAATTACACCGCCATCGCGCAGGGTCGTCGCCGGCGACTCGGCGATGGCCGCTTGTAATCGCGCTGCAATCTGTGTGTGATCGCACAGATTCTCGGCCAGCGTATGCAGTACCTCGACCTGGGAGGCGCGCAGTAGCTCGGCCAGCTCCGGCAGCCGCAACAGGGTGTCGCGCAGGCCGCTCAGATCGCGCGGGCGGGCAGATTGCAGCACGATGCGCGTTGCGATGCGCTCGACATCCACCACCCCACGCAAGAGCAGCTCGACACGCGCCTGCAACTGCTGCTCGCGCAGCGCACCGACACAGGCCAAACGCCGCCCGATCGCTGCCCGATCGCGTAGCGGGCGCTTGATCCAGCGCCGCAGCTTGCGCCCGCCCATGCCGGTTGCAGTGGTATCCAGCAGGCCGATTAGGGTGTGCTGATGCTGGCCGCTGATGCTCGACTCGATCTCCAAATTGCGCAGGCTGGTGGCATCTAGCAGCACGCCCTCCTCGCGTCGCTCAACCGACAGGGTGCGTATGTGTTGCAGCGCCGAGTAGTGCATATCGCTCAGGTACTGGATCACGCAACCGGCGGCGCCCATTGCCAGCGGCAGATCCTCGCAGCCAAAGCTCTGTAAATCCTTGGTGCCTAACAGGGTAATCAAGCGATTGCGCCCCGCATCGGTATCGAAATGCCAATCCGGCCGCTCGCGCACCTGCTCATCGAGCTTGCCGGACCAATCGGCGGCGGAGGCCCCCACCAGTAATTCAGATGGCTGTAGCCGCTCCAACTCGGCGTGTAATACCTCGGTGCCCGTAATTTGCTGCAACACAAAACGACCGGTGCTCAGCTCGACTGCCGCTATGCCAAAGCAATCGGCCTCGCCACGCATCACAGCGAGCAGTAGATTCTCCTTGCGTGCACTGAGTAGTGCATCCTCGGTTAGGGTGCCGGGCGTCACCACCCGCACCACCTTGCGCTCCATCAGCCCCTTGCCCGCCACGCCGATCTGCTCGCAGATCGCCACCGACAGGCCCGCCTTGACTAGCCTGGCTAGATAGCTATCGAGTGCATGGTATGGAATACCGGCCATCGGTATCGGCTCGCCACTTTGCTTGCCACGGGAAGTCAGTACGATATCCAGCACCTTGGCGGCACAGAGCGCATCCTCAAAGAACAGCTCGTAAAAGTCGCCCATGCGGTACAGCAGCAACGCATCTGGATGGGTTGCCTTGACCGACAGGTAGTGGCGCATGGCCGGGGTGAGACTGGACGTATCGGGTGCGCTCATCCCCCTATTGTACTATCGGCGGCTCCGGCAATCGGCCAGCTGTTTAACACGGGGGTCGTCTACCAGTTAGAGGGGGGTTGCCAGCTCCCGGTCAGCACGGGATGATCTGGCACTTGCAGACGCAGTACTTGCTCAACTACCTGAGCCTCTTCAGGCAGTTCGAGATCGTTGTAGATAACATAAATAAAGGCCAACGCATCCGGCACGATGGGGGCGTCTGGGTACTGGGGCACCAGTGCGTTCAAGCGATCGAGCGCCGCAATCGGTGCGCCACGCCTGTAGTAGTAGCCGGCGGCATAGTACTCGTGCAATGCCATCTGCTGATACAAATACAACATACGCTGCTTGGCATAGGGTGCATACAGACTATTGGGATAGCGCTCCACCAGCTCGGCAAAATGCCCGTAGGTGCGCTGCAAAGTGAGCGGTGAGTGATCGGAGAAGTCGTAACCATTCAACAGGTTGACGATATTAAAACCCTGGTAGTAATCCGCTAATCCGCGCAGATACAGGGCGTAATCCACCCGTGGATGACGTGGATTCTCTACGATAAACCGATTGACCTCTTGCAGGGCGCGCGCATGTTGCCGCGTGTTCATATAGGCGTAGGCCAGGTCGAGTTGCGACTGTTGGGCGTAGGCACTGAGCGGATAGCGCGCACGCAAAAGCCCCAAGTACTCGGCAGCTTTGCTGTAGTTAAAGTCTGCCATGCTATCGGCAGCGTTATCGTACAGCTCACTGGCCGAAAACTCTTCGGATTGCTGCTCTACACTGCTGGCACAACCGCTGAGCCAACCGAGTAAAAAAAGCAGTAGGTATGGTAGGATTTTTGTTTTCAAGCGCGAAATATACCGCACACTGGTGGCTGACACATTACAATCTTGCAAAATAGCACGCTAAACCCGCTCTAAAACCCCTAAATACTCAACCGGCGCTTGACTCAGGGCCAGAATGCACTAATATTAACCATTGGCGATCATATCGCAACATTTATTAACATGCGGAGTAACTAAAAATGAGACAAAATTCTGTAGCCCATGTGTCACGGACGTCTGGTTTAGCCACTAACCGTCTAATTAAAAACACCTACACGCTCCTGTCGATGACCTTGCTGTTCAGCGGTTTAACGGCAACCGTATCTACAGCGCTGCAAATGCCACCGATGACGTATCTGCTGTCCATCGGCGGTGCTTTTCTGCTGATGATGTTCGCCCTGCCAAAAACAGCGCGATCGGCCTCTGGCATCTGGGTGGTATTTGCCATCACAGGCCTCATGGGGTTCTCGCTTGGGCCGATGCTTAGCCTGTATCTCTCCATGTCCAATGGCCCGCAGATTATCGCCACCGCTTTTGGCGGCACTGGCATTATCTTTCTGGGTCTGTCGGGTTACGCACTGACTACCCGAAAAGACTTTAGCTTTATGGGCGGATTCTTGTTCGTCGGTCTGCTAATGGTATTTGTGCTGGCTCTGGCCAACATATTTATCGGCATACCGGCTATGTCATTGGCACTCTCTGCTGTGATTATCATGCTGATGAGTGGCTTTATTCTCTACGACACCAGCCGCATGCTACACGGACATGAGACCAACTACATCATGATGACCGTCAGCCTCTACATTAATATGTTCAACATATTTGTCAGCCTGCTGAGTATACTCGGCGCAACCAGCGGCAGAGACTAAGGGTTAGGCATCGGCACACCGCCTACAACGAGCGCCATCTCAGAGAGCCTCCAGCGCACATAACAGTGCTTGGAGGCTCTCGCTTTTTGGGATTAAATTTATGGACTGGATGAAAATTCTCACAGCAGTATTTTTGCTGGCTATGATTATCATTGTCTGGCCCAAAGCAAAATATATGCTCAAGAATAGCCCAATGGCCGAGTCCGGCGATTGGCTACATGCCATCTTGATATTACTGGCCGTTTTAGGATTTGTTTTTTTTCTAATACTACTCGTATAGCAGCACAATCTGCAATCACCGAGGAGAGATGGCCGAGCGGTTTAAGGCGCACGCCTGGAAAGCGTGTTGGTGGTAACACCTCGGGGGTTCGAATCCCCCTCTCTCCGCCATTG
>CAZROX010000100.1:0-6093 GCA_964601845.1 uncultured Halothiobacillaceae bacterium
CCACCCCAACCTCTACCCCCTCAATCACCGCCTCCTCCGCACGCGCATCGCGATACCACTGCTGCATGCTGGGGTCATTTAGCACGGTTTGCATATAGTCGCTGATCTGTGTGTTGCCCGTGATGCCATAGGTGTTAAATCGCGATACAACCGGCGCATAAAACGCATCGACCACACCAAACTCGCCAAATAGCCAAGGGCCGCGTGCTGCGTAGCGGGTGCGGCAATCTTCCCACAGCGATTGAATGCAGGCGATATCATCCTGCGCCTGTTGGCTTGGCTCCAGCGTGCGTCTTGCACGGCAGTTCATCGGCATCTCTGCGCGCAGTGCTTTGAACCCGGCGTGCATGGCGGCACTGAGTGCACGCGCTTGGGCGCGCTCCAGTTGATCTTGTGGCCAGATTTGAGGGTGGCGCTCGGCCAAAAACTCTGCGATGGCGAGGCTGTCGGGCAGGGTGATGTCCCCCTCACGGTATATGGGCACGCAACCGATTGCCGAGTAGCTGTGCACGCGTGCCTTAAACTCTGCCGTGCGCAGTGGAAGCATCACTTCGTCGAATGCAATCCCCAGCTTGGTGAGTAGCAACCAAGGGCGCAGGGACCAACTAGAGTAGTTCTTGTTGGCGATAATCAGTTGTGGCTTGTTCTGTTGCATCGTATTACTCCAGCTCGTGGATGGGACAGTGGCGGGTAAACCAGGCGCGCAAGGGTGCGAGTACGGGTTTTTGTAAGTGACTTGCCAGTAGTTTGAGTAGGCGTGGCAGGTGTTGCAAGTAGGCGGTTTTGCCGTCGCGTTGTGCTAGGCGCGCAAAGGTGCCGATAACGCGCGTGTGCCGCTGGGCGGCGTAGAGTGTGCAGGTGTGCTCAAATGCTGGGGTATCGCTTAGGCCGCGTCGGTTTCGATAGTGTGCCATGCCATCTGTGATGACCTGTGCGGGTACATCGCGCCTTGCATCTTCTAGTAGTGAGATCAAATCGTAAATGGGTGTGCCGAGGCAGGCGTTTTGAAAGTCGAGCAGACCGCAGCGCTGCACACCTTGGCGCTCGGGTAGTAATAGCAGGTTATCGACATGAAAGTCGCACATGAGCAGTGTATCTTGTGCAAGCTGCGGGCAGTTGGCAAATAGCTCGCCCCAGATTTGCACAAATTCTCGGCGGGCGGAATCGGGGCACGGTGGGCGGCCAATCTGCGGCAGATACCAATCGCAAAATAACTCGACCTCTGCTAGCAGGGTCGCCGCTCGCTCGGGCAGGGCGATGTCGGTGGCGCGCGGGTGTGCGTGCAGTGCCAGCAGGCAGTCGATGGCCATTTTGTACAGCGGCCAGGGCGCTTCGTCGCGCTGCAACAGATTGGTAAAAGAGTGTGTGCCTAGATCCTCGACAATCGCTAAGCCTTGGGCGATATCCTGCACCAAGATGTGCGGTGCGCTAAGACCAAGCCCGATCAGATGCTCGGCGATGCGGACAAAGTCGCCGAGTGATTCGACAGGGGGTGGGGCATCCATCAGCAGGGCAGGCTGGGGGCCGCCTTGCAATCGGTAGTAGGTGCGTGTGGAGGCATCTTGTGGCAGTTGGGCCAGTTTGCATCCGTGCCAGGGCGTGCCGCTTAAAAAATCTCTGTGTAAGCTTGTCGATTGCGATTGAGACATCTAATCTGCCCGGCGGAAAAAGCGCAGTATAATCGCTAAAAGTCATGCAGTTTAACGTGTGGCATCTGTTTATGCGACGCATTCAAATTTGAGGTAGGTGAGGCTTGCAATTGGTGGGCACTGAGCCAGCATTGTTGTTGGAGGCGCTGGATGTGCGGCGCAACTATGGCCGGCACACCGCTGTCAGCGGCCTCTCTATGCAGTTGAAGCGCGGCGATGTGTGCGCTTTTCTCGGCCTCAATGGCGCGGGTAAGACCACGACTTTGCGCATGTTGTGCGGTTGTCTCTCCGTCGATGCGGGCATCATTAGAGTCGGTGGCATCGACTTACAGAAAAATCCCCAGAGCGCGCGTGCCCTGCTGGGCTTCTTGCCCGATGTGCCGCCGATCTATCCCGAGTTGCTGGTCGATGAGTATCTGGTGTACTGCGCGCGCTTGCGGCGCGTGCCGCGTGCGCAGTGCCCCGATCGAATCGAGGAGGTAAAAGCCCTGACTGGGCTGGCCGATTATGGTCGGCGTCAGTTGGCGCAGCTATCGCGCGGCTATCTGCAGCGCGTGGGCATCGCGCAGGCCATCGTGCATCGCCCGAGCGTGCTCATTTTGGATGAGCCGACTGCGGGTCTGGACCCCAAGCAGATTCAGGAGATGCAGCAGCTGATCTGCGACTACGGTCGCGATGCCGCGGTTTTGCTGTCCAGCCATCTGCTATCGGAGGTTGGGACTATCTGCAATCGGGTCATGATTTTGCACCGTGGCAAGATTGACTACCACTGCGATCTGGATCGCTCGCCCGCCGGCCTAGAGGCGCTGGAACAGGCATTTTTTGAGGTCACCCAGGGCGCATGATATTTGTCATCGCCCAAAAAGAATTGCGCGTCATGCTGCGCTCGCCGCTGACTTGGGTGTTGCTGGCAGTGATGCAGGTGCTGTTTACTTGGATGCATTTGTCTGCGCTCGATAACTGGGTGTATTTGCGCGCCCAAACTCCCGACCTACCCTTTGGGGTGACGCGCTGGCTGATCGCGCAGGTGTTTGCGCCCGCTAGCACGCTGCTGCTGCTGGTCGGGCCGCTATTGACCATGCGTCTGATGGCCGATGAGCGGCGCACCACGGGCATGGAGTTGCTGCTGTCATCGCCGATTGCGCCCTGGCAGATTGTGCTGGGCAAGTTGCTGGCACCCTTGGCGATCTTCTGCATACTGGTTGCGCAGATGATGCTGTTGCCGCTGTCGCTGACATTTGTGGTCTCACTCGATTGGTACACCTTACTGAGTGCCCTGATTGGGCTGATGCTCATCTGCATCAGCACCTGTCTGATCGGTCTGTATTTTTCAAGTTTGAGTCGGCATGTTTGGGGGGCGGCGTGCGGCAGCTTTGGCTTCTTGGCGCTCTTGTGGATACTGGGGATTCAACAGCTAAATGATGCGCTCGGTGGTGGGTTTAGCTATCTCTCCAATACGCACCATCTGATCAGCTTTTTGAACGGGATGCTCAAGAGCACAGATGTGGTCTACTACCTGCTGTTAATCGGCATCTTTTTTTTGCTGCTGGTGCGCCGAGTCGATAACTTTAGAATGCTGGCATCCTATGATTGGCGCACGCTGTTGCAGCGCGTGGCCTACGGTGGTGCGGTGCTCGCAATTGCGGGGCTGTGGGCGTGGTTGAGCTTGCAGTATCCGGCGCAACTGGATATGACCGCCCAGGGTCGTCACTCGCTGAGCGATAGCTCTGTCGCGGTGCTCGAGTCGCTAGATGGTGCCGTGCAGGTCGATGTCTGGATCGGTGAGAACGAACAAGCACGCGCCACGATTCGGCGCAAAATCGAGTTGTATCAACAATATAAGGGCGATATCAATTGGCAGTTTATCGACCCGGCCAAGGAGCCGCAGCGCGCCCGCCAATTGGGTATCGGCCGAGGGTTTGAGCTGGTTTTTAGTTTGGATGGGCGTACACAGCGCGTGCGATCGCTCTCCGAGCCCGACATCACCCATGCGCTGGTGCGCTTGAAACGCGAAAGCAGGGTGAAAGTGCGCTATGTCACAGGCCACTTGGAGCGGCAGATCAATACGGTGACCGCCGACTCGCACAGTTATTTTGTCGATCATCTGCGCACCTTAGGATTCGACATTGCATCTGTTGATCTGGATAGCTCGCACGAGCTGGAGCAGATTGATCTCTTGGTGATCGCAGCGCCCAGAGGGATGTTTTCTGCCGCACACGAAGCTGTGCTGAGCGACTATGTCAACGCAGGCGGCAATGTGCTGTGGTTGCTCGAGTACGGCACCCCCTTGGCACCAGCAAAGCTGGCGCAGGAGTTGGGGTTGTCCATTTTGCCCGGTGTGGTGGTGGATACAGCGGCGGTAAGCCTGAAGCTCGACACGCCAGATTTTGTCGTGATCAAGCAGTATCCAGAGCATCCGGCCCTGCCGCAATCGCTCGGCACGACGCTGTACCCACAGAGTGTCGGCCTGCAGCTATCCGAGACCGATGGCTGGCAGATGCAGCCTCTGCTGGCGAGTGGCGATGGGAGCTGGACGGAGCTCGGCGAGCTAACAGGGCAGGTGCGCTACGATCCGGGCACCCCTGAGCGCCCGGGCCCCATTATGATCGGGGCGACCTTACAGCGTGCGCTGGGCGATGCCGAACAGCGGGTGGCGCTGATTGGCGATGCGGATTTTATCGCTAACCGATGGCTCGCTAACGGCAGTAATCTGTATTTGGCGCAGCAGCTATATCTGTGGCTGGGCAGCCATCAGCCAGAGCTGCAGATCGAGCCAATCAGAGCGCGCGATGTGCAATTTGAGCTGCCGCGTTTGTGGCTGTGGATATTTGGTGTCGGCATGTTGTTGCTGCTGCCCATAGGGCTGCTGGTCGTAGCCGTTTTGGTGTGGCGTAACAATCGATTTGCTACATGAGTGTATCGGTTGCACGTCGTCTGTCGGCGTGGCTGCTGGTTGCGCTCTTGGCGGCCAGTGTCGGGTTGGTGGTGTATCTCGGTGTGCGCCCCGATCCTCCTGCATCAGCGCTGTTGTTCCAGCCCGAGCAGGTCTCGCGCATTACCATGCGGGTGTCGGATAGCGATCTCATCTTGCAGCGGCGGCAGGCACACTGGTATATCAGCGCGCCCCTCATGCATGTGGCCCAGCAAGATCGAGTGGCGCTCTTGCTCTCGCTCTCTGGGCTTGATCCGGCGAATGCCCAGCCGGTCGCCGATTTGGATTTGCGCGAACTGGGTTTGATACAACCTGTCGCCCGCATCGAGATGGACTCTGGCTCGGATACAGTCGCACTGGAGCTCGGTGGCTTGGGTGCCTACGGCGAAAAACGCTATCTCAAAATTGGCTCGTGGGTCTGGCTTGGGCGCGATGTGCTCTGGCCGCTGATTCGTGGTGGCTTGAATGCCTTTGCCAATTTGTCGCTACTGTTACCAGAGGATGGCCAGCTAGTTGCAATCGAGCGCGGTGCCAGCCCACTGGCCGCATCTTATCTCGATGCATGGCGCAGTATGCAGGCGGCATCGATTGTGCCACTAGCGCACTGGCAGCTGCGGTTAAAAGATCGCACAGCGAATCAGGTGGCTCTGCACTTTGCCGATGGCCGTGTTGCGCGCTGGCAGTTTTTGGCCGATGGGCAGTATGTGTACCTCTTGCCCGAAGGTGCCGATGGGGTATTTTTGCTAACTCAAGAACAGGCGGTTGAATTGGGCTTGATCCGTGTATAATGCGCATCCGCTCTGCCCAATAAGCGCAGGGGAGTGGCGGGTTTCATCTAAGCCTATTGGCTGCAAAGCCAGGGCGATGGTGGCGGTTAGTTAGAGCGATTTAGCTAGCCTGCACTGGGTGAAATAGAGATAACATTTAGTCATTGACTTAGGCTGGGTGATGTGGGATCATGCGCTGCTCTACTGGCTTTGCCAGATGCTCTTTTACAATTGATTTTGAGTGACTTGTGTGGGTGCCTGTGTCTGCTATTGCGCTGTTTTAAACAACAAGCGAGGTGGATTGGGCATTCCAAATAGTATCTGATAGATTAATGTCAGTTATGCTTTGGGTCTTATTCATTTCGTTTTAAGTGATACGGAGCTATCCGTAAATAGCTTAAACTGAAGAGTTTGATCCTGGCTCAGATTGAACGCTGGCGGCATGCCTCATACATGCAAGTCGAACGGTAACAGCGAGAGCTTGCTCTCGGCTGACGAGTGGCGGACGGGTGAGTAATGTGTAGGAATCTACCCAATAGTTGGGGATAACCCGAGGAAACTCGGGCTAATACCGAATACGTCCTACGGGAGAAAGGAGGGGATCTTCGGACCTTTCGCTTTTGGATGAGCCTACATCAGATTAGCTTGTTGGTAGGGTAACTGCCTACCAAGGCTACGATCTGTAGCTGATCTGAGAGGATGATCAGCCACACTGGGACTGAGACACGGCCCAGACTCCTACGGG
>CAZROX010000101.1:0-6073 GCA_964601845.1 uncultured Halothiobacillaceae bacterium
CTAAAGAGCGCAACTGAAAAACTTCAGCTAATCCGCGAAAGCCTGTTCTGCCAATGTGGTCTAGATAACCTGATTTCATATCTCTATGATTTGCCGCATACTCAAGCTCATGCATGACCGTTTGCGGGATCACTAGCAGTACCCAGTTAGGTGTATGTGTATAACTTTTAGGCGAATTTAAGCTAAATCCATCGATGAGTTGTCGGGTAATAATACAATTCTTAAGTATATTGGTATCTAATCCAAGGATTACATCATCCTGATGCCCAAGTTGTACACAAGCTTTACTCCAATCTGGAGAAAACATCATTCCAGAACGTGTTAAAACCGGAAGTAATCCATAGGGGATTTGGGATTTAGATTTGTCCCAATTTATTTTAAAACCGACCTCGTCCAATGAGGTAAAAGAATATTGTGGACTTCTTTTTTCTTGATTTTTAGGGGAAATTTTAATTTCACCTTTATTTTGTAAAACATTATTTAGCATCATCTCTATAGCGGCAAAAGAAACCGGTAAAGATTTGGCATTATCTTCAGTGTGGTTATAACTATAAGGTACCTTCCATCCACGATCACTTTGTGAAAGCAGGATGGATACGCAGGTAAATTTAGAATCCGATTTCCCCTGCAAATTTTCCATCATGTAAGATGGCGGTTGTATTCTTGCAATATCTGTTGATATTTTTTCAACCTTTATTTGCTTAGGGTATTGTTCTGTAAAAAAAGACGCGCATTCAAACGCCTTGGAGACGCTTTGTCCCACAGATAATAAATTGATTTTTGTATGACCTAAGTTCAATAGGCAGGCTATTTTCAGCAATGACAGCCTCATGGGCTGTGCACCAATTAATAAATTGACATGGTCTTTTTCCATAGTTACTTTGCTCCAAGCCCGCTTAAATGTTCACTAAGTGCCCACTGCACCCCAAGAAAACACTAGAGTATACAACAATGCAACGATATCAGTGACCTTGGATCACATGTGGAATTGCTCTATAAATTCCACATTGCGCTGGGTAAGCATGGGATGGATCGCTACTTTGACCTGTGGATTATTGTGCAAGGTGTGCACTGAGTAGCTTGTCTGCAGTAGATGATAAACACTGCTGATAGATGCGTTCTTGTGGTGCAAGGATGTCAATCTACAGAAACATGCTATTTGTCTATCCCGAAGGCATTCGCAAGGCGATCTATACGACCAATACGATTGAGCCCTTGAACAGTGGCATCCGCAAAGCTATCAAACCGTGTAGCTGCTTCCGAATGCTGATGCGCAAGGGAGGTGGTGTATCTGACCAACATAGAGGCACCAAATGGACCATGCCAATTCGAAACTGGCGCTTAGACCTGAACCACTTTATGCTTGTGCTTGATGGGCAACTATAGAGAGTGGTGTGCAGTTTCCACGATAAATCACTCTTTCATCTCAAAAACCGCCATAGCAATAACCTGCTCCCGCTCATCGGTCAAAGAGATATGCAGGCGGCAGATATTGTGCTGCTCGCTCAATTTTTTGGCAGCACCGTGCAGGGTCAGCTCAGGCTTGCCAAGCGAGTTGGATGAGACTGCAAAATCGCGCCAGCTCACCGCTTGGCGTATGCCGGTGCCCAGCGCTTTGCTGGCCGCCTCTTTAATAGCGAATCGCTTGGCCAAAAACCGGACTTTATCGCGTGCGTGGTTGTAGGCGGCTCGCTCGGACTCGTGCAATAGCCGATCGGCAAAGCGCTGCCCAAAGCGTGCCACGGTTGCTGCAATCCGCACGATGGAGACGCTGTCTATGCCGGTGCCGTGAATCATTTTTTGGTATCGACGCGCAGGCGCACACGCAACCTGCGAAATGTATCGGCATCGAGCATGTCGCGGGTAACGATGAGATGCCGCGCGCCATCCGCTGTGCGGAATTTTAACCACACGATGTAGGTGGTCATCATGCCGCACTTGCACAGTGCCAGGTGACGATAAGTCTTGCCATTGCAGGTGAGCTGCCAGCTGCCGTTTTGATTCCAGATGGCAAATATCGGTTGCCCGAGTCGTTTGTTGGCCTGCCAGTAGCTCAGGCCCAGCAAGGCCACTTGCAGCAGCTGTAGCGATGCGGGTATCTGTTGGATGGCGATAGCGACCAGTGCCAGTGCATGAGCGCCCACAATCAGTGCCCACAGATAAGATGACTGGCTCGGTGCGATGCGCAGAGGATAGGCGACTTGTTTAAGCCCCATCGGTTGCCTCTCTATTTGCGGCCTGCGACAAGATAGCGCGCACTGTGGCGGCAAGCTCGGCTTGTGCGATTGGCTGCCCTTGCAGCAAGATGGCGTGCAGCTGTTGGTCATCCAACTGCAATAGCGCCTGAAAATGTGCCTGATCGACACGGCTGAGCTGTGGGTATTGATGTTCGAGATAGTGCAAGAGTAGGGTGTCGAGCTCCCTCAGACCGCGTCTGGCCTGCCAGCGCAGTTGCGCGATATCAGCCACCCGATGCGGCGGACGGGCGGAGCATTTTTTGCTTGATTTTGGCAATCGCCTTGGCCGGATTCAGCCCTTTGGGGCAGGCTTGGGTGCAGTTCATAATCGTATGGCAGCGATAGAGCTTGAAGCTATCTTTGAGTGCTTCGACCCGCTCGGGTGCGTGCTCATCGCGCGAGTCGTTGATCCAGCGGTAGGCAGCCAGCAAGGTGGCCGGGCCGAGATAGCGATCGCTGTTCCACCAATAGCTCGGGCAGCTGGTAGAGCAACAGGCACAGAGTATGCACTCGTAGAGGCCGACCAGTTTTTCTTGGTCTGCCGGTGACTGATAGCGCTCGGCTACCGGTGCAGATGCGGGTAGGTCGCGGGCTTTTAGCCAGGGGTCGATGGTTTCGTACTGGGCGTAAAAATGACTCAGATCGGGCACTAAATCCTTGATAACGGGTTGATGCGGCAGTGGATAGATGCTGACATCACCTTTTACATCCTCCAGCGAGAGCGTGCAGGCTAGGGTATTGCGGCCATTGATGTTCATGGCGCAGGAGCCGCAGACCCCCTCGCGGCACGAGCGGCGCAGCGTTAGGGTCGAGTCGATCTCATTTTTGATTTTGAGCAGGGCATCGAGCACCATGGGGCCGCAGGTGTCCATGTCGAGGGTGTAGGTGTCGCGGCGCGGATTTTGGTCCAAATCTGGGTCGTAGCGGTAGACGATAAAACGCCGCGTATTGGTACAGTGCTCGGGTGCAGGATATACCTTGCCCGGCTTGACAATCGAGTTGGTGGGTAGCGAAAACTGCGCCATAGAATTGCTCTGCTGCCTGGTTAGTAAACGCGTGCCTTGGGTGGAATCGACTCGCACTCGTCGGTCAGTGTGTCGAGGCGCACGGGCCTGTAGGTGTGGTGGACATCAAAATCTTCGCCCAGGCGCGTCAAGGTGTGTTTCATCCAGCTTTTGTCGTCGCGATCTGGGAAATCATCGCGCGCGTGGGCGCCACGGCTCTCCAGACGATTGATACAACTGTGAATAATGGTGCGCGCTTGCAATAGCAGGTTGTCTAGCTCTAGCGTCTCGGCAAGATCGGTGTTCCAGATGAGGCTGCGATCATTGATGCGCACGCGAGCAAAATCTTTTTCTACCTCGCGCAGTTTGTCGATACCCGCTTGTAGGTTTTCGGCGGTTCTAAATACCGCTGCGTGCTGCTGCATAATATGTTGCATACGATCGCGTAATTGGCTGGTCGGTATGTCGCCATCGGCTTGGCGAAAGCGCTCAAAGCGTGCGAGAGCGGCGTCTGTTATTGCAGGGGAGATGCTTTGGTGTGCGGTTTTTGGCTTGATTAACTCGGCGGCACGCTTGGCCGCTGCGCGGCCAAAGACGATGATATCCAACAGCGAGTTGGATCCGAGCCTGTTGGCACCGTGTACCGACACGCACGCCGCCTCACCGATTGCCATCAGCCCGGGCACCACGCTGCCCATCTCATCGGTCGAGAAATCGAGCACTTCGCCGTGGTAATTGGTTGGGATGCCACCCATGTTGTAGTGCACGGTGGGGATGACGGGAATCGGATCGCGCGTGACATCGACCCCGGCAAAAATACGTGCCGACTCTCGAATACCTGGCAGGCGTTTTTCGAGCACCTCGACCCCTAGGTGTTCGAGGTGTAAATGGACGTGATCGGCCTTGGCGCCGAGCCCGCGACCGGCGTTAATCTCTTGGGTAATCGAGCGGCTGACGACATCGCGCGAGGCCAAATCTTTGGCATTGGGGGCGTAGCGCTCCATGAAGCGCTCACCTTTTGAGTTGGTCAGATAGCCGCCCTCGCCGCGCGCGCCCTCGGTTATCAGCACGCCGGAGCCATAGACGCCGGTTGGATGAAACTGCACAAACTCCATATCTTGTAGTGCGAGGGAGGCGCGCAATACCATGCCGCCACCATCGCCTGTACAGGTGTGGGCCGAGGTGGCAGAGAAGTAGGTGCGACCACAGCCACCCGTGGCCATAATTACCTGGTGCGCATGAAATTTATGCAGCGTGCCGTTGACCAGATCCCAAGCGAGCACGCCGCAACAGCGACCCTCTTGCATCAGTAGGTCTATGACAAAGTACTCGATAAAAAATTCTGCGCGGTGCTTAAGGGATTGCTGATACAGCGTGTGCAAAATGGCGTGCCCGGTGCGATCGGCCGCCGCGCAGGTTCTCTGGGCTGTGCCCTCGCCGTTGTGGGTGGTCATGCCGCCAAAAGGGCGCTGATAGATTTTGCCGCTCTCGGTGCGCGAGAAAGGGACCCCGTAGTGCTCTAGCTCGATCACCGCCTGGGCCGCTTCGCGGCACATATATTCGATGGCATCCTGATCGCCGAGCCAGTCCGAGCCCTTGACGGTGTCGTACATGTGCCACTGCCACTGATCCTCACCCATATTGCCCAAAGCGGCGCTGATGCCACCTTGAGCGGCAACTGTGTGGCTACGGGTAGGAAACACCTTGGTGATGCAAGCGGTTGCAAGATTGCTAGCTGCCATGCCTAAAGTGGCCCGCAATCCGGCACCGCCAGCACCGATGACGATGACATCGTGATGGTGTTCAATTAGTGTGTGATCTGAGGACATAAAAAGCTAGGCTGCAAAAAAGATACGTGCGATCGCGGCGATGCCCAGCACACAGGCGGTGGCACAGATCACACAGGTGATGCCAAATAGTAGATGGCGCGCTGAGGGGACGCTGATATAGTCCTCTAACACCGTTTGCATACCGAGCGCGGCGTGGAAGAATACCGCGACTATCAGCAGGGCTGTGGCGATGGCCACGGCGGGCGACTGCATGAGCGAGACAAACGCAGCATAATCCATTTGTGGCAGCTTGATCAGGATGCAGATCATCAGGGCAAGCAGTAGCAGCACCACGCAGGCGCTGATCCGTTGCCAAATCCAGTGTGATAACCCTGTGCCCGGTGTTTTCATTAATAATCGGTGCGTGGTCTAAGTCTATGCAAAAAAGATTGTGATAATCGTTAGGATACAGGCAGCCAAGGGCACCAGCCAAGCGGTTTTGATGGACGAGGACAGCTCCATGCCAAGGCCCAAGTCGTACAGTAGATGGCGTACCCCACTACAGAGATGCATATAGAGGGCAAAGAATAACAGGGTCGATATCGCGATGCCGTACCAAGCGGTGATTTGACTGTGTGCCAAGGCATAGCCCCCCTCACCCATGGCAGCTAGGCACAACAGAGCGACTAATAGCAGTGCGCCAAAGAGCGAGATAATGCCGCAGATGCGATGGCCGATAGACACCAAGGCTGTGATCGGCAGGCGATAAATTTGTAGATGCGGTGAGAGCGGGGATGTTTTAGGGTGAAGCATGATGAGCCTTTTGATTCACAGCAGCTTGCGATGTGCGACGCTCAGGGCGTATCAATCTAGCCGACAACTAACACATCGAATCCTAGCACGCAGTGGCCCGATGGGCAAGGACAGACTCATTTGCGCCTCTCAAAAAAACCAAAAATGCTACCATGGCTAACAGCATCGGCTGTTAGCGTGTGATGGGTGGGGCAGGTTACCGAGGGGGGGGTGAGAATAGCCAGCCCTGAGGTCCACCCTATACTGTTCA
>CAZROX010000102.1:0-6029 GCA_964601845.1 uncultured Halothiobacillaceae bacterium
CAGAAGCTGCAACCGAGCAAATCCTTTAAGCTGTGTATAGCGGGGTGTTGCCACGCAGACGGCAACCAGCACAGGGCGCACCATCATCACACGAGCGATTCGATTGCTAAGGCAATGCCTTGGCCGCCCCCAATACACATCGTGGCGATACCGATGCGCTGCGAGGTACGCTGCAACTCGTACATTAATTTGAGCACGATCACCGCCCCCGTCGCACCGATTGGGTGGCCGAGGCTAATCGCACCGCCATTGGGGTTGACACGCGCCGAGGATAAATTCAGCGCCTGATTAACCGCGCAGGCCTGGGCGGCAAACGCCTCGCTCGACTCAATGATGTCGATATCATCTAGCCGCAGATCGAGTTTTTGCAAAAGCTGCTGTACCGCTGGCACCGGCCCCATGCCCATCTCCTCTGGCGCTACACCAGAATGGGTGTAACCGAGAATGCGCGCGCTCGGCTTAACAGCACTCGCCTGCGCATGCTTGGCATCGACCAATACCAGCGCCGCTGCGCCATCGTTGATGCCGGATGCATTGCCGGCCGTGACCGTGCCCTGGTCGGTTTGAAAACAAGGCGACAGACTACTGAAATGTTCCATGTCGGCATCTTGGCGCACATGCTCATCGGTGAGAAACTGAGTGCTTTTGCTGCCCTTCCCGACAGTGATGGGCATAATTTGTGTGGCAAAAAATCCCTGCTCAAGCGCGTGCGCAGCCCGCTTGTGGCTCTCTAGCGCATAGGCATCTTGCTGCTCGCGGGTAATTGTGTATCGCTTGGCCAGGTTTTCGGCGGTTACACCCATGTGGCCGTGGCCAAAGGGGTCCTGCAGGGCACCGAGCAGCATATCGTGCATCTGCCCCGCACCGAGTCGCTGGCCCCAGCGCATACTCGACAACAAATGCCCTGCGCGGCTCATGTTTTCTACGCCAGCTGCCAGGGTGACGCTCGCATCGCCCAGCATAATCATCTGCGCGGCCGATACGATGGCCTGCAGGCCACTGCCACACAATCGGTTGACTGTCAGAGCTGGCGTGCCGATCGGCATACCCGCGTTTAGCGCTACCACACGCGATATATACATATCGCGCGGCGTTGTATGGATCACATTGCCCACGACCACGTGTTCGACTGCTGCGGCCGCCATCTCGGTACGCCTCAGGGCCTCGGCGCAAACCTGTGCACCCAGATCACACGGCTCAATCGACTTCAGGGCACCGCCAAAACGACCGATAGCTGTACGAACACCACCTAGTATGTAAACGTCTCTCACAATTCAAACATGGGGCCATCGAGCGGTTGGCTATCCTCTTGCCATGCCGCCACCCTGCTGATTCTGGTCGCATTGGGGCCGCGTGCTGTGGGTTGCACGTAGTACTTCAAACGATCCCCTTCTTGGAGCTGTGCAAAATCCACACCATTCAATTCGGACTCATGAAAAAACACATTTTCATCACCTGTGTCCGGTTTGATAAAGCCATAGCCTAGCTTTAAATTCAGCACCTCGCCCGTGCATAGGTCGCTGCTGTTGCCCACATTCTCGCCGTCATCGTCATCGTCCCCCTCGACTCTGGCCAGTGCGACCGTGTTATCTTTGTTCTCGTAGCGCAATCCAACCTGTGGAATATCATTCAGGAGGTCGTAGAGTTTCTGGCAGCCATAGGATCTATGCGTAAAACCTGCATCGGCCTCTTTTAATGCCAGCCCGATCTTGGCCAAATTCACCCAGCCATCATTGATGGAGCGGCTAGATAGCTTGCTGATCTCGTTGCGCACAAAATCTTGCGTATCTTGGGTGATCGCCTTCTGCTCGGGCAGGTTGGCCTCTGTGCCCTCTGCCCCCTCCAAGCCCTGCTCGCTGTACAAGATTACACCATCCACAATCGCCACTAGGTCTTGGGAAACTGTGTCGGGCACCGCTAGTAAAAATACCCGCTTGCCAATCGACTTTAACTCCGCCACCAGCGGTATGTAATCGCGATCGCCCGAGCAGAGAATCATGGTATCGACTGTGTCATTTTGAAAAAATAGCTTCATGGCCGAGACAATCAAATAACTATCTAGGCTGCTTTTTCCATTGCGAGATAAGGGAACATAGACCGGCTGGATGCCATTTTTTTGTATATCGCGCACTTCATCGCGATAAGAGGTCCAATCGCCGAGCGCTTGGATTGAAACTAGTCTGCCATAGGACTTGCACAGGCTGACGATACTCGACCAGTTGGGCTTTTCACCGTAGTTGTTAATGGTGGAGTGATAGATATTTTCGACATCGATAAAGACAGCTGTCGAACCATGAACGGCATCGGTGTGATTATTTTTTAACATAGATTTTGTAGTGACATTGTAAGGGTACAGTTAATTTAGATTTGCCTGAGCCGACTCATCGAGTGCCAGCGAATGGCCATTTTTGGCGAGGGTAAACTGGCCCGCAGTCACCGCATAGCTCCAGATAACAGTGGGCTTCAGCCCGCCCAAAGGATACATATGAATACCGCTCAAACCGGTGTTGGGGTTCTGTGCACGATAGCGGGCAAGGGCGATCAGCTGTTGATCTGGCGCCTTCCGATAGAGCAGCTTGTGAATATTGCCAGCTTGTTTTTTCAGCACGCTAATCGATGCACCGACACCGCAGGCTTGGGCGTGCTTTAACAGCGATCTGATGCTGGCCAGGCCAGGTAAGCCAACACGAATTGGCAGGGTAATGCCATCGGCCTGTAATGCCTGATCCCAAGCGATAATCGGCTCGGCATCAAACGTGAACTGGGTGATCAGGTACAAGGACGCATCTGTGCGCGACTGAAAGGCATTCTTCCAGCGCAAGGCCGCTGTAATCGACTCATCCGACATATCCGGGCTACCCTCTGGGTGACCTGCCAAGCCAATTTTCTCAATACCGTACTTATCTAGCAAACCCGTATCGAGCAATTGCATGGTATCAGAATACTCGCCGAGCGGGTTGGACACCGCCCCGCCAATCAGCAGCACATGCTTGATGCCGGCCTCTTGCGACAGGATTTTCAAGGACTCCTCAAACACGGCACGGCTTTTAATACTGCGCGCTGCAAAGTGCGGTACCGGGCACATTTTCTCCTCGATCAGCCGCCGACTCACGCTGATTGTGTCCGCAAAATCGGACCCGGGCAGAAAAGTCACATAGACCACTGTGCCCTCTTGTAGATAGTCCCGAAATGACGGCACCTTAACCGCAGAGGCGGGCGTGGTTTCCACACTAAACCCGTCCATGTAGTCGACTATCGCCTGTTTTATATCTGAGTCAGCTGTGTTCAAGGTACACCAATAGATTAGGACGTCAAAATTGGATTATAACGCCCACACAAAAGTGTCGGAAGCACAAAGCGCGACTATTGCCATTTGCACATGTTCCATCTCGCAACTGGCAATCAATTCTCTGTTGTCGGGGAGGCGAGTTGCTTATAATGGCACCTCGCTGTAATCGCCTCGGTGGTGGAATTGGTAGACACGCAGTCTTCAGGTGGCTGTATCTTAGGATGTGGGAGTTCAAATCTCCCCCGAGGCACCACAACCCCCAAATATTACAGCATCAATCGTCTAGATACTGCTTAAGGGCGCGTGCTTGGATCGCCGCACGACCAATATAGTCTTGTGGTCGCATGGCGAGCAGGGTTTCGCGCACCTGCTCCGGCAACTCAAGGGCGCGCACAAAGCTGTGCAACAGCTCGGCATCTATCGCCCTGCCACGCGAGAAGGCTTTGAGCTGTTCGTAGGCATCGGGTATCCCATGGCGTCTCATCACAGTTTGTATAGGCTCCGCTAGCAACTCCCAGTGCGATGCTAGGTCGGCGGCCAGCGCCGTTTCATCCAACGAGAGCTTGCCCAATCCGCGCAGGATGGACTGATAGGCCAGATAGCTGTGCGCCACGCCAACCCCGAGATTGCGCAACACCGTCGAGTCGCTCAGGTCGCGCTGCCAGCGCGAGATAGGCAGTTTTCTGCACAGATGATCGAATATTGCATTGGCCATGCCCAAATTGCCCTCGGCATTCTCAAAGTCGATCGGGTTGATCTTGTGCGGCATGGTCGAGGAACCCACCTCACCGGCCAGGGCGTGCTGGCGAAAATAGCCCAGCGAGATATAGCCCCAGATATCCTGCGTCAGGTCGATTAGCACCGTATTGATTCGGGAGAGCGCCTGTAGCAATTCGGCCAGATTATCGTGAGGCTCAATCTGGGTTGTGTAGGGGTTGCAAACCAAGCCTAAATGGGCCACAAAACGCTGGGTCAGTGTCGGCCAATCCACCTCTGGGCAGCTGGCATGGTGTGCATTGAAATTCCCTACCGCGCCGTTCATTTTCCCCATAATCTCTATCGCCTGATAGCCACGGCGCTGGCGCTCTAGGCGATAGGTAAAGTTAGCCAGCTCCTTACCCAGCGTGGTGGGCGATGCCGGTTGACCATGGGTGCGACTGAGCATGGCGACATCGGCATGCTGCTCGGAGAGATTGGCTAGCTGCTCGATTAGCTGCCCCAGTGCAGGTGCCACGACATCTTGGCGGCTGGCCTGCATCATCAGCCCATAGGACAAATTATTGATATCCTCGGAGGTGCAGGCAAAGTGTATCCAAGGCACCCAGTGTTGTGTCAGCGCATCTTGCTCTAGTTTTTCTCGCAAAAAATACTCGATGGCCTTAACATCGTGCCGCGTCTGCGACTCGATCTGTTTGATTCGAGTGGCATCTTCACTAGAAAAATCCTCCACCAGCTGCATCAGCCTAGCGCGTGCGCGTGGATAATCCTCGCAGGCGGGGATTAAATCGGTGCCCTCTGTGAGTGCGCCTAGCCAATGCACCTCGACCGAAAGCCGATAGCGCATTAAACCGTACTCGCTAAAAATCTGCCGCAAGGGCGCTAGGTGCTCGGCGTAGCGACCATCTAGGGGGGAGAGCGCATCTAGTCTCGACATATCCATAACAGTTTAGTAGCGATTAATATCATTTTTTCAATAGGTACACTAGGTATTAGGCGGCACAAAAGGTACAATTAACCTGCGCATCAGATCGGGGTGCGCGCCCAATATACCCTACTATTCACTGCCAAAAATATCATGTCCTACAAAAATCTATTAGTAGAAGTCCACGATGCGGTCGGCCTGATTCGCTTTAACCGCCCAGCGGTGCTCAACGCCCTCTCGAGCGAGGTGATGCAGGAGTTATCTGCCGCACTCGATGTGTTTGAGCGTGATGATAGCATAGGTGCCATCGTGCTAAGCGGCGATGAAAAAGCCTTTGCCGCCGGGGCAGATATAGCCGAGATGCAAGAAAAAACCTATAGCCAGGTCTATCTAGAAAATTTCATTACCGACAGCTGGGAGGGGCTCACCCGATGCCGCAAGCCGGTCATAGCCGCAGTGGCAGGCTATGCGCTCGGTGGCGGTTGCGAGGTTGCCATGATGTGCGATCTCATCATCGCAGCGGACAATGCCAAATTTGGACAGCCCGAAATTAAACTGGGTATTTTGCCGGGTGCCGGCGGCACCCAGCGCTTGGCGCGTCTGATTGGTAAGGCGCGCGCCATGGAGCTGTGCCTGACAGGGCGCACGCTGAGCGCCGAGGAGGCAGAGCGCTGGGGGCTGGTTAATCGTGTTGTGCCGCTCGATGAGCTGATGGACACAGCGCTGAAACTCGGCAAGAAAATTGCCAGCTTCTCAAGGCCCGTCTCCATGATGGTAAAGGCGGCGGTCAACAAAACGCAAGAGGTGGGCCTGAGTGAGGGGGTCGCGTTCGAGCGCCAGCTGTTTTATGCAACCTTTGCAACACAGGATCAAAAAGAGGGCATGCAGGCATTTTTAGAGAAGCGCGCGGCAAAGTTTGAGCACCGCTGATACGCTATCGCTCCCCGCGCAGTAGTTGCAGCACAAAATCGGCTGTCTCTTGCGTTGCATCTAACGAGCCCAATTGCTGCCGAACCAGCGCTTGCTCTGCCAACATTTGCGTGCGGTAATCGGCATCGTTTAATTGACGCAATACCTCAATGGCCCTGCAATAACTCT
>CAZROX010000103.1:0-5940 GCA_964601845.1 uncultured Halothiobacillaceae bacterium
CAGATACCCATGATGGCAACGCCATCCACCCAACATGCTAAAAACAAATCGGTTATATTTTTTCAGTCACCGCTTCTATCCCCTAACAGAGACCTAGCCCTCACACTATGCGCGCATCCCAATTTCACCTCGTCACGCTCAGAGAATCCCCCGCTGGGGCCGAGATTATCAGCCATCAGCTAATGCTCCGTGCCGGCTTGATTAAACCGCTGGCCGCCGGTATCTACAGCTGGCTGCCGCTCGGCCTACGCGTGCTGCGAAAAGTGGAACAGATCGTGCGAGAGGAGATGGATGCCGCCGGTAGCCTTGAGCTTTTAATGCCCAGTGTGCAGCCTGCCGATCTGTGGCAAGAATCGCAACGCTGGGATCAATTTGGCCCCGAGTTGCTACGCTTTGAGGATCGCGGGGCACGCCCTTGCTGCCTGGCCCCCACGCACGAGGAAGTCATTACCGATATCGCGCGCAAAGATTTACAAACGCTCGGGCAACTGCCCATCATCTTTTATCAGATACAGACAAAATTTCGCGACGAAATACGCCCAAGATTCGGCGTGATGCGCGCGCGTGAATTTATGATGAAGGATGCCTATTCATTCGATAGCGATCAGAGCGGGCTGAGCCAATCGTTTGACACAATGAATGACGCCTACCACAAAATTTTTAATCGCCTCGGTCTGAATTTTCGATCTGTGGAGGCCGATAGCGGGGCGATTGGCGGCAATGCCTCGAGAGAGTTTCATGTGCTGGCCGATAGCGGCGAGGACAAAATCGTGTTCAGCGATAGCGGCGACTATGCCGCCAATATCGAAAAAGCCGTGGCCATCTGCCAGGATGTGCGGGCCGCTGCCACAGAGGACATGCAGCTGATCGATACACCGGATGTGAAAACCATTGATGATCTGGTCCAACAGCACCAGATTCCGATCACGCGCACCATCAAAACACTGGTGCTCGTCGCATCGGATGCTATAGAAAGCCCGCTGATCGCACTGGTCGTGCGCGGCGATCACACGCTGAATCTGGTCAAGGCCGGTGCGCTGGCGGAGGTGGCCTATCCGCCGCGTCTGGCCGATCCTGCACAGATTATCGAAATCATCGGCGCCGCGGCAGGCTCGCTCGGCCCAGTGAATCTGCCGATACCCTGTATCGTGGATCACAGCGTGGCGGCGATGAGTGATTTTTGTGCCGGTGCCAATATCGACCACAAGCACTATCGGGCGATCAACTGGGGGCGCGATCTGCCGGAGCCCACATGCGCTGATCTGCGCAATGTGGTGGAGCACGACCCCTCCCCCTGTGGCACAGGGCGGCTCAAAATAGCGCGGGGTATCGAGGTGGGGCATATCTTCCAGCTCGGCACCAAGTACAGCGAGGCGATGGCAGCTGGCACCCGCGATCAGAGCGGGCACCAGAGCCCCTTTTGGATGGGCTGTTACGGCATCGGTATCAGTCGTATCGTGGCGGCAAGTATTGAGCAGCGCCACGATGAACGCGGCATCGTGTGGCCGGATACGATCGCCCCATTTCAAGTGGCCATCATCCCAATCAACCGACAGCGTATCGCGGCGGTGCAAGAGGAGACCATGCGCCTCTATGCACTCCTCACTGAGGCCGGTATCGACGTGCTGCTAGATGATCGGGACGCACGCTTGGGCGTGATGCTATCGGATATGGAGTTAATCGGCATACCCCATCAGTTTGTCGTGTCTGAGCGCGGGTTGAAAAATAACACCCTCGAGTATCGGGCGCGCGCCTGTGATCAAAGCAAAACAGATATTGCGATTGCAGAGGCGCTGCCTCATATACAACATTGTCTCGCAACATCCAAAGCGCGCTAATATTGTGAAAGCAAAAGCCTATAAATCTATCGCGATACAAACTGTTGTCTGCCTGTTGTGCTCGATCCCTTTTGCAACGATGGTTTTCGACACACTCCAGGGTAATCTCGGCGTCAACCCGGTGGAGACCCTGACCCACTTCAGCGGCGAGTGGGCGGTTAACTTCCTCTGGCTATGCCTGCTGATCACGCCCTTGCAACGGCTCTTGCGCCCACCTCTGCCACCGCAAATTCGTCGAATATTGGGCGTGTACGGTTTTTTGTACGCCCTGTTGCACCTGCTGATCTACTGTGTGCTCGATCAAGGTCTATCGCTGCCCGATATCCTCGAAGATATTACCAAAAGACCCTATATCATCGTCGGCATGTTGGCTTTCTTTGTATTGTTGCCGATGGCGCTGACATCCAACAGGTGGATGATTCGCAAACTCGCCAGTCGATGGAAAAAATTACACAACCTGCTGTACATCGGTGCAGTGTTAGTGACGCTGCACCTGGCGCTGGTCGCCAAGGCGGATATTGAAGATGCGGCGCGTTACCTGCTGTTGCTCATCATTCTATTGGGGCTGCGGTTGGCTTTGATTCTATACCCCAAAATGTCACTCAGGCCGTTGCTGGGGTTCCGCAAATAAACAATTCATCGGGGTTGGTTGCGACTCGCTAGCGCATAGTGGTTAAGACTGCTTTTGGCACCCGTGCATCATGTTCATGTGCAGGATGCCGATTAGCAGGTCTGTTATTTGGAGTCGCCTGACCCAGTCGGCTCTCGCACCCGCAAGTATTTAGCAATAGATAGGGCTTGCAGCACGGTAAAGGCCAGCGTCAAAAAAATCAGGGCTAATTTAAAGCTGACCCAGTGAGACTCCCAACGCTTTGTCTGTTGGCAGAGGGCTTTTTGTTCGCCGATATATACCGGGTCGTCGCACTGTAGCGAAATAAGCTCCTGCTTGGTCAGCGAGGGTGCGGCCTGCAATAATGCATTTTCGCTGGTTTCGTACTGATACACAAAAAACAAATTAACAAAACCGATCACAATAAAAAACATGACCCACTGCAAGGTTAGACGCTTCCAGGCAGCACTTGGCAAGCTAATCTGACTGCCCAGTATTTTTTTTAGCACCGGTTGTTTAAACAGCGTGGAGGTAACCACAAGACCCAGGGCAAAGCCCCAGTTCAGGATAGTCGGCTTCCACATTAAAAACGCTTTGTTTTGCAGCAATAATGTCATGCCGCCGAGAAAAAGAATGGCCCCAGAAGAGGCGAGGTGTTGTTTTTTGAACTGCCCGCTGTGCAGACGATCCAGTAGCAACTGGGCGACCGATGCGATCATAATCACCCAGGTGGCGACATAAATATCGTAGTACCAGTAGGCCAAAAAGAACAGGATTACCGGAAAAGCATTTAATAAAAATTGCACTGGTTACCTCAAGTTATTATTTTTCTAGTCGCATACAAGGAAATAAAATCACATCGCGTATCGAGGAGGAGTTGGTCAGCAGCATCACCAGACGATCCACACCGATACCCCCACCCGCATTGGGTGGCAGGCCATACTCCAGCGCCTGCAGATAATCCTCATCATAGTGCATCGACTCCTTATCACCCGCCTCTTTTTTGGCAGCTTGGGCGATAAAATATTTTTTCTGCAACTCTGCATCATTTAACTCTGAGAAGCCATTGGCAATCTCAAGCCCGCCGATAAATAATTCAAACCGCTCACAAAAATGTGGGTCGTCATCGAATGGACGCGCCAGCGGCGATACATCGGATGGATAATGGGTAATAAAGGTTGGCGTGTGTAGGTTTTTCTCCACCAACTCATCGAACAATAAAAACTGCAACTCACCGAGAGTTCGCGCACCTGCCTCCAGGCCATGCTGCCCAAGCAATTGCCGCACCCCCGCCTCGGTGCCCAGGTCCGCCGCACTTGCGCTCGTGTGCTGGGCAATCGCATCGAGCAGGCTGATTCTGGCAAAAGGCTGCGAAAAATCTAACGTTTGATCGGCAAATGTCATCTGGCGCGCCTCGCCGTGTAGCATCGCCACTGCGCCGCTGATTAACTCTTCGGTCAGGTCCATATAGTCGCGGTAGTCGCAGTAGTTCGCGTTGTATTCAAGCATGGTAAATTCTGGGTTGTGTCGCACGGATAAGCCCTCGTTGCGAAAGACCCGATTCATCTCGTACACTTTTCCCATGCCGCCAACCAGGCAGCGCTTGAGCGCTAGCTCCTGCGCCACTCTCAAATACATATCCGCATCCAATGCATTGTGATGGGTGCTAAAGGGTCTGGCCAGGGCGCCGGATGGCACGTGCTGCAACATCGGCGATTCGATCTCCTGATAGTCGCGCTCATCAAAAAAATTGCGCAGGTAACGAATCAGTTTGCTGCGGCTGCGAAACACCTCGCGGCTTGTGTCATTGAGCATCAGATCGAGATAGCGCCGACGATAGCGCAGCTCGACATCCTTGAGCCCGTGCCACTTCTCAGGTAGGGGGCGCAAGGATTTCACCAGCAATTGACAGGCGCACAGCCGCAGGGACAGCTCGCCGGTTTTCGTCTTGCACAAGGTGCCTGTCGCACCCAGAATATCGCCGATATCAAATGTGCTAAATGCCTGGTAGCTATCGGCGCCTATGCCATCGGACTGCACCAGCAATTGGATTTCACCGGTTTCATCCTGCAGCTTGCAAAAGCTAATTTTGCCCATGGTCCGACGCATCAGCATGCGCCCTGCAATCGTCGCCTCGATAGCGTGGGACTCGAAGTAGTCGGCCTCCCGATCCCGATAGGACAGCAACTGCTCGATGCTGCAGCTAGGCTTAAAGTGATTCGGATAGGGATTGTGTGTGGCGCGAATGCTATCGAGTTTGGCGCGTCTTTGCGCAATGAGTTGATTTTCTTCTGTTATGGACACTGTTAAACACCCTGCTTGAGACTGGCTTCTATAAATGCTGTGATATCCCCATCCAGCACCGCTTGTATATTGTGATTCTCCAAACCGGTACGCAAATCCTTGATGCGCGATTCGTCCAGCACATAGGAGCGAATTTGATTGCCCCAGCCGATATCGGGCTTATCCGCCTCCAGCAACTGCCGCTCACTGTGGCGTTTGGATTGCTCTAGCTCATGCAATTTTCCCTTGAGCTGCTTCATAGCGGTGGCCTTGTTTTTGTGCTGTGAGCGATCATTTTGACATTGCACCACAATATCTGTGGGCAGATGGGTGATGCGCACAGCCGACTCTGTCCGATTGACATGTTGCCCACCGGCACCGCTGGCCCGATACACATCGATGCGCAAGTCCGCCGGATTAATTTCAATCGCGATATCATCGGCGATATCCGGCGACACAAACACGGCGGCAAACGAGGTGTGTCTGCGGTTGCCGGCATCAAAGGGCGATTTGCGCACCAAGCGATGCACGCCCGCCTCTGTGCGCAGCCAGCCAAACGCATGATCGCCCTGCACCCGGACAGTGGCAGATCGCATACCGACTACATCCCCAGCAGAAAACGAGATGATCTCGCTGCTAAAACCCTGCCGCTCAATCCAGCGCAAATACATGCGCAATAGCATGTCGCCCCAATCCTGTGCCTCTGTCCCACCAGAGCCGGCCTGAACATCCAAAAATGCATCACTCGCATCCTGCTCGTTTGAAAACATGCGCCGAAACTCAAGGGTGGCCAGCCGCGTTTCACAGGCCAGCAGTTCGGCATCCAGATCATCTCCCATCTGGCTATCTTGCTCTTCATCCGCCAGCACGAGCAGATCGGAGATATCGTTAACCTGCCCCTCCAGCTGTGTGATATCGGTCAACAGGGACTCTAAAGCGGCGCGTTCCCGATTAATCGAGCGCATCGCCGCCTGATCGCCCCATACAGCTGGGTCGGCCAATTGTTCTGTCAGCACTTGCAGGCGCTGCTGTTTATTATCGTAGTCAAAGATACTCCTTGATGGACGCCATTTGTACCAGCATCTGATTCACTCTTGCAAAAGCAGGCTTAAAAATTGACATGATTTATCCTAATTGGGCTGAAGATGACTGCAATCAATCGCCACCTATCGAAAGGGGCGCGCACTAGGTGCGCCGAGTGCGGGGGAT
>CAZROX010000104.1:0-5819 GCA_964601845.1 uncultured Halothiobacillaceae bacterium
ATCATCAAGGGCAAGACGACTTCATTATTTTAGTATTAGTCATTCTTCGTGTATTGAGTAGATGCCCAGCTGGCGGAACATGCTCTCCATGCCGAAGGTGCGGGCTTCATCCGGTACGATCGGCACGATATGCGCGCCGATATTTTTGTCGCGACACAGTTTGGTTAGGAGACGCACAAATGCGGTGGTGGTGGACAGCTCGCGCTCGCCACTCGATTCCAAGAGACTGCTAAACTCGCTCAGCGGCGGCATGTCCAGTGGTTTGGCCCGATTGCTGCGCTGGGGTAAAAAGCCGCCCAAGGCTTCGCGCCGCTGATGTAGGTAGCGGGCTTCTGGGCTATCTGGTTCGAGTGTCATGTACTCGGCGCGCCCGATCTGCTCCTCGCTCAGGGGGATTTTAAAGCGCTCGCGCATCTCCAACAGGGCGCTCTTATCCATCTTCTTTTGCGAGTGAATAATATTGTAGGCCTCCCCCGCCGTGCCCATGCCGTAGCCTTTGACCGTTTTGGCCAGAATGACAACAGGTTGGGATTTGTGATTGACCGCCTCGTGATAAGCCGCGTAGACCTTGTGCGGATCATGCCCGCCACGGTTGAGCCGCCAAATATCGTCATCGCTCATGTGGGCGACCAGGTTGCGGGTCTCCTCGTACTTGCCAAAGAAGTGTTCGCGGGTGTAGGCGCCGCCCTTGGCCTTGCAGTTTTGATACTCGCCATCGACCGTCTCGTCCATGAGCTGCAACAGCTTGCCGGTTTTGTCGCGTGCGAGCAGTGCATCCCAGTGCGAGCCCCAAATCACCTTGATCACCTTCCAGCCCGCGCCGTGAAAAACGCCCTCTAGCTCTTGAATGATCTTGCCGTTGCCGCGTACAGGTCCATCCAATCGCTGGAGGTTGCAGTTGATGACAAAAATCAGATTATCTAGTTTTTCGCGGCTGGCCAGCCCGATGGCACCGAGGGATTCGGGCTCATCCATCTCGCCATCGCCGGTGAACACCCACACCTTGCGCTTGCTGGTATCGGCCATTTTTCGGTGGTGCAGATACTTCATAAAGCGTGCCTGATAGATACCCATCAGCGGGCCAAGCCCCATAGAGACAGTGGGAAACTGCCAAAAGTTGGGCATCAGCCACGGATGTGGGTAGGAGGAGAGCCCCTTGCCGTCGACCTCGCGACGAAAATGATCTAGTTGCTCGGCACTCAAACGGCCCTCAAGGAAGGCGCGCGCGTAGATGCCGGGGGCGGCATGCCCCTGAACAAACAGCAAATCGCCGCCGTGATCGGCGGTTGGGCCTTGGAAAAAGTGATTGAAGCCGACATCGTACAGGGTGGCGGAGGAGGCAAAGGTCGCGATATGCCCACCGAGCTCTGGGCTCACCTTGTTGGCGCGCAACACCATCATGGTGGCATTCCAGCGGATGTATGAGCGGATACGCCGCTCGATCTCGTGGTCGGCATTATCGCTATGGGCTTCGAGATCGGGTGCGATGGTATTGATATAGCTGGTGTTGGCCTGATAGGGCAAGCTGACACCCTGGCGCCGCGCTTGGCGGATGAGTCGCTCGAGCAAAAAATGCGCCCGCTCGTGGCCATTGCGCTCCAAGACACTGGCTAGGCTTTCTAGCCACTCTTGGGTCTCTTGTCGATCGCTATCGTGTTTCAGATCCATAATTCATGCACGCTATCTGTACAGGTTGAGTGAATGATTGTATTGCGCTGGTGTCATTTTTAGTTAGCTTTACTTTTCCAGCCGATATGGGCGCTGGCCCAGTCTGGCCGCTGTGCTGGTTTGGCCGCTTGTAGCTTAGTGTAAGCGGACTCTGGCAGGGGGGCGACGCGGGCCGCGCGGGTGTCGTAGTGCAGCAGCATAAACTCGCCGGTGGCGCAGAGGCGATCATCGACCATCAGCGAATGCGTTAGCCAGATGCGCTTGCTATCGACATCGATGACTTGCGATGCCACAGACAACAGCGCCGGTGCGCGTATCTCGGCAAGATAGCGCAGGTGCGTTTCAACTGTGTAGAGCGCGCAACCGGTCTGCTCGAAGTAGTGGGTGCCGATATCGAAATAATCTTGCAGTTTCCAAGTGGCATTGCTCATGGGAACCAGATAGTAGGCCTCATTCAAATGGCCGTAGGCATCGAGCCAACTATCTAACAGTGATTCTTGATGTAACTTGAGTAGACTGTTGTCCATAAGGTGTCGCCTATGCCAGAGCAGCTTGACGGGATAGGGCTAGTATAACGAATCGGTCAGCGCTAGGTTGCACGGTGCTGTTATGTGTCCTCGTGTCGGTTGGCCGCCTGTTCGGCGCTGCGATTTGAGCGCGGCTCCCGATTGTTTAACCCGGCGCCAAAGTATGCCAGCTCGTTGTGCAGGGGGGGTAGCAGGTCGAACAGGGCTAATCCCGCCACGCTCGTGCGGTTAAATCGCGATGGGTTGTTAAACCAGTTGGCCAAGGTGTGCGTGATGGTGCCGAGTGTGTGGTGCAGGGTATCGCTATGGCGGGTGTGCGGTGTCAGTTGCTGTGCCAAGTGAGTCGGGTCCTCGTGTGCTGTTGCATCGGCTTGCAGTGCTTGGCATATCGTCTCTAGATCGCGCATAGCCAGGTTGAACCCCTGAGCAAATATGGGGTGTAGGTGTTGGCGGGCATCCCCAATGAGCAGGACTCGCCCTAGGTGCGATCTGTGCGCAAAGCTGCGCTTGAGTGGATAGGGTTGGGTCGGGCCGATAGGCGTGAGCTGGCCGACCAGATAGCCAAATTGCGCCTGTAGATAAGTGCCCAGCGCATCTTGTGACAGCGCTTGCAGTTGGGCCGCTTGGCTGTTTTCGACCGATAACAGCATGATGCACTGCCGCTCATCTCTGAGGGGCAGCAGTGCGATGGCCCCGGCAGGTGCCACCCGCTCGTATGCGATGTGCTTGTGCGATTGCTGCAGCTGTATCGGCACGCTGAGCGCGGTCTGCTGGTAGTTGTATTCGGTGTGGCGTATGCCGGCCAGCTGTCTGATCGGCGAGTTTTTGCCATCGGCGGCGAACAGCAGTTTGCTGTTGAGCGTGGTGGTTTGCTTGCCCGACTGCACGGTTAAGTGCACCGATTGGGTCGATTGCGACAGATCGACTACGCCATGGCGCAAGGGGGTGATCTGTTCTGCTGCGAGCTGCTCGATCAGTTGTTGCTCCAGCACTTGGCTTTCGATCACATAGCCGAGGTTGGGCACGTCGATATCGCCTGCCTCCATGCGTAGCGCGCCAAAATTGCCACGCTTGGATATGTGGACGCCATCAATTGCGGCACAGTGCGCGCGCAGCGCCGACCAGAGCTGTATATTTTCGTACACCATGCGCGTGCCATAGCTCAGCGCCAGATAGTGCGCGCTGCGGGTGGCATTCGCCTTCAGCTGGGCGGCGGGCGTGGTATCGATTAGGCCGATGCGCAGGGATGTGCTGCGGCTCAAGGCCAGCGCCAGCGCCAGCCCGACCGGCCCTGCGCCGCAGATCAGCACATCGTAGTCAGTCGTCGCACTCATGCTGCCATCAAGGCCTCAATGGCATCGGCGGTCTTTTCTAGCGATTGGGTCAACACGCGATGGCCCGAATCGGTGACCAATACATCGTCCTCGATGCGAATGCCAGTGCCGCGATACTCAGCCGGTGCCTCGCTGCTCTGGCTGATATAGAGCCCCGGCTCGACTGTGAGCACCATGCCAGGCTCAAAGGTGCGCCACTGTTGCTCGCGTTTGCACTCGCCGACATCGTGCACATCCATGCCGAGCAAATGCCCCGTGCCATGCATGTAGTATTGGCGATAGTGCTGGGCTTTGATACAGCTGCTCAGATCGCCTTTTAGCAGCCCCAGCTCAATCAGCCCCAAAGTTAAATGCTCGATGGCAACCCGATGCGGATCGTGCCAGCTATTGCCGGGTTTGATGGTTTTAATGGCGGCCTCCTGCGCCTCTAGCACCACTTGGTAGAGTGCGCGCTGGCGCGCATCGAAGCGGCCATTGACGGGGAATGTGCGGGTGATATCGCTGGCGTAATGGGCGTATTCTGCACCGCAGTCTATCAACACCAAATCGCCATTGCGCAACGCCTGGTTGTTGTCGGTGTAATGCAATATACAGGCGTTTTCACCGCCGCCGACTATGGGCGTGTAGGCGTGCTGTGCATTGGATTGGCGATAGCGATGGGTAAACTCCGCCTCTAGCGCGTACTCCATCATGTCCGGATGACAGGCCTTGAGTGCGCGTCTGTGTGCATCGACGGATATCTCTGCCGCCTGTTGCATCAGCGCAATTTCAAATTCGCTCTTATGCAGGCGCAACTCGTGCAGTATGGGGTCGATGGCGTGCACGCTGCCCGTGTATCCGGCCTGCTCAATCCATGCGGACAGGTCTTTTTTATAGCTCGGGTCACTGTCTAGGCAGGTATATAATTGGCGGCTGTTGGCGATCATCTGCGATAGGCGTGGCTGGCAGTCGTCGATCGGGTAGGCTGCATCGCAGCTGAGCGTATCTGGCGCATCCGCCACCCCCATGCGCCGCCCCTGCCACATCTCCTCTTGGGCGTTGCGCGCTTGGCAAAACAGGGTATAGGCGCCATCGGGGCAATTGGGGCGCAGTACTATCAGGGCACGCGGCTCTGTGAAGCCGCTTAGGTAGTAAAAATTGCTGTCCTGTCGGTAGGTATAATCGCAGTCGCGATTGCGCTGCCTGACAGGTGCTGCCGCAATAATTAAAATGGAGTCCGGGGGCATTTGTGCCATCAGGCGCTCGCGTCGATGCGCGCACTCGGCTTGCAAGAGACGCTTAAAATCTTGGCTCTGGGTGTCACAGTGGGTCATGTAAATGCTCTCGTTGTGATCTGATTGGAGGGTCGCAAGCCCCTCCGAGTTAATCATAGTCAATTTTGCACATTTTACCGATAGGACAAGGGTATGACAGATAAAGAACACGCGGCGACGGAACTGATGCAACTGGGCAGCAAGGTAGCACTGCCACAGAACCCAAGTGAGGCGGTGTTGGAGCGGGTGCCCAATCCACAGCGCGATGTCGACTACCTAGTGCGCTTTAGTGCCCCCGAGTTTACCTCTATTTGCCCCGTGACAGGGCAGCCGGACTTCGCACATCTGGTGCTCGATTATGTGCCGGGGGAGTATATCGTCGAGAGCAAGTCACTCAAGTTATTTTTGGGCGCTTTTCGCAATCACGGTGCTTTTCACGAGGATTGCACAGTGGCCATTGCCCGCCGCCTGATCGATTTGCTCGCACCTAAGTGGTTGCGTATCGGTGGCTACTGGTATCCGCGCGGCGGCATACCAATCGATGTGTTTTTCCAACACGGCAGCTTGCCGGATGGGGTGTGGGTGCCCGATCAGGCTGTGCCCGGTTATCGTGGGCGCGGCTAGGTGCACTTTAGGATGCAATGGCACCATCGTCATAAAAACACGAGGGGCGAACAGGGCTTATTTTTTCGGCACAAAACCTGAAGCTGTTTTAGCCAAACGCGAACGATGGGTGTGCGGGTTACACCCTAATCGTATTTTTTTTCGTTGATTATTTTTATTATTTGTAGGTCTTGGATAATGCTTTACAATTTTTTGCGGTTAGTATGGCATGTCGTTCCCAGATCCACTCGCATACGTAGCCGCCCGATGCGGGAAATGATTGGCGTGCTGTCTCGACTGCTTAAATTTAACTTAATCCGGCATCCAATACAGTCATGCCGGCATCCGATACGGTCATGGCTCATTTTCTTGCAGGTTGCTAAATTCAAGCATGTTTCCCTTGCAGATGATGAGCTGGTCGTCAGTTTTACCTG
>CAZROX010000105.1:0-5789 GCA_964601845.1 uncultured Halothiobacillaceae bacterium
TGCAGGTTGCGCCAATCGCGCTCTGGAAAGCGAAAATCCAAATACAAGAGCGCACAGGCTGTGGCGATTTGCCCCATATTCAAGCTAGGTTGTTGCAAGTCCTCTAACCACTGTGCCTCCAGCGCCGCACAGGCGCGCGCCACCTTGGCCCATTGACCCTCAATCCAGTCGGCATAGCGCACAGGCGCTGGTCGCACACGCGCCTCGTACACCATCAATACCGCTGCATCGAGTATGCCATCGGCGGTGGCCTCCAAGACCAAGTTTCGCCACAGCATCGGTGGGCTGGGGTAGAGATTTAGTCGCCAATAATCGTTGAGATAACGGCAGATCACCCGACTGTCGTAGATGGCATGGCCCATATCGTCGATCAGTACCGGGAGCTTACCCAATGGATTTTTGTCGATGGGTATCGTGTTAGCGTCCACCGGGGTGCCGCCTGCCAGTTGCGTCTCCAACTCACTTTGCCGCTCCCCCGCCTCGTGCATTAACACGCGCACTTTGCGCACATAGGGTGAGGTTGCACTGGTGTAGAGTTTCATTTTTATGTGTATGCCTAGAGCCAATATCATTTTTATCCTATCACACGGAAAATATAATGGAGCAGAATATTGTGTGATTTTGCACGCAGTCTGTTCAATGTTTTTGCGCTCTAAAGTGAGAATGCTGGTGGCGGGATCCGGCGATTGCACGCGCTGAAGATTTTTAGAAAAAAATTGCAATTTTTTTTGTTTTTGTTATTGTTTTTATTATTTGGCTAGGTTAGGATTAATTGTTGTTCGCGGTTCAAACGTCTGTTGAGTAAGCGGTAATTTCCATTAGACTTTTTCTTACACCTATCTGGTGTGGCGAGCTATTGGTGTTGTTGTTAACTGCGGGGGTGTTTTGTGAGCCACACAGTTTATAGTCCGGCGAGAGTACGTGTGCACAGAAGTGAGCTGGCCGTGCCCGGCTCATCGCCTGCGATGTTCGATAAAGCGCTGAACTCCCAAGCCGATTATCTATTCTTTGATCTCGAGGATGCGGTGGCACCCGACGACAAGCTCGTCGCGCGCACTAACGTGCTGGGCGTACTGCGGGAGCTGGACCCTGCAACCTGTCGCCAGAGTATCTCAGTCAGAATAAACAGCTTGGACACGCACTATATGTATCGCGATCTGATCGAGCTTGTAGAGCAGGTCGGCGATAAAATCGACACCCTTCTTATTCCAAAAGTCGGCACGGCCTGCGATGTGTATATGGTCGATTGTCTGCTGACGCAAATCGAAGGCGCACACAATCTTTCGAACAAAATTGGCCTGGAGTGCCTGATTGAAACCGCGCTGGGGATGTCCAACATAAAAGAGATTGCCACCGCCAGTCCACGCATGGAAGCGCTGCATTTTGGTGTGGCAGATTACGCGGCGAGCCTGCGGGCGCGCACCGTTGTCATCGGCGGGTTAAATGCAGACTATCCGGGCGACCAATGGCACCATGCCCTATCACAGCTGGCGATGACTTGCCGCGCCTATGGGTTGCGGGCAATCGATGGCCCATTTGGTGATTTTCGCGATTCTGCGGCCTATGTGGCTGCGGCAAAACGTGCCGCCGCGATTGGCATAGAGGGCAAGTGGGCCATTCATCCTGCGCAAATTGAACTGGCCAACGATATTTTTTCTCCGAGCGACTCGGAGGTCGAGCACGCGCAAAAAATCCTGGCAGCCTTGGCACTTGCCGAGCAGCGGGGGCAGGGTGCGGCCCAAATAGAGGGTCGGATGATCGATGCGGCCTCAGCGCGCATGGCAGAGAACATAGTGCGCATTCATCAGATGATAGCGGGGCACACACCCTAATGGATATTCACGAGTACCAAGCCAAGAGCATCCTGCGCGACTTTGGGGTAGAGACGCCCCGAGGTGGCATCGCCTACAGCCCAGAAAATGCCGAGTATCGCGCGCGTGAAATCGGTGGTGGCCGGTGGGTGGTTAAGGCGCAGGTGCACTCCGGTGCCAGAGGTAAAGCGGGCGGCATTATTTTGTGCGACAGTGAGCTGGCAGTCGCCCAGGCAGCGGATCGACTGCTCGGCAAGCACCTGGTGACCGAGCAGACGGGCGCCGATGGCAAAATCGTCAATCGAGTCTATATCGAGGAGGCGACGGATATTGCCAGCGAGTTGTATTTGGGGCTGGTGTTTGATCGCAGCTCAGAGTCGATTATGGTGGTTGCCTCAACGGCAGGTGGCATGAGTGTCGAGCAGATTTCCCAAGAGCAGCCCGAGACAATTATTCGATCCAAAATAGATATCGTGGTGGGCATGCAAGATTTTCAGGCACGGGAGATCGCCTTTAGCTTGGGGCTAGATATCAAACTCATTGCACGCATGGTGCAGGTACTGCAGGGCTGCTACCGCGCCTTTAGCGAGCTAGATGCGACGATGGTTGAAATTAACCCGCTCGCGATCACGCAAGATGAACATATTCTGGCACTCGATTGCAAAATGAGTTTTGATAACAACGCCCTGTTCCGCCGCCCAGCGGTGTCGGAGCTAAGAGATAAAACGCAAGAAAATAAAAACGAGCTCTACGCGTCTGATCGGGGGCTAAATTATGTGAGCCTCGATGGCGATATCGGCAATATTATCAACGGCGCCGGTTTGGCCATGGCCTCGATGGATATGATTAAGCTTGCAGGTGGGGAGCCTGCCAATTTTCTCGATGTGGGCGGGGGTGCCACACCAGAGAAAATTGTTAAAGCATTTAAGCTGATTATGATGGATGAAAAAGTCAAAGTCATTTTGGTCAATATTTTTGCCGGCATCAATCGCTGTGACTGGGTTGCCGAGGGCATCGTGCGGGCCTGTCAAACCCTTGAGTTTGATATGCCACTGGTGGTGCGCTTAGCGGGCACCCACGTAGAGCAAGGCTACGAAATTTTGCAAGCGAGCGCGATCGAATATATCGCTGCCAGTACGCTACAGGATGCGGCCAATAAAGCGGTGGCTGCGTTGAGAGAGGTCGCCTGATTATGTCTATATTGATCGATGCAGATACCAAGGTCATCGTGCAGGGATTTACCGGCAAGATTGGCAGTTTTCACGCCGCGGAGATGATTCGTTACGGCACCCGTATCGTGGGTGGGGTGACACCCGGCAAAGGCGGCCAGACGCATCTCGATTTGCCGGTATTTAACACGGTTAAAGATGCGGTCCAGTCCACCGGTGCGACGGCCAGTATTTTATTCGTGCCGCCTGCCTTTGCCGCAGACTCAATTATGGAGGCGGCAGATGCGGGCATAAAAGTCTGCGTGGCGATTACAGATGGCATTCCGGCGCACGATATGATCGTCGTCAAACGCTACATGCGTCGCTACAACCGGCAGGATAAGATGATTTTAATTGGCCCCAATTGTGCAGGCGTTATCAGCCCGGGCAAGGCGATGCTGGGCATCATGTCGGGCGATATCTATCGACCCGGCACGGTGGGGATCGTGAGTCGCTCGGGCACCTTGGGCTACGAGGCGGCCCAACAAATGCAACACTTGGGCATCGGTGTCTCAACCAGTGTGGGCATCGGCGGCGACCCAATCAATGGCAGCTCTTTTAAAGATGTCTTGGTACACTTTTCACAGGATGCGGCAACCGAGGCCATTCTCATGATCGGTGAAATTGGCGGCTCGCAGGAGATAGAAGCGGGCCAATACGCCAAAGAACATATTTCAAAACCACTCATCGGCTATATCGCGGGCCTGACCGCCCCCAAGGGGCGGGTGATGGGGCACGCTGGGGCGATCGTATCGGCCTATGGCGAGAGTGCGGTTGAGAAGGTGGAGCTGTTGCAACAAAGCGGCGTGGTGATTGCCGAGAATCCCTCGGTAATCGGCCAGGTCGTACAATCTATTTTGCACTAGTAATCGAGTACGGATATGAGCAACCAACAACCGGCTTTACGACCGGACAACCCTAATTTTTCTAGCGGCCCTACAACTAAGCACCCCGGGTGGGCGCTGTCGAATCTCGGCCAGGCGCTGTTGGGTCGCTCGCACCGATCTGCGCCCTGTGTCGCGCGCTTGCAGCGCGTCATCGACCAATCCAAGGCGATCCTCGGCTTGCCGCAAGATTATATTTTGGGAATTATGCCAGGCTCGGATACCGGCGCCCTAGAGGCTGCGCTCTGGTCGCTACTCGGCGCGCGCGGGGTCGAGGTGTTAGCTTGGGATAACTTTGGTAAGGATTGGGTCATCGACGTGGTGCAGGAGCTAAAAATAAAAGATGTCACTGCACGCGAAGCAGATTACGGCGATCTGCCCGACCTATCTGCGGTAGATTTTTCCAAGGATGTCATTTTTACTTGGAATGGCACCACAGCGGGTGTGAAGGTGCCCAATGGTGATTGGATTGATGCGGACCGTGCAGGTCTCACCATCTGCGATGCCACCTCGGCAATTTTTGCCATGCCAATCGATTATAAAAAATGCGATGTGATCTCTTGGTCTTGGCAAAAAATTCTAGGCGGGGAGGCAGCGCACGGCATGCTCGCACTCTCGCCACGGGCGGTGCAAAGATTAACATCCTACCAACCGAGCTGGCCGGTGCCCAAGGTATTTAGATTGGCAGAGCAGCAGGTGCTCAATCAGGGAATTTTCAAAGGCTCGACCATCAATACCCCCTCGATGCTGTGTGTCGAGGATGCCATAGATGCCCTGAACTGGGTCGAGCAGATCGGCGGACTCGATGGCATGTGTCAGCGTGCGGACCAATCGCTGGCACATATCGAGCGCTGGGTGGCCGCCACGCCTTGGGTAGATTTTATGTGCGCTGAAGATCATTTGCGCTCAAACACCGGTGTCACTTTTAAAGTCACGGCCAACTGGTTTGTCGCGCTGGATGCCGCACAACAAAAAACCATTATGCAGCGCATGTGCGCACTGCTGGCCGATGCGGGTGTGGCAGAGGATATCAACGGCTATCCCAAAGCGCCGCCCTCGTTTCGGGTTTGGTGTGGTGGCACAGTCGAGCCGGAGAATGTGCGGGCGCTGTTACCTTGGATCGAGTGGGCCTATGGTGAGGTTGCGCCGGCAGCCTAGGGCATGTGGGTTGCGTCGAGGCGGTTTGCAGGCAGGCTAGTTTTGCAGCTTTAATCGAATCAGATCGGGCAGGGTGATCGGCTTTAGCCCCGCACGCTCCAGCCCATTTTTTAGAAATTGTGCCAGTGCCACCGCCTGCGCATTGTCGCCGTGTACGCAAACAGAATGCGCTCTAACGGCAAAGGCCGTGCCATCTTGCGCCGTGATTTTGCCCTCGGTGAGCGCGCTGAGGCATTGTTGCAGACTCTGCTCGGGCGCGTGTATTAGGGCATGGGGTTGGCTGCGTGGTGTGAGCTGTCCATCTGGCATATAGGTTCTATCGGCAAAAATCTCCTCGACCACTGGCAGCCCCGCCGCTCTGCCCGCCGCTGCCAATTCGCTCATAGCCGGTGCCAGAAAAATAATTTGATTATCGATGGTGGCGCAGGCGCGGGCGATGGCATCTGCCAGTGGCCGATCTGTGTGGGCCATATTATTTAGCGCGCCATGGGGTTTTATGTGCGAGATATGCGCGCCGACCAATTTGGCCATCGCCATAGCCGCACCCAACTGATAACTGATTAAACGCTCAATCTCTTTAGGGGGCAACACCAGCGCTCTGCGCCCAAAGCCGTGCAAGTCATAAAAGCCCGGATGCGCCCCGATGCTGACACCTTTTGCTTTGGCTGCCGCCATCACCTCGCCCATTACGTTGTAATCGCCCGCGTGCAGACCACAGGCAATACTGG
>CAZROX010000106.1:0-5767 GCA_964601845.1 uncultured Halothiobacillaceae bacterium
CTACAAGCATCAGCTCACCAACTAATTCTGGCGCTGTTTATCTATTTGAAAAAATCTCGGGTAGTTGGAGTCAGACAGCCTACCTCAAGGCGAGCAATGTCGATGCAGATGATCGTTTTGGTACATCAGTCGCTCTGAACGCTAATGGCAGTGTGTTGTTCGTAGGTGCGCCTGAGGAAGATAGCGGTGCGACGGGCATCAATGGTGACCAAGGTAATGGCGTGGGAGATCAGCTGAATACTGGTGCGATATACGTGTTTGAAAAGGATGGGAGTGACGATTGGAACCAAGAGGCCTATATTAAGGCGAGCATTGACGATGCAACCCGAATTGGGCTTATATTAACTATAAGCGCTGATGGTAATGCATTTGCTGTGGGGGATCCTAGTGACGGGCGCTTAGGTGTGGTGTATCTATTTGAAAGAGACAGCGCAGCGGGTGCTTGGACTCAGAGCGCCTCTGTCAGGGCCAGCAATGCCGGTGGATTCGATCAGTTCGGTTCTTCTGTGAGCATGGGTGGTAATGGGACTGTGCTAGCAGTGGGTGCGTTTGTTGAGGATGGCGGTGACATAGATGATCCGAGCAGTGACACGAGCCTCAATTCCGGTGCGGTGTACCTGTTTGAGAAGCTTGCGGGCGGTTGGACCGAGACCACCTATCTCAAGGCCAGTGATCTGGGTGCAGAGGATCGCTTTGGCGAGCAGGTTAGCCTGAGTTTTGATGGTAATACTTTGGCAGTGGGCGCGGTTATGGAGGATGACTCGGCAGAAAATTCAGGGGCGGTGTATCTGTTTGAGAGACCGACTGATGGAGACTGGGCCCAGACCCAAAAGCTCAAAGCCAGTAATGCGAGTGAAGATGATGAATTTGGCAGCCGTGTGAGTCTGAGTGCAGATGGTACTGTCTTAGCGGTGGGCGTGCAGAATGAGGATGGTGATGCCCGCGGTATTGGCGGTAGTCAAAATGATTTGGCAGGTGGTTCAGGTGCGGTGTATGTATTTAAAAAGAGCGGCAGCACGTGGAGCCAGAGCGCTTATGTCAAGGCCAGCAATACAGATGCGAATGATCACTTTGGCGTTTCTGTGAGCCTAAGTGAAGATGGCAGTACTTTAGCGGTGGGTGCCGACCAGGAAGATAGCGAGGCCACTAGCATCGGTGGTGATCAGGGCGACGGCAGCACTAATTCCGGTGCTGTCTATCTGTACTAATTGTTATGGTTGCTCTCTGTGGGAGCATCTTCTGGGCCTTGCGGCGCTGTTGTAAACCAGGGCTGTTCGGTGCTCGATAGGCATCGCACGCCAACAGATCGGTTGACCGTTTGGCGTTGTTTGCTATAGAATGCGCTTCGTTGGTTTCCCAATTGCATGTGCTGTGCTTGGGTGGTTCTGATTTCTCTTTGTTTTGTGTTTTGCCCCGGCAATATCGCCTAGGGGCAGTGGTATGGTTTTTATATGGCAACTGCTAATCAATTGGTGCGCAAGCCGCGCAAGAGCAAACGGGTTAAGACAAATGTGCCTGCGCTGGAGGCTTGTCCTCAGCGTCGGGGTGTTTGCACGCGGGTCTATGCGACCACGCCCAAAAAGCCGAACTCGGCAATGCGCAAGGTCGCGCGTGTACGCCTGACCAGCGGCTACGAGGTCACATCCTATATCGGCGGTGAGGGGCACAATTTACAAGAACACTCCGTGGTACTGATTCGCGGCGGGCGTGTTAAGGATTTGCCCGGTGTTCGCTACCACACAGTTCGCGGCAGTCTCGATACACAGGGTGTCGATAAGCGCCGCCGCGGTCGTTCCAAATACGGCGCCAAGCGTCCGAAGAGCTAGTATTAGATCATGAGTAGACGTAAAGAAATTCCCAAGCGCGAGATACTGCCAGACCCAAAGTATCGCAGTATTCGACTGGCTAAGTTTGCCAACATCGTCATGCGCGATGGCAAGAAGTCTGTCGCCCAGCGCATTTTGTACAACGCGCTCGATATCGTGTCGAACACCCGCACCGATGTCATCGCTGCCATGGAAGAGGCACTCGAAAATGTCACCCCTATGGTAGAGGTCAAAGGGCGTCGGGTCGGTGGTGCAACCTATCAGGTGCCGGTTGAGGTACGCCCATCGCGCCGCATGACACTGGCGATGCGCTGGATGATGGATGCCGCCTCCAAGCGTGGTGAGAAGACAGCCGAAAAACGGCTCGCCGGTGAAATGATGGATGCGCTAGAAAAAAGAGGCGCTGCTGTCAAGAAGCGTGAGGATACGCATCGCATGGCCGAGGCCAATCGGGCTTTTGGCCACTATCGCTGGTAGTCTGAGTCTCGCTCCCCGAGTGAGTAGTCAACGCGCATGGCACGTACGACACCCATTGCGCTCTATCGCAATCTTGGCATCATGGCGCACATTGACGCGGGCAAGACCACGCTAACAGAACGCATGCTCTACTACACCGGTGTCTCCCACAAAATGGGAGAGGTGCACGATGGTGCAGCGGTCATGGATTGGATGGATCAAGAGCAGGAGCGCGGCATCACCATTACATCGGCTGCGACCACGTGTTTTTGGTCTGGTACGGCATCGCAGTACGCACAGCATCGCATCAATATTATCGACACACCTGGCCATGTCGACTTCACCATAGAGGTCGAGCGGTCGCTGCGGGTGTTAGATGGAGTGGTCGCACTGTTTTGCGCGGTGGGCGGTGTGGAGCCGCAGTCTGAGAATGTTTGGCGCCAAGCCGATAAACACCGGGTGCCGCGCATCGCTTTTGTCAACAAAATGGATCGGGTCGGTGCCGTTTTTGAACGGGTGCTCGATCAGATACAAGAGCGGTTGGCGGCCGAGCCGATTGCCATGCAGCTGCCGATGGGCAGTGAGGCAGATTTTACGGGCGTGGTCGATCTGGTGTCGATGCAGGCAATTCACTGGGATGAGGATACCCTCGGCATGCGCTACGAGATGAGTGCGATACCCGATGCCTACATCGAGCAGGCACAAGCTTGGCGGCAGCAACTGCTGTCGGCGGCGGCAGAGGCCGACGACACCCTGACCGATCGCTATCTTGAGTCGGGCGATCTGTCCGCCGAGGAGATACGCCGCGGCATACGCGCCCGCGCACTCAGAAGTGAGCTGGTGCCGGTGTTTTGCGGCAGCGCCCTGAAGAACAAAGGCGTGCAGCCGTTGCTCGATGCGCTGATCGACTACATGCCATCGCCGCAAGATGCACAGATGCCGCAGGATGTATCGGACCCCGAGCAACCCAAGGAGCTGTCATCATCCGGCGATGATGCGCCCTTGGCAGCGCTGGCATTTAAGTTGTCGCTCGATCCACATGCCGGCTCCCTGACCTACTTTCGGGTCTATGCGGGCAGTTTGCGATCGGGTGATCGGGTACACAAGACTTTTTCGGGCAGAGACGAGCGGGTGGGGCGATTGTTACAGATGCACGCCAATAGCCGTCAGGAGATCGACGCGGTCTATGCCGGCGATATCGCCGTGGCGGTTGGGTTAAAAGACGTGTTGACCGGCGATACCCTGTGCGATCCACAGCACCCGGTGCAGTTGGCTAGCATAGATTTTCCGGAACCTGTTATCTCGATCTCAATAGAGTCGAAAACAGTGGCCGATCAAGATAAAATGCAGCAGGCTTTTGTTAAGATTGCGCAGGAGGATCCCTCCTTTAGAGTTCGTCTGGACGAGGACTCAGGGCAGACACTAATCTCGGGCATGGGCGAGCTGCACCTAGAGGTTGTGGTCGAACGCTTAAAGCGTGAATTTGGGGTGCAGGTAAATGTGGGTCGCCCACAGGTGGCCTATCGCGAGACCATCGGTGTTATGGTAGAGCAGGAGGGCCGCTTTGTACGCGAGCTTGGCGGGCGCAACCAATACGGCCATGTCGTATTGAGAATTGAGCCCAATGAGCGCGGCGCAGGCTACGTGTTTGTCGATGCCCTGCCAGATCAAAGCGTGCCGGCGCAGTACGTCGCGCCGATTGATGAGGAATTGCGCGAGCAGACAATGGCCGGTGTGTTGGCTGGATTTCCGGTAGTGGATATTCGGGTGAGTTTAATTGGTGGCTCGTATCATGAGGTTGACTCAAGCGATATGGCCTTTAAAATTGCTGCCTCTATGGCATTTAGAGAGGGCACCAAATGTGCCAGCCCGGTCTTGCTGGAGCCGGTGATGCGGGTTGAGATTGCTACACCAGAGGAGCATGTGGGCCATGTCATGGCAGATTTAACGCGTCGGCGCGCTGTCGTGCACGGGGTGGATGAGTCTGTTGGTGGCCGGTCTGTGCAGGCGGATGTGCCCCTAGCCTGTATGTTTGGCTATGCGACCGACCTGCGCTCATCGACGCAGGGGCGGGCATCTTTTTCGATGAAGTTTTTGGAGTATGGCGAGGTGCCAGGGCATGTCGCTGTCTAGCGGTGTGTCAAGTGAGATACGATATGTCTTTGTTTAGAAACCTAGAGGGAATAGCGAGTGTCTAAGGAGAAGTTCGAACGTACGAAGCCCCATTTAAATGTGGGCACGATAGGCCATGTGGATCATGGTAAGACCAGCTTAACGGCGGCCCTGACGAAAGTTCAGGCCGAGGCGATGGGCGGTGCCTATCGTACCTACGAGCAAATCGACAATGCTCCCGAGGAGCGCGCCCGCGGCATCACCATTGCCACGGCCCATGTGGAGTACGAGTCGGAGAACCGCCACTACGCCCATGTCGATTGCCCAGGCCACGCGGATTACGTGAAAAACATGATCACAGGTGCCGCCCAGATGGATGGCGCGATTTTAGTTTGCTCGGCAGCGGATGGCCCCATGCCTCAAACACGCGAGCATATCTTGCTGGCCCGCCAGGTTGGCGTACCCCACATCGTGGTCTACCTAAACAAAGCAGACATGGTCGATGATCCAGAGCTGGTAGAGCTGGTCGAGATGGAAATACGCGAGCTGCTAGATAGCTATGATTTCCCCGGCGATGACACGCCAATTATTGTGGGTTCTGCGCTAAAAGCGGCCGAGGGCGACACGAGCGATATCGGCGTGCCCTCAATCACCCGCTTAATCGAAGCCCTAGATAGCTACATCCCCCAGCCAGAGCGCGCGATAGACAAGCCATTTTTGATGCCGATTGAGGATGTACTATCCATTTCGGGTCGCGGCACAGTGGTAACAGGTCGTATAGAACGCGGCGTGGTAACGGTTGGCGATGAAGTAGAGATAGTGGGCATCCACAAAGAGACGACCTCTACAAAGGTAACGGGCGTTGAGATGTTCCGCAAGCTGCTAGATCGCGGCGAGGCGGGCGACAATGTTGGTGTATTGCTGCGTGGCACGAAGCGCGATGATGTCGAGCGTGGCCAGGTTTTGTGCGCCCCCAAGAGCATTAACCCCCATACCAACTTTGAGGCGGATGTATACATTCTGAGCAAGGATGAGGGTGGTCGTCACACGGCATTCTTCAACGGTTATCGCCCCCAGTTTTACTTTCGCACAACAGATGTAACGGGCAGTTGCGAGTTGCCAGCGGGTGTTGAGATGGTGATGCCAGGCGATCGTGTGACCTTGCAGGTGCGCTTGATTGCGCCGATTGCGATGGAGGAGGGTCTGCGTTTTGCGGTGCGCGAGGGTGGTCGCACTGTTGGGGCGGGCGTTGTCTCTAAGATTTTAGATTAATCGAATCTATTCAAGGCTTAACATGTAGGCCAGTAGCTCAATTGGCAGAGCGGCGGTCTCCAAAACCGCAGGTTGGGGGTTCGATTCCCTCCTGGCCTGCC
>CAZROX010000107.1:0-5751 GCA_964601845.1 uncultured Halothiobacillaceae bacterium
GATGACACACTCAGCCTCGCAGGTGGGGCGCTACGCGGTTGGGACAGGCGCACACCCTACTACTACCATATGCTCAAATCACTCGCCGATCACTATGATTTTGATCTGGAAAAGCCATTTAATAAACTGCCCAAAAAAGTTCGCAATCTGGTGCTCTACGGCAGTGGTAAAGAGAAAATTAAATTTCGTTTTTACAACGAGCAGAAAAGAGTGCGCACTAAAACCGCCCCCTTTGAGGGCATTATTCCAAACCTTGAGCGACGCTATCGAGAAACCGAATCGAACATGGTGCGCGAGCAGTTGGGCCGTTTACTCTCAACGCGCGCCTGCCCAGAGTGTACTGGCAGTCGGCTCAATGAAAAAGCGCGCAATGTGTTTGTCGATGGGCACACCCTACAGGCAATCTCCGCCCTGCCAATCGAGGCGGCCCTGCAATGCCTGCACAGCCTGCAACTGACTGGCGCCCGCCACCTGATCGCCCTGCCGATTCTCAAAGAGGTGCAGCAGCGTCTACAGTTTTTAGTGGGCGTTGGGTTGGATTATCTCAGCCTCAATCGCAGTGCCGATACCCTATCCGGTGGCGAGGCCCAGCGCATTCGACTGGCCAGCCAAATCGGCGCAGGCTTGATGGGTGTGATGTATGTGCTCGATGAGCCTTCGATCGGTTTGCATCAGCGCGATAACACCCGCCTGCTCAAAACATTGCAAGACCTGCGCGATCTGGGCAATACCGTCATCATGGTCGAGCACGATGAAGAGGCGATTATGACAGCGGACTATGTGGTCGATATCGGCCCGGGCGCTGGCCTACACGGTGGCGAGATCATGGCCGCAGGCGTGCCGACAGCGATCGCCAAGGCGCCCCAATCGATTACCGGCCAGTACCTGTGCGGAAAAAGACAGATTGCGCTGCCAAAAAAACGACGCGCCCTGCGTGAAGACCAGATGCTCTCGCTGTATGGTGCCTGTGGCAATAACCTGAAATCGGTCGATCTACATGTGCCGCTTGGCCTGATCACCTGCGTCACAGGCGTATCGGGCTCGGGAAAATCGACCCTCATCAACGACACCCTCTACAAATTTTTGTCGCACAGCATGAACGGCGCCAACGTCACCCCGGCCGCTTTTGACTCCATCTCCGGCACCGACTGTATCGACAAGGTCATCAATATAGACCAAAGCCCCATCGGGCGTACGCCACGCTCTAACCCGGCCACCTACACCGGCCTGTTTACGCCGATCCGCGAGCTATTCGCCGGCACCCAGGAGGCGCGCTCGCGCGGTTATCAATCCGGGCGCTTTAGTTTTAATGTGAAGGGTGGGCGCTGTGAGGCCTGCAAAGGCGATGGCCTGCTACGTGTCGAGATGCATTTTTTGCCCGACGTCTATGTCACCTGTGATACCTGTGCTGGCAAACGCTACACGCGTGAAACGCTAGACATACACTACAAAAACAAAAACATTAGCGATGTGCTGGATATGACTGTCGCCGAGGCACTGGAGTTTTTTGAGGCGGTGCCCAGTCTGAGCCAACGGCTGCAAACACTGGTGGATGTCGGGCTCTCCTATATCAAATTGGGCCAGAGTTCCACCACCCTCTCCGGCGGCGAGGCCCAGCGCATCAAACTCACGCGCGAGCTGACAAAAAGAGATACAGGACGCACGCTCTATGTATTGGATGAGCCCACTACCGGCTTGCACTTTGCCGATGTGGCCCAGCTACTCAGTGTACTGGTGCGCCTGTGCGATCAGGGCAACACACTCATCGTGATCGAACACAATCTGGATGTCATTAAAACAGCCGATTGGATCATCGACATGGGGCCTGAGGGCGGTGAGGGGGGCGGTCAGATAATCGCAGCCGGTACACCGGAGCAGATCGCAAAAGATAAGCGCTCGTACACCGGGCAATATCTGGCAAGGATGCTGAAAAAAACCAAGAAGCTATCGGCTAGTAAGCGTTAGCCCCCAGTTTTTTGCTGGGAGAGCGTGTTGTGCGGCATCAACTGCCGCGGGGGATCTATTTAGTAGCCTGTTCTGGCTCAGGTGCCTGGTCTGCTTGTTCTGCCTGTTCAACTAGTTGAATATAGGCCATCGGTGCATTGTCGCCCGGGCGATGGCCGCATTTTAGAATGCGTGTGTAGCCACCAGGTCGCTCGCGATACTGCGGGCCAATCTGAGTGAATAATTTACCAACCGCCGCTTTATCGCGCAGACGTGCAAAAGCGAGTCTGCGATGGGCAACGCCATCTGAGCCGGCCAGTGTAATCAGCGGCTCCACGACCCGGCGCAACTCTTTGGCCTTGGGCAGTGTGGTCTTGATCGTCTCATGTTCGAGTAGCGACACGGCCATATTGCGAAACATAGCGCGCCGATGGCTCGAGTTTCTACCTAGTCTTCTACCGCTATTACCATGACGCATTTCACTACTCCCTATCTCGAGTCGGCGCTAAGCCTACTTGGTTTCTGGCTCATCATCTTGAAAACTCATGCCCAAAGAGAGGCCGTGTTTTGCCAGTACATCTTTGATTTCGGTCAACGACTTCTTGCCGAGGTTGGGGGTTTTTAAGAGATCCACCTCGCTACACTTGACCAGATCGCCAATGGTGTATATCTCCTCTGCCTTCAGGCAGTTGGTCGCACGTACCGTTAATTCCAAATCATCCAATGGCGACATAAAGATGGGATTAATCTCTACCTTTTCCTCATCCTCTTGCGATGGAACGGCAATATTGCCGGAAAAGGCTGACAACTGGGATTGCAAGATAGCGGCCGACATCTCCACCGCCTCTTTGGGGTCGATGGTCGCGTTGGTCTCTATATCGAGCACCAGTCGATTCAAATCGGTTCTCTGCTCGACACGCATCGCCTCAACCGCATAGGAGACACGGCTGATCGGGCTAAAGGATGCATCCAGCTGCATGCTGCCCACTTTTTGCGACCCATCGTCGATCACGTCGCGCTGTGATGCCAACTCATAGCCACGCCCCGCACGCACCAGCAGCGACATGCTGAGCTTCATATCGCGATTAATCGTGGCAATATGATGGGTTGGATTGGCAATTTCAATATTGTGATCTAGCTCGATGTCAGCTGCGGTAACAACACCTGGCCCACTTTTTTCTAGGCGTAGATGCGACTCCGTGCCACTGCGCATCGACAGGGCAACCCCTTTGAGATTTAAGAGGATATCGACCACGTCTTCTTGTACGCCCTCGATAACACTGTACTCGTGTTCTACACCTTCGATCTCAACCTCGACAATCGCCGCACCGGGAATGGCAGAGAGCAGTACACGGCGCAACGCATTGCCCAAAGTGTGGCCAAATCCACGCTCCAAAGGCTCCAAGGTTAACTCGGCACGATGCGGGCTGCGAATCTTTTGCGAAAGCGTGGGCATCAGCAATTCATGAATATCGGGCATAACAATATTTTCCTACTTAGAGTACAGCTCAACAATCAATGACTCGTTAATTTCAGCAGGTAAATCAGCGCGCTCTGGCACAGATTTGAACACCCCCTGCTTCTTGCTGACATCGACCTCGACCCACTCTGAAAAACCACGCTGTTGAGCGAGATCCAAGGCCACATCGATACGTGCCTGGGACTGGGCTTTCTCCCGCACGGCAATCACTTGACCCTTCGCAATTTGCATGGAGGGTATGTTGCTGATCTTGCCATCAATGACAATGCTCTTGTGGCTGACCAACTGGCGTGCCTCGGCACGGGTCGCACCAAATCCCATGCGATAGACCACATTGTCGAGACGACACTCCAACAACTTGAGCAGGTTCTCACCAGTGGATCCACGCTGACTCGCTGCGCGCTTGTAATAATTTTTAAACTGCTTTTCCAACACACCATACAAGCGGCGCACTTTTTGCTTCTCGCGCAGCTGGATGGCGTAGTCGGATGGCCGTCCGGTGCGTTTGGTCGCATGCACACCCGGTGGCGTATTAAATTTACACTTCGACTCGATCGGGCGTAAACCAGACTTGAGAAATAAGTCGGTACCCTCGCGACGGCTCAGCTTACAGGTCGGCCCAAGATATCTAGCCAAAACTAACCTCTTAAAAAACGATTAACAATAAACACAGTGCACATAGCCTAGACCCGACGACGCTTGGGCGCACGGCAACCATTGTGCGGAATTGGCGTCACATCCGTGATGGAGGCAATCTTGTAACCGGCAGCATAGAGCGCACGGACAGCCGAGTCGCGCCCGGGGCCAGGGCCCTTTATCTGTACCGTCAAATTCTTTAAACCATACTCTTTAGCGGCATCAGCTGCACGCCCAGCAGCCACCTGAGCGGCAAACGGCGTGCTCTTGCGTGAGCCACGAAACCCCGAGCCACCCGATGTGGCCCAAGACAAGGTATTGCCATGCTGGTCGGTAATCGTCACAATTGTATTGTTAAAAGATGCATGGATGTGTGCGACACCATCCACCACCACACGCCGGATTTTTTTACGGGTAACGTTGCTTTTAGCCATCGGTATACTACTCTATTTAACAGGACGGCGCGGACCCTTACGGGTACGGGCATTGGTTCTGGTGCGCTGACCCCGCAAAGGCAGGCGACGGCGATGACGCACACCGCGATAATTGCCCAAGCTCATCAGAGACTTGATACTCAGAGCCACATCACGGCGCAGATCCCCCTCGACCGTGTACTCGGCAGTTGCACTGCGCAACTCCGTAATCTGATCCTCTTGTAAATCCTGGACACGGGTCTCTGGATTCACCGATACCGCACGACAAATGTCGTATGCACGCGAGCGACCTATACCGTATACGGAAGTCAGTGCAATCCAAACATGTTTGCCAGGCGGCATATTAATACCGGCTATACGTACCATTTACCACTCTACCTATACCTAAAAGAAGACTAAAAAAAGCTAACTGGCCATTATATGAATAATCTGCCATTAAGCCAACAGTGTAGCGAATATCCAGCGGACCCACTCAAATTGTGTAATGTGCGCCCTTAACCCTGCCGCTGTTTGTGACGCGGATCCTTACTACAAATGACCCGAATCACGCCTTTGCGTTTAACCACAATGCAATTGCGACATATTTTCTTAACGGATGCAGCTACTTTCATAATAAAACCCTTGTACCAAGCCGAACTAGCGGCGTGCGCCCTGACCACGTAAATTGACTTTTTTCATTAGGCTGTCGTATTGCTGCGTCATCAGATGCGACTGCAATTGAGCAAAAAAGTCCATCGTGACTATCACGATAATCAATAGAGAGGTACCACCAAAATAGAACGGTACATTCCAAAACAAAATTAAAAACTCAGGGAGTAGACAGACAGCTGTGATATAGAGCGCGCCCACGAGTGTCAGGCGTGTCAGCACGCCATCAATATACTTTGCCGTCTGCTCACCGGGGCGAATGCCGGGCAAAAAAGCACCGGATTTTTTAAGGTTATCCGCCGTCTCGCGTGCATTAAAAACTAATGAGGTGTAGAAGAAACAGAAAAAGATAATCGCCACCGCATAGCAAAACACATAGACCGGCTGCCCAGGCTGTAAGGTCGCCATCACGCTCTGTAGCCAACCAAAATCACCGCTTGAGCTGACGATATTACCCAAGCTTGCCGGAAATAAAATAATGCTCGATGCAAAAATTGGCGGAATCACACCGGCCATATTCAACTTCAAAGGCAGATGGCTGCTCTGAGCTGCGTAGGTGCGACGACCTTGCTGGCGCTGTGCATAATTGACTGTCACACGTCTCTGACC
>CAZROX010000108.1:0-5685 GCA_964601845.1 uncultured Halothiobacillaceae bacterium
CACAGTCTCTCTATCAAGATCAATCACCGGGTGGTTAGCCCCATGATGGCCAAATTTCATCTTAACCGCCTTGGCCCCACCGGCCAGTGCCAGCAGTTGCATGCCCAAACAAATCCCAAATATGGGCACAGAGGCGCGCAGTAATTCGCCGATAGCCTCAATCGCATACCCACAAGCTGCCGGATCCCCCGGGCCATTGGCGAGCAGCACGCCATCTGGCTTAAGCGCCAAGACTTCGCTCGCTGGTGTCTGGGCTGGCACCAGCGTGACACGGCAGTTCCACTCGCGCAGCAGGCGCAATATGTTGTACTTAACGCCAAAATCGTACACCACCACGTGCTGCTCTGGCGAGTCGCTCGCAGCATGCAAACGCCAATCGCCGTTCGTATCAGACCAGTTATCGGTTGTGCTCGTGCTGACAACCGAGGCCAGATCCATGCCCTGCAAGCTTTCGCATGCGCGGGCACGCGCTAAGGCATCGTCCACATTTGTGGGGCTGCGGGCGTCGATACAGCCGCGCTGGGCGCCCTCCTCGCGCAGGATTCGGGTCAATTTTCGCGTGTCGATCTCGGCAATGGCGACCAGTGATTGCTGCTGTAGATAGGCATCGAGCGTCATATCGCTCCGATAATTGCTCGCGATAGGCGAGAGCGAGCGCACAATCAGCCCGGCACAATGAATGCGCGCAGACTCGACGTCTGCCCGATTGATGCCGGTATTGCCGATATGGGGGTAGGTTAAAGTGACAATTTGGCGCGCGTAGGACGGGTCTGTCAGTATCTCCTGATAGCCTGTCATGGCCGTATTAAATACGACCTCGCCAACGGTATAGCCCTCGGCACCGACTGAAACGCCATGAAAAACAGCGCCGTTTTCTAATGCCAATACAGCGTCTTTAGGCACGGTGTGAACCAACAATATATTGGGTATCTCGATACATCACAGCTCAGCCTAGGTGTTTTAAAGTACGCTGTTCGAAGCCAGCTGGTACAAACTCGATAATTTTATCATTTTATGCCCATGGCCATAGAGCGATTGTTGCCAGTTACACACAAACCGCCCAAGCGGACGCTGGCACCGGTAAAAACCGAGCCCAGCGTAAAAAGTCATGTGACAAAACTGGCGCGCCCGGAAGGATTCGAACCTCCGGCCTCTTGGTTCGTAGCCAAGTACTCTATCCAGCTGAGCTACGGGCGCACGCAAAATATCGGCGACACAACCACCGATCTCAATCTACCATGGATGCCCTGCTTACCGCCGCATCACCATGACAGAATCGGGCAATCATAACACCAACATTTCAGACACACAAACACCTACCCCAGTGCCAGTGCACACAATCGGGCCTATGCGCAACCGCATCTCGCTAAATGTGCCTCCGTTAAATCGAAGCGCTTAGCGCAATTTGATTGTCAACCCACTATCCGCGTTATACAATCGAATCCCATAGCACCCATGTAATCGCGCAAAATGCAGGCCCTCTCTTTACAATAACCGTGACAGATTGCGTAAATTGCCGACATATGCTGATAGATAGGTTAAAAATCATCGAAAATGCGCTATAAAAGTTTGTTTATATATTTGCTGGCACTCGCTAGTTGGAGCCTGCTCTCTTGCGCCCATGCGACGCTAGATGAGGACATCGACTATCTACAGACCAGATGGGCGCAGATAAAATATCAAGTAGACGATGCAGACGAGCGCATTGAGCAGATGGATCAACTGATCGAGACTGCCAGCCAAGTGACAGCCCGCTACCCCGATCGTGCCGAGCCAAAAATATGGCAGGCGATGATCCTCGCCACACAAGCTGAGCAAAAAGTGAATCTCTCCTCGCTCACATTGGGCGCAGAAGCCAGAGACCTGCTGCTAGAGGCCGAAAAAATCGACCCATATGCGCTAAATGGGGCGGTCTATACCTCCTTAGGCTTGTTGTATACCTACGCCCCACCCTGGCCGTTTAGCTTTGGCAATGACAAAACAGCTGAAAAATATTTTAAAAAAGCCTTGGAGCGCTACCCAGACGACATCGACACCAACTTTTACTATGCGCTGTTTTTAAGGAACCAAAAAGAGCGCGAGCAGGCCTTGGAATACTATCAAAAAGCCTACGATGCACCCAGTCGCGAGAATAGAGAACTCGCGGATGCGGGCAGACGCGAGGAGATTTCACAAGCGATAGAAGAACTTCAAATGCAGATAAAAGAGCAACCCACAACCAAAAAAACCGAGCGCTGGCTTGAGAAGTAACCGCCAGCTGCAATGCACTTTGTTGCTATTTTGGATAACTTTAGCAATGATTGAGCAAAGATAGCAGCTTTTAAATGGATATTGTCCGAATACAGCGTTAGATCACATTTTTCAATAATCAAAGTGAGGCACAAACAATGAAAGCAATCGGATACAACAAAAATGGCCCCATAGACGCACCCGATGCACTGATTGAGTTTGACGCCCCCACACCACAGATCGGCCCGCGCGATCTTTTGGTGGCAGTAAAAGGCGTCGCCCTAAACCCCATCGACACCAAACTGCGCGCAGGGGTTGCACCGGAGTCTGGGCCTAAAATCATCGGCTACGATGCAGCCGGTACGGTGCAAGCGCTCGGTTGCGATGTGCAGCACTTTCAGGTGGGCGATGCGGTGTTTTACGCCGGCGACATCACCCGCGCGGGCAGCAATGCCGAGCTGCAAGCGATCGATGAGCGCCTAGTTGGCAAGAAGCCCACCGCTTTAGGCTTTGCCGAAGCCGCCGGCCTGCCCCTGACATCCATCACCGCCTGGGAGCTGCTATTTGACTCGCTCGGCCTGCGCGAGGGCGAGGGGCAAGGCGATGCGATCCTGATTATTGGCGGTGCCGGTGGCGTCGGCTCCATCCTCATCCAACTGGTAAAAAAATTGACCCAGCTCAAGGTTATCGCCACCGCCTCGCGACCAGAGACGATCGAGTGGGTGCAAAAAATGGGCGCAGATCACACCATCGATCACCATCAATGCCTCGTCACACAAATGCAGGCCTTGAAAATAACCCCGCGCTATGTCGCCACCCTAACGGGCACAGGTGGCCACCTGCCCGCCATAGTCGAGCTGATCAAGCCACGCGGACGTGTTGCGATCATCGACGATTCAAAAAGCTTTGACATGATGCAGGGCAAGCAAAAATCCTTAAGCTTTAGCTGGGAGTTTATGTTTACCCGCTCCATGCATCAGACAGACGATATCGACCAGCAACACAAACTACTCAACCGCGTATCGACCATGCTCGACGATGGCACCCTGATCTCCACCGTGACCAAAAACCTAGGCAAGATCAGTGCGGCCACGCTAACAGAAGCCCACAGATTGCAAGAGAGTGGGCGTGTTATTGGTAAGCAGGTGCTTGAGGGGTTTTAGGTGCGCCTATCCCTGTTTGGGTTCATGGACAACGGATTAACTCATCTCTATCTGGCAATCGGTAGCTGGTGCTGCGCCCACGGCCGGGGTTCTGAATAAAAATTGCACGGGCTTTCAGCGCTTGAATATCCCGCAGCGCCGTATCGTTTGAGCATTTTGCAAGCTTGGCATATTTTGCCGTATTCATGAACCCTGCAAAATTATCCTCAAGCATACGATTGATGATCATGCGCTGGCGTTCATTCACCGGCCTTTGATTGATGTTATCCCACAGTTGCGCCTTGAATAGCACATGATCTAGTGTTGTTTGGGCACTGGCAATTGCTCGGCCAAGGCAATCTAAAAACCATGCAAGCCAATCTGTAATATCCGGTGTGCTGCGTTGCTGTTTCTCAAGCTGGTCGTAATAATCCTTACGTTCTGCCTCAATCTGCGATGACAGGCTATAAAAACGCGCCTGGGTGGCATCGGCGCGCGCAAGTGCCATATCGCCCAGAGCGCGGGCAATTCGCCCATTACCATCTTCAAACGGGTGAATGCTCACAAACCACAGATGCGCAATCCCCGCCTTGATAACGGGGTCAAGATCACCGCCCTTATCAAACCATGCAAGAAATATCTGCATCTCCCGCTCTAGGCGATCTGCGCTGGGAGCCTCAAAGTGAACGCTCTCTTTGCCGACAATTGAGCCAGAAACAACCTGCATAGGCCCTGCATCCATAGTGCGCCAGCCAGCAACAGTCATTTTATGCATGCCACTGCGTCCGGTTGGAAACAGCGCCGCATGCCAATCGAACAGGCGATCTTGGGTTAAGGGCTGGAGGAATTGCTGCGTGGCATCCAGCATCACCTCCACAATACCCTCGACATCACGGCTTGTCGGAATAAGCCCGGCTATATCCATCCCAAGTTTCCGCGCAATGGATGAGCGGACTGCTTCGGGATTAAGCTTCTCGCCCTCGATGGCCGATGATTTCACCACATCATTGGTGAGTGTGCTCAGGCTTGCCTCGCGCTTTAATTCAAAGCCAAGACCTTCCATACGACCCAGCAAGCGTCCTTGACGATGGCGGATATCCGCCAGCTTGGTAGCGAGGGCTTCGGCATCCCAGGTAAAATTTGGCCAATTTTGATGTTTATGAATCCACATGATAATCACCGCATTATTTAAGGTGATTGTAGGGAGGATTCACCGCAAGTTCAAGGTGTTTCGCCGCATGGTATGCGGTGATTGAGGGTGTTATTTACTGCAAAGGCAAGATGATGATTAAGTCTGATCATCATCAGACCCCCGAAATTTATTCTACAAATATATCTTTACTGTACATCAACATTGACTTGAGAGTCAGAAAGCATTACCATAACTACAGTTATGAGGTTACAGAGTTTTAAAATGCTTTTAAAATTAAAAGATATAGCCCAAGTTTCATCGGGAGTCACCTTTCGCTCTCGCGTTGAAGTATCCAAAGATAGCGACCTGAGAGTTATCCAAATGAAAGACCTTGGCGATGATAACCTCGTGCACCTCAAAGAGACGATACAGGTCGATCGCCCAACAAACCCAAAGCCGGATCAATTCGCCAAGCTAGGAGACATCCTCTTTCGCTCTCGGGGGCAGACCAACACGGCCGCGCTCCTAAAAGAAGCAGCGAAAAACACAATAGTCGCCGCGCCCTTATTTCGTGTAAGGCCAGACACAACAAAGATTATGCCTGAGTTTTTGCTCTGGTGGATCAACCAGCCCTCCTCACAGTCTTATCTGGCATCCATATCCGAGGGAACTATGCTAAAAATGGTAAGCAAGCAAGGGTTGCAAGATTTAGCAGTCAATTTGCCCGCTTTAGAGCGACAAAGAAAGATTGCCGATTTTTTCAGTCTTTCCATGCAGGAGCGGCAGCTCCTCGAAGAAATCAAACAGCGTAGAGCAATCTACACCCAAGGCATTTTAATGCAGATGGTATCAGCATCTCGCAAGGCTGCGAGTAATCCCCCCTGTTTTGATGCTAAATAGCAATAGTTATATTTATCCGCGTATAAATAGGTAATAAGATGAAAAAAGTGAAAGACCAACATGTGGTAAGGCACTCAAACGGATGGGCCGTTAAGGGTGCAGGCAATAGTAAGGCAACGAAAGTCACAGACACGCAAAAAGAAGCAATTGTACATGCCGAACAAATTGCCCGCAACCAACAATCAGACACCAAAATCCATGGCCGTGACGGAAAAATAAGAGCCGGCAACAGCTATGGCAACGACCCACACCCGCCAAGGACAAAAAATAAGACACAAGGAG
>CAZROX010000109.1:0-5582 GCA_964601845.1 uncultured Halothiobacillaceae bacterium
CACCACCCGTGCAACTGCCTGCACTGAAATTCATGCCAACGGGGCAAAGCTGCCACATTAGGCTAGTTTGAATATCTGTTACCGTGCCATCGCTATTCAAGCTGTAGCGGAAATGGGATGATGGGGTTGGGTTATTGGTCTGGCCACTATTTTGGCACCTCAGATCAGATGCCATAGCTGAAACACAGACAGCACCAGCGAAACCACTGTACTCAAGGCAGTGCTCATTAGCAGCACAAGGGGAAGATGCACACTCCGGAATACTCACGCACGCATTACCACCATCAGATGGCGCCATGCTACCGAATGGGCAAGTACAGGTATGGCTACCAACTGAATTTATACAAAAGGCATTGACATAACAGGTGCCGTTTGTGCACTCGTTAGCATCTTCGCAAGGGGTGCCTGCAAATCCACTATTGCACTCACATTTGCCCTCACTATTACAGATACCATGAATCCCACATTCATTAGAAGACGGCGTACACGTCTCATCCTCCGCATAAACAGGCGATGCAGAGAGTGCCCAGCAAATGAGTAAAAAAGACGCTAAAACAATATGCTTCATAAAATTCGACTCAATGAAATAAGACTACCCCAGCGGCGCGGGGAAAGATGCGTTTTTAACAGCACTAAAAGCAAGAGAATAGTGGGCATAAAAAAACCAGTAAAATTTAGTCAACTCTAGCAAAGCTGCCCTATCAGGTCAAGCTAGCACCTCTGCACCTAAGTGAAATGAAAATGCACCACATCACCCTCATGCAGGATGTAATCCCTGCCCTCTAAGCGCAACTTCCCTGACTCTTTTGCACCCTTTTCGCCACTACAGGCCAAGTAATCCTCGTAGGCGATCACCGCCGCCCTGATAAAACCACGCTCCATATCACTATGAATGACCCCGGCGCTCTGAGCGGCATCGGCGGATTGTAATGTTGTCCAGGCCCGCACCTCCTTAGGCCCAGCTGTAAAAAAAGTCTTCAGCCCTAACAAGTGGTACGCGGTACGTATCAGGCGCGCCAGCCCCGGCTCCTCAAAACCACCCGCCGTAAGAAAGGCAGTGCGCGCCTCGTCATCCAAGCATAACAACTCCGCCTCGAGTGAGACACACATGGCAACCAGCGAAATCTGCTGGCTTTGCGCCAAGGCCTGCAATGCCAGCAGATGGGTATTCTGTTCGAGCGGTGCATCGTCGACATTGGCTAAATACAACAACGGTTTATCGGTGAGCAGCGACAAGCCGTGCAACACAGCCGCCTCATCGGGCGTGCGCGCAAAGGTGCGCACCGCATCACCCGACTCCACATGCGCCAGTACACGCTGCAACAAGGCTAGGTGCTGCCCCTCATCGCGGTTAGCTTGTGCGCGCTTGGTCATCTGGGTCACTGCCCGATCGAGCACCTCCATATCGGCCAGCAGCAACTCTGTATCTAACGTCTGCACATCGGCGATAGGATCGACCCTGTCGCTGACATGGGTGATCTGATCATCATCGAAACAGCGCACGACATGCACGATGGCATTCACCTGCCGTATATGGCCGAGAAACCGATTGCCTAAGCCCTCGCCTCGGGATGCACCCGCAACTAAACCTGCGATATCGACAAACTCCACATGGGTGGGCAGGATGCGCTCGGGCGAGGTGATCGCCGCCAGCTTTTGCAGGCGACTATCTGGCACCGACACCCGACTGACATTGGGCTCGATGGTGCAAAAGGGATAGTTCGACGCCCCGACATCGCTATCGGTTAACGCATTAAATAAAGTCGACTTGCCCACATTGGGCAGCCCAACTATGCCACATTTCACAGCAGACTAACCTCCCATCCACCAGCAACAAAATATACTGGGTAAAAAATATTCACTGTGTGGCCGCCATATCGTGCAAATAACGGCGGCATACTAGGCGATTGGCCGGTTGATTGTCCGACCCGCCGACCCTTAACACCTATCGGTGTGCCACAGCAGACTACAAGCTCTCATCGCTGTGCAATGTTTGCATCGCACTCTGCCACTCACCGGATAATATCGGCGGCAATTGCTCGCACAGGCGCCCAATGGATTGCTGTATCAGCTCAAAGTCCAGCTGACTTGGGCAGTCCAAAACATAATTTGACACCTGATCTGTGCTAGCAGGGCGCCCGATGCCGACACGCACCCGCCAAAAATCACTGCTGCCGATATGGCTGATAAGGCTGCGCAAGCCATTGTGCCCACCATGGCCACCGGCAAGCTTTAGCCGCACGCGCCCCACGGGCAAATCGAGATCATCGTGCACCACCAGCAACTGCTGGGGCACCAGCCGATAGTAGTGCACCACACTCGCCACGGGCTGGCCGACAACATTCATATAACTTTTAGGTTTTAGGAGATGTACCTTGCGACTCTCGTGCAAAAAAGTCCCCATCGGCTTATTGCCAAACGACACGCCGACCAGGGCCGCAAATGCATCGAGCACCCAAAAACCGGCGTTGTGGCGCGTCTTGAGATAACGCTGATCGGCATTACCAAGGCCGATGATCAATACTGGATGCATCCAACCGTCCACACAACCGAGTGCCTGAGGTTAAGCGGGGTCGGTTTCCTCAGGGGCGATCTCTTCTATTTCTTCATCCGGCTGCTCGCGCACCACGTGCACCGAGACAACGGCACGATCGTATTCCTCGCCATGTGTCAGGTCGATTGAGCGCACGCCAACCGGCAGTGTAATGTCGGAAATATGTAAAGAGGAACCTAGCTCAAGCTCGCTGATATCCACCTCGATGTACTCGGGTAGTTGATCGGGCAGGCATGAGATTAAAAGATCCGCCTCGATATGATTGACAACACCACCGCCCTGCTTGACGCCCACGCAGGCATCGGCGCCGATAAAATGCAGCGGCACCCGCACTTCAATCGCTTGATCCGACTGGACGCGCAGAAAGTCGACATGCAGCAGTTGATCTTTGGCCGGGTGGCGTTGTAGTGCCCGCAAGATGGCTTGCTGGCTTTTGCCATTGAGCGAAATCGTGACGATATGCGAATAAAACGCTTCGTTTTTAAGATGCTTTTGCATGTGACGATAGTCGACAGAAAAAGACTGCGGCACCTTGCCACCACCGTACAGCACTGCGGGCACAAGCCCTTGAGCCCTCAACCTGCGAGCAACGGCACTGCCGTTAGCCTCGCGCGCTTGCGCCTCAACCACAAATGAGCTACTCATGATAACCGCACTCCAAACATGCTAAGCGATACATCGCCGCACACAATCACAGACAAAACTACAGCGGCAAATTCTACCAGAAAAAACACACCGACACCCTAGACCGAGTGCACGGTACTCACAGATTCGTTGAGCTGTATGCGCCTCATGGCCTCGGCAAGAATATTGGCCACACTCAGCTGGCGTATCTTGCCACAGGCTTTCGATTCCTCACCCAGCTCAATTGTGTCGGTGATAACAACCGAGTCTAGTGCAGAGTCGGTGATTTTCTCGACCGCCCGACCAGATAGCACAGCGTGGGTGGCATAGGCATACACGCCACAGGCGCCGCGCTCTTTGAGCACCTTTGATGCCACACACAGGGTGCCCGCCGTGTCGATCATGTCATCGACCAGCACGCAAGTGCGCCCTGCAACATCCCCTATCACATTCATCGCCTCGGCCTGATTGGGCTTTAAGCGCCGCTTATCTATAATTGCCAGATCGGCGTTGTCGAGATACTTGGACACCGCACGCGCACGGGTCAGGCCACCGGCATCGGGCGAGACCACCACGAGGTTATCGTGCCCCTGCTTCCAGATATCACTGGCCAACAGCGAGGTGGCATACATGTTATCTACCGGGATATCAAAAAATCCTTGGATTTGATCGGAGTGCAAATCCATCGTCAACACACGGCTGACACCGGCTGAGGAGAGCATGTTGGCCACAAGCTTAGCCGTGATTGGCACCCGCTGAGAGAGGATGCGCCGATCCTGACGCCCATAACCAAAATAGGGAATCACCGCAGTGACCATGCGCACCGATGCCCGCCGCAGCGCATCGACCATGACCAACAATTGCATCAGATTGACATCGGTTGGCTTGCAGGTCGACTGGATAATATACACATCGCGCCCGCGGACATTGTCGAGTATCTCCACACTCTGCTCGCCGTCGCTGTAGCAAGATAGCACCGCCCGACTCGGCTTGCGGTTCAAACCCTTGCATACTTTTTTGGCTAGCTCTGAGCAGGCACCGCCGGCAAATATCATCATCGAATCAACACTCGGCGAGGTGGAGCCGATATCGTCGTCAACAGAGTCAGAGGCATAGGTGTAATGCATAGTGAATCAACTTAAACGGTGATACAAATGGCTGGGCCGGCAGGATTCGAACCTGCGTATGCCAGGATCAAAACCTGGTGCCTTACCACTTGGCGACGGCCCAAATAACCCAAATAACTCAAACAACCCATCACAGCGGTGGCAGTTTAACATTTATGACAGCGACGATTGCAGATACTCACGCATCTAATGCCCTATGCAGCGGAGATTTTTGCACGCCACTGCTGACCCAACCACGCCAAGGGGCGGGTAGTTGCGCGTGCAATTGCTGCGCCTTGGCCAGATCTTCGCACAGGGCAAACACGCAACTCCCGGTGCCACTTAGCCCAACCGGCGCACCCGCCGCCTGAGTGGCGAGCCAGCTCAAAGCCTGGGCCACCTGCGGGTGCATCTGGGCAACCTGCGACTGCAAGCTGTTATAAATCTGTTTATCCAGATACTCGGACATAAACTGTTGCAGCGTGATCGGCGCCTCGCACGCCGGCTCACAGCGCGCAAAAACCGCCGCCGTCGCCACGCGCACCCCCGGGTAGAGAATAAAAAAGTAACGCCTCGGCAAGCGGATGGGAACGAGTTGATCGCCCACCCCTGTCGCCCAGGCGCAGTTTCCCGCAACAAATACGGGCACATCTGCACCGAGCTTGCGCGCCAGCCCTAGGAGCGCCGATCTGCTCAGATTGGTGCGCCACATGTGGTTGAGCGCACACAATACCGTGGCCGCATTGGAGCTACCACCACCCAGCCCGCTGCCAATTGGCAGCCTTTTTTCTGTGCGTATCTGCACGCCGAGATCGGTGCCGCTGGCGCGTTGTAGTAGCTGCGCGGCGCGCAAGGACATATCGTGCTCTGGTGCGATTGCATCATCGAAAGGCGCGCTGGCAAGCGTCCCATGTTGGTTAATTTCGAGGGTAATCGCATCGCCGATATCGAGCAGTTGAAATACGGTGTGCAAATTATGATAACCATCGGCGCGCCGATTGCACACTTGCAACATCAGATTAATTTTCGCCGGTGCCAACCAAGTGCGCGCGCCCACCGCATCAGACATTGGGGATCGACACGCGCTTGACGCTGGAGGGCACGCTCTGCACCCCCTGCTGAATGGTTATGGATAGCGTCAGCTTGGTGTCCTGGTGCAAAACCTCAATCTTCGATGGCAAGGGCGGGTCCAGCCGCCAGTCGTACTGTAGATAATGCACGACAAAATCATCTTGGCGGATAGACTCCAGCACGCCATCGGGGCCCACTGTGTAGTCGGACGCATCGCCTGGATGACC
>CAZROX010000110.1:0-5403 GCA_964601845.1 uncultured Halothiobacillaceae bacterium
CGGCGCGCGATATCCGCGAGACCTTCGCCCGCATGGCCATGAACGATGAAGAAACCGTTGCCTTAACCGCAGGTGGTCACACCTTCGGCAAATGCCATGGCGCGGGTGACCCATCCCATGTCGGGCCGGAGCCAGAAGCGGCCCCCCTAGAGGCACAGGGATTCGGCTGGCTCAGCACCCACGGCTCTGGCAAGGGTGGTGATGCGATCACCAGTGGCCTTGAGGGCCCGTGGACCAGCAACCCAACCCAGTGGGACAACGGCTATTTCGACGCCCTATTTGGCTATGAATGGGAGCTGACCACCAGCCCCGCCGGCGCCAAGCAATGGACACCCAAAGCCGGCTCCGATGGTGGCACTGCCCCCGCCGCACACAACCCTGCTGTGCGCCACCCACTGATGATGACCACAGCGGACATGGCCATGCGCATGGACCCGGACTACGAAAAGATTGCCCGCCGCTTCCACGAGAATCCCAGCCAATTTGCCGATGCATTTGCACGGGCGTGGTTCAAACTGACCCATCGCGATATGGGCCCTCGTGCCCGCTATCTGGGTAAAGAGGTCCCCGCCGAAGAGCTGATTTGGCAAGATCCCATTCCACCGGCCGACTCATCGCTCAGAGATGCGGATATCGCCGTGCTCAAGGATAGAATCCTCGCTTGCGGCCTGTCGATTTCCGATCTAGTCTCCACCGCTTGGGCGGCTGCCTCTACCTTCCGTGGCTCCGATATGCGCGGTGGTGCCAATGGTGCGCGTATTCGCCTCTCACCACAGCGGAACTGGGAGGTTAACCAACCCGAACAACTGGCCAAAGTATTGGAAAAACTTGAAGCCATTCAATGCGATTTTGAGCAGCCGGTTTCTCTGGCCGATTTAATTGTGCTCGGCGGTTGTACCGGCGTAGAAATGGCCGCTAAAAACGCGGGCTACAACATTAAAGTGCCCTTTACCGCTGGCCGTGCCGATTCCACTCAGGCGCAGACAGATGTCGATTCATTCAATGTGCTAGAGCCAGTTGTCGATGGATTTCGCAACTATCAGCGGGCGCAGCTCTCGGTTCCCGCCGAGGCCTTGTTGATCGACCGTGCACAGCTCTTGACGCTCAGCGCACCGCAAATGACGGTGCTGATAGGCGGCTTGCGCGTACTCGGTGCCAATCATGCCAACTCCCAGCATGGTGTTTTCACCAGCAAAACCGACACCCTGACGAATGATTTCTTCGTCAACCTGCTGGACATGGCAATCGAATGGCAGCCTACCTCCGATGCGGCGCAAGAATTTGAGGGCAAGGATCGCACGAGCGGTGCCGTCAAGTGGACTGCCTCTCGGGTAGATTTGGCCTTTGGCTCCAACTCACAGCTACGCGCCCTGGCCGAAGTCTACGCCTGCAAGGATGCACAAGAGAAATTTGTGCAAGACTTTGTCGCCGCTTGGGCCAAGGTGATGGATTTGGATCGCTTCGATTGCAAGTAGTGTTCTGGTTGCGCTGAGTTGATTGTTTGTGTTGCTTGAGTGCTGTCATCCGACAGCACTCAAGTGTGGACATAGTTCGACGCGTCAAAAACTCAGCGTTAACCCACTTATTTCCCCCGCAACAACCCCGTCACAACGTATACCAACACAAATAGCGCCGCCGATAGCATCACAATGGTCGGGCCAAATGGCGTATCAAACGCCAGGGCAAACCACAGCCCGAGCACGACCGATAACATCCCCAGCAAAATAGCCATCCCCACCATCGCCTCTGGCGAGCGTGCCAGCTGCCGCCCAGCGGCGGCCGGAATAATCAGCATAGAGGTAATCAGCAAGATGCCGACTATGGAGAAGGAGACTGCCACCACCAGCGTCATCAACAACATAAATAACACCTGCATCCAAAATGCATTCACACCCTCGGCCACCGCAAGATCGCGGTGTATGGTAATCAACACCATCGATGGCCAATTGATCCAACTCAACAACAGCACCATGCCGGCGGCGGCGTAAATCCACCACAAGTCTGATGCGGTCACCGTCAGGATATCGCCAAATAAATAGCCGTGCAGATCGACGGCGTGCGAGAGTAAACTCAGGGTCACCACACCGATAGAGAGCGCGGCGTGCGCCAGTATGCCCAGCAGCGTGTCGGTCGTCAAAAAATCTCGCTGCTGCAACCAAAGTAGCGCCAGCGAAAAGCCAATGCATACAATCAAAATGCCAATATTGATGCCGATGCCAGTGGCGATGCCCAAGGCAACACCCAAAAGCGCGCTATGCGATAGAGAGTCGCCAAAGTAGGCCATGCGGCGCCAGATCACAAAGCAGCCGACTACACCGCTCATCAGCGCGACCCCTAGGCCCGCGGCCAAGGCCCGCAGGACAAAAGGCTCCAGCAGGAGATCAGTCATGGCTATGGCTGTGACTATGTTGATAGACAGCCATCATATGCGCCATATCCTGACCAAATAGTGCACCAAACTGCGGATCACGCGCCACTTTTTGAGGCGCGCCAGAGCAGCAGATGTGGTGGTACAAGCAGATAACCTGATCGCTTGAGGCCATCACCATGTGCAGATCGTGCGACACCATCAGCACGCTCAAACCGCGTTCGGCGTAAATGCTGTTTAACAGCTTGTAAAAGTTCAACTGCCCCGTTATATCGAGATTTTGGGTCGGCTCATCGAGCACCAAAAGCTGAGGGGCATCCAACAGGCTGCGCGCCAAGAGCACCCGCTGCATCTCGCCACTGGATAGCCCAGATAGCGGACGGTGCAAAACAGCGGCTGTATCGGTTTCGTGCACCGCCCGCTCAAGCGATGCGGCATCGTATTTTTTGCGCAGCGTGATAAAACGCAAAACGCTCAGCGGCATAACCGCCGTCATTGACAGGCGCTGGGGCATATAGCCTATTTTGATGCGCGCAGCCCTTTCAATCACGCCGCTATCGGGTGAGTGCAAGCCGAGCAGACAGTGCAACAGGGTCGATTTCCCTGCCCCATTGGGGCCGATTAGGGTAATAAAATTTTGCGGGCCGATCGTCAGCGAGATATCCTGCAACACCCACTTTTGCCCGCGTTTGACATTGACATGGCGCATCTCGATCAGATTCTGACTAGGCATGTCCGGCCTCGTGGCAAGTTTGACAAAAGCCGACAATTTCAAGCGTGGTGCCGCGCAAATGAAAATTCTTTTTCTGTGCCATTTGCATCACCGTGCTGTTGAGCACGTCGCTACAGTGCTCCTCGCAGTTGCCACAGTACTCGCACAGCAATACATAGCACACCAGATGCGCCAGCGGATGCGCGCAACCAAAATAGGCGTTGATGCTGGCAAGCTTATGAATCATGCCATTGGCCGACAGAAAATCCAGCGCCCGATATACCGTCGGTGGATAGGCACTCACCGAGCCCATGCGAAATGCATCGAGTATGGCGTAGGCCTTAATGGGGCGAGGGCTTGCCCAAACATGGGTCAAAACCTCGCGCCTCAGGGGCGTAAAACGCAACCCCCGCTCTGCACAAATTTGCTCGGCGCGCACGATGGCCGTATCTATAGGGCGCCGATCGACAGAGAGTGCATGTTTTTTAGCCATTGCAATTTTGCATGTTTTAGCTCGTTGCCTAGATTGGTTTTGTTATAATATAACATTTATCCGATCCGTGTTGAGATGCACCATTTATGCGCAAAATATACTCAAAGTTCAAAATAGGATACAGCCTCTGCGCCCTGCTGATGCTGTACAGCACCAGTGCCGCCAGCAATGGCATAGTGGCGACTATCAAGCCGCTGCACTCGCTAATCTGCGCCATCGCCTGCGACACAACACCGGTGCATCTATTGCTAGGTGACCACCAGTCACCGCATCATGCACAGCTGCGCCCATCACAGTTTCGGCTGCTACAACATGCAGATGTCGTGTTTTATATCGACCCAACATTTGAAATGGGATTTGGACTGGACAACCTGCCAAAGACCATTAAAAAAATTGCCGTACTGCCCAATGCAGTACTGATTAAACTGCCAGTGCGCACCGGCAAACACTGGCAATCCGCGCATCACCATCGGAGCGATAAGCAGCGGATGCCGAACAGTCACAGCGAAGGTGAGCACGATGAGCATGATGGGCACGACGACCATGATGGGCACGGCGACCATGACGGGCACGATGAGCATGACGACCACGGCAAACATGGCAAACACCACGAGCACGAAGCGGCAGCTGATCGCACATCCACACGAAACATCGACCCACATATTTGGCTCGACCCAGATAACGCGCTGGGCATTGCACAGTTCATTTTCGAGCAACTTAGCGATATTTACCCAGAAAATAAAGCAAGTTATCGCAAAAACCTCAGGAAAACCAAAAACAAACTGGCACAGCTCGATGCGGACCTAACCGCACAGCTAGCCGGCCTACAGGCGCGCCCCTTTGTGGTGCTACACGATGGCTATCAGTATTTTGAGCAGGCTTACCATCTGCACAACATCGGTGCGCTATCGCTGTCGCACCAGGTCTCTCACAGGCAACTGCGCCGCGTGCGTGCGCGCTTGCGTCAGACACACGCTCGGTGTATCTTCCACGAGCCGCAATCTTCAAATCGTCTGATCGATGTGGTGGCGGAGGGTTTGCATACCGATACTGGCGTGCTCGATGCCATCGGCATCGGTCTGCAACCTGGGGAGAATCTGTATTTTGAGCTCATGCAAAACCTGGGCGACAACTTTAACGGCTGCCTGCGCTAGCGATTTTTTTGCCATAAGTAGTGCCTTTCCAGCATGTCACACAACAACTTCTACAGCCTGTTTTATACTAGCGCCTAAATTGTAGAGCAACCCAGAGAAACTAGCAAAAATTATGAGTGAAATTACAGCGTTTATCGCATTACGTGAGACACTTGAGCAAAAAATTATTGGCCAGTCAGCACTGGTAGAGCGATTGATTATCGCCCTGCTATGCGATGGGCATCTGTTGGTTGAGGGGCCGCCTGGCATAGCCAAGACGCGTGCCATCAGCACGCTGTCCGAGCTGATCACCTGCAAATTTCAGCGCATCCAGTTCACACCCGATATGCTGCCTGCCGATATCACCGGCACAGATATTTACAACCCAGAGCAGCACGTATTTAGTTTTCACCCAGGCCCGATCTTTCACGAGCTGGTTTTGGTCGATGAGATCAACCGCGCACCGGCTAAGGTGCAATCTGCCCTGCTAGAGTCCATGGCAGAACGCCAAGTCACCATCGGCCAAAAAAGCTACCCACTCGGCGATATATTTTTAGTGATGGCCACCCAAAACCCGATCGAGCAGGAGGGCACCTACGCCCTGCCAGAGGCGCAGTTAGACCGATTTTTAATGCATGTATCGGTCGACTACCCCGATGCCGAGGCAGAGCGCATGATTCTGCAATTGGTGCGCCAA
>CAZROX010000111.1:0-5379 GCA_964601845.1 uncultured Halothiobacillaceae bacterium
AGGCATGTTATTCTCAACATCAAGGTGCCTTATAGGTTTTCGGTCTCGGAAGGATATCTTCCGCATCTAGTACAGTCCCCCATCTGGCACATCCGCTACTTCATCGTAAACGTAGCGTCCAAATTCGTACCCATTTCGCAAGACGACTCGATAGACAACTGTTCCATTTGATAAAGCTTTTTTCCAATCCACAGGAAGCTTAATGTAAAGAATCATATAGTCATCTAATATTTTGCAACATCCAATCTAGCACCTCGCCTTTTAGACTATCGACATCCAAGGGTTACATCTGCGCTCTATTCTTTCGTTAATCGACTTTTCTTTGCGCTACCAGCACCTTAGGGCTTGATTCATACACAAGGGTGTTTATACTCCCCATACTCAAGCAGATCATAAGAGGGAACAAAACCATGCCATTGGCCATGAATAGAGAGGTGTTCATCACCTGTGCAGTCACCGGATCGGGTGACACCACGGGCAAATCAGACAAGGTGCCGGTAACGCCAGAGCAGATCGCCAACAGCGCACTCGATGCGGCTAGGGCCGGTGCTGCCGTGGTGCATTGCCATGTGCGCGACCCGCAGACCGGTCAGCCATCGCGCGACCCAAAGCTGTTTCGTGAACTCACCGAGCGCATTCGGGATTCGGCCACCGATGTGGTGGTGAACCTGACAGCTGGCATGGGTGGCGATTTGGTTTTTGGTGGGGTGGAGTCCCCTCTGCCAGTCGACCCTGAGGGTACCGATATGGCAGGTGCCACCGAGCGCTTGCTGCATGTGGCGGATTGCCAGCCAGAAATCTGCACACTCGATTGCGGCACAATGAATTTTGGGCACGGCGACTATGTGATGACCAATAGCACCGCCATGCTAGTTGAAATGGCAGAGCAGATGAAAGCGCTCGGTGTCAAACCGGAAATCGAAGCGTTTGATACGGGCCATCTAGCGTTTTCTCGTCACCTGGTCGATCAGGGGCATATTGAGAAAACAGCGTTGGTGCAGTTATGTATGGGCATTCCATGGGGTGCGCCAGATGATCTGAACACCTTTATGGCGATGGTGAATAACATACCAGCGGATTGGGTATTCTCGGCCTTTTCTATTGGCCGCAATGCCATGGCCTATCCGGCGGCGGCTATTTTGGCGGGCGGTAACATCCGCGTTGGGTTAGAGGACAATATCTATCTATCGCGCGGCGTGTTTGCCACCAATGCGCAGCTAGTTGAGCGTGCGGTGAATATTGCCGAGAACATGGGTGCAGCTATTATTGGGCCAGAGGTGGTTCGCGAGCGACTGGGGCTGACCAAACGCGCGCCGCGCTAACAAGATCTGGGGTAGATTCGTATGAGTGACCAGACAAAAAAGCCCACAGTAGCAGCGGTTATTGGGGGCGGGGTGATTGGTGGTGGCTGGGTGGCCAGGCTGATTCAAAACGGTGTCGATGTGAGTCTGTTCGACCCCGACCCGGAGGCGCCGCGCAAGATCGCTCAGATTATGGACAATGCCGATGCGGCACTGGCTCGCCTAACCAGGGCGCCAGCACCCAAACGCGGCCAGCTAAATTTTGCCAGCAGTGTGGCCGATGCCGTGGCCGATGCCCAGCTGATCGTCGAGGCGGTGCCGGAGCGTCTGGAGGTGAAACAGGCCGTCTATGCCGAGATCGAACAGGCGGCGCCAGCAACGGCCATTATCAGCTCATCGACTTCGGGCATTATGCCAACCGATCTGCAAGCCAAAATGACCAGGCCGGAGCGCCTGATGGTCGGGCATCCGTTTAATCCGGTCTATCTGTTGCCCTTGGTAGAGATGGTCGCCGGCAAACAAACCAGCGATAGCACGATAGAGCGGGCGCGTGAATTTTATAGCGCGATCGGCATGCATCCCTTGCATGTCCGCAAAGAGATCGAAGCGTTTATTGCCGATCGGTTTCTCGAAGCGGTCTGGCGCGAGGCGCTGTGGCTGATAAAGGATGGCATCGCCAACACCCAAGAAATTGACGATGCCATCCGCTTTGGCTTTGGCCTGAGGTGGGCACAGATGGGCCTGTTTGAGACCTACCGAGTCGCTGGTGGCGAAGCTGGCATGGCGCATTTTATCGCCCAGTTTGGCCCTTGCCTCAAATGGCCCTGGACCAAACTCATGGACGTGCCAGAGCTGACAGATGAGCTGGCAAAGACGATTTCTGACCAGTCCGATGCCCAATCCGGTATGCATAGCATCCGCGAGCTGGAGCGTATTCGCGATAAAAATCTGGTCGCCATCCTGCAGGCGTTAAAAGCCAACGACTGGGGCGCTGGCAAAACGCTGCTCGCATGGGAGGCGGCGCTCTACAAAGGGGCGCCAGACACGGCAAATACCGATATGACGCAGCAGCTAGAGACCTGGCGCCAGCTGGTACCACCCGAGTGGATAGATGCCAACGGCCATATGAGCGATGCGCGCTCTATGGACTGCCTCTCGCAAGCTGCCGATGTGTTCACGCGTCTGTGTGGGGTTGATGCGGCCTATATTCAGGCGGGCGGCAACTACTTCACGCTAGAGACACATATCCGGCATCTGCACGAGATCAAAGCTGGTGCAGAAATCTATATCACCACACAGGTTCTGGCCGCTGTCGGCAAACAGCTGCATCTGTTCCATTATTTTTATGAGAGTGGCGGCACCTTGTTGGCGACGGGCGAGCATCTGCTGTTGCATGTCGATACCGACAATCGCTCATCGAGCCTGCCGAGTGCGGCCGTAGCCAGCAAGCTTGCAGCCTATGCCAAGGCGCATGCTAATCTCGCATTACCCGACGGTGCCGAGCGCGTCCTCGGCGTGCAATAAACGCGAAGCGCAACAAAGCAGGAGAGCTATGCAGTTTGGATTGACCGAAGAGCAGGAGACGATCGTCTCCACCGTGCGCCGTTTTGTCGAGAACGAGATCTACCCACTCGAGGATGAGGTCGAAAAGCTCGGGCAGGTGCCGGCCGACATGGGTGCGGCGATCAAGGCAAAAGTGCTTGAGATGGGCTTTTATGCGCCCAACTTTCCCGAGTCGGTGGGCGGTGGCGGGTTGAACAATTTGGAGTTTGCCCTGCTAGAGCGCGAGCTCGGGCGCGGTTCGATGGCGCTCACCCATTTCTTTGGTCGCCCACAAAATATCCTGATGGCCTGCGAGGGCGAGCAGATCGAAAAGTATCTGATGCCAGCGGTGCGTGGCGATCGCATGGACGCGCTGGCCATGACCGAGCCGGATGCCGGCTCTGATGTGCGCGGGATGAACACCACGGCAAAACGCGATGCTGGCGACTGGCTGATCAACGGCACCAAACATTTTATTTCCGGCGGCGACCACGCCGATTTCTTCATCGTCTTTGTTGCCACAGGGGTGGATGAAACCCCCCATGGTGCAAAAAAACGCATTACCTGTTTTCTCGTCGACCGCGGGCAGCCGGGCTTTTCTGTCTTGCCGGGCTATCGCTCGGTCTCCCACACCGGCTATCACAATGTGATCCTCAAGTTCGAGGATTGCCGGTTGCCCGATGCACAGGTTTTAGGCCAGGTGGATGGGGGCTTTGAGGTGATGAACACTTGGCTGTACGCCACCCGTATTACCGTTGCCACGATGTGCGTTGGCCGGGCGAGGCGCGTGTTTGATTATGCGCTGCGCTATGCTGCCGAGCGCAAACAGTTCGGCAAACAGATCGGCAAATTCCAAGGCGTCAGCTTTAAACTGGCCGACATGATTACCGAGATCGATGCGGCTGACTGGCTGACCCTGTCATCGGCCTGGCGGCTCGATCAGGGATTGCCAGCTAATCGCGAGATTGCCTCGGCCAAGCTCTACGCATCGGAAATGCTCGCTCGCGTCACCGACGAGGCGATTCAGGTTTACGGTGGCATGGGGTTGATGGACGATCTGCCACTGGCGCGCTTTTGGCGCGATGCCAGGGTGGAGCGCATCTGGGATGGCACCTCAGAAATTCAGCGTCACATTATCAGTCGCGATCTGTTGCGCCCATTAGACGCCTAGCATGCGCGATCTCTCGCGGTTGTTCAGACCAAAATCTATCGCTGTTTTTGGCGGTCGGTGGGCGGGTAATCTCATCGAGCAATGCAAAAAAAGTGGCTTTGCTGGGGATATCTGGCCAGTGCATCCAACACGCGATGCCATTAATGGCGTTGCCTGCTACCGCAGTGTGGCCGATTTACCTGCTGGGCCGGATGCCGCATTTTTGGGCATCAATCGGCATGCGGTGATCGGTGTAACGGCCGAGCTGGCGGCAAGCGGCTGTGGAGGCGCCGTCTGTTTTGCATCGGGCTTTGCCGAGGTCGGCAATATCGCATTGCAAGATGATCTGATTGCAGCGGCAGGCGACATGCCACTGCTAGGGCCAAACTGCTATGGGGTGCTCAACTATCTCGATGGCGCGATACTTTGGCCCGATCAGCATGGCGGGTGCGCCCTAGAGAGCGGCATCGCCCTAATCAGCCAGTCATCCAACATCATGATCAACATGAGCATGCAAACCCGTGGCGTGCCACTGGCCTATATCGCCTGCGTCGGTAATCAAGCACAGACAACGCTGAGCGACATGGCCCGCACTCTGTTGGCCGATGAGCGGGTGAGCGCAGCGGGTCTCTATATCGAGGGCATCGTCGATGCGATAGATTTTGCTCAGATGGCCCAAGAGGCGCGCGCTGCTGGCAAGTATCTCGTGGCGATTAAGCTGGGCAAGACAGCGGCATCGCAAAGTACGGCCAGCTCGCACACGGCGGCGCTGGCGGGCGATGCGGCAGCATCCTCGGCTTTTTTGGCGCAATGCGGTGTGCTAGAAGTCGATACACTCGAAGAAATGCTGGAGACTTTAAAACTCCTGCATCTGTTCGGCCCCTTGGGTGGTCAGCGGATCAGCGCCATGTGCTGCTCCGGCGGCGAGACAGGCATGATGGCCGATCTGAGCGACTCCATGGCGCTGAGCTGGCCGCCCATTCCAGAATCTCAGGCCGCCGCGCTTGCTGCGAGCCTAGGGCCATTGGTCACCATTTCAAACCCGCTGGATTACCACACTTTCATCTGGGGAGATGAGGAAAAAATGTGCAGCACCTTTGTCAGCATGATGGGACCATGGGTCGATGCCTCGGTGCTGGTCATCGACTTCCCGCGTGCCGACCGATGTAGCGATGCCGTTTGGCAGCCAGCCGTTGCGGCGATGCAGCGTGCCAGCCAATTAACCGGCACGCCAGCGATCATGCTCGGCAGCTTGGCCGAGGGCATTTCAGATGACTGGGCCACCAGGCTGATGAATGCCGGCGTGGCACCCCTATGTGGTTTTTCCAATGGACTGCGCGCGATCGAAAAAGTCGCTAATCGGCATGAGCTCACCGAGACATGGCA
>CAZROX010000112.1:0-5130 GCA_964601845.1 uncultured Halothiobacillaceae bacterium
TTCATCTAACTGATCGCTCGGTTTTTTTGTCAGGGCTGGCGTTTGCTGGCCCTGTTTTGTTTTTGTCTGGCTGTGCTGTTAGCGGTTGTCTGGCGCGCAGTTGTCGTTGCAACACCGCTGTTTAGGCAAACCATGCTTGGTCTAACCGCTTGGTGACACCGATGCAGTCGTATCAACCCACAGAGCACGGCCCGCGCTCTGCTCTTATAGGTAAGTAGCTTGCGCACGCACTCGATCAGTTGCATTCAAAATACCGCTTGCCCCGATATGGACATCAATATTGATGATCTGCAAAAGCGCATCGAGCGGGCAGCCTTGGCGGGTGCACAGATTATTGCCACCCCTGAAACCTGTAGCCTGATCGAGCCGGATAGATCGGGCCTTGTTGCCAAAACCTACACCGAGGCACAGGACCCCGCTCTGGCGATGCTGCGCGCTGCCGCCCGCTGCCATCAGGTGATGCTACTGGTCGGCTCGCTGATTATCCAATGCGGCACACACCTGCTCAATCGTAGCTATGTGATTGGTCGTCGCGGGGATATTTTGGCTCACTACGACAAGCTACACCTGTTTGATGTCGCCCTCGGTGGCGGGGAAACCTACCGAGAGTCCGACAGCTTTCAGGCCGGTGCGCGCGCGGTTGTGGCGCGCACCGAGCTGGGCAACTTTGGGTTATCTATCTGCTACGACCTGCGCTTTCCACAGCTCTACCGCGCGCTGGCGCAAGGCGGCGCCCAGATGCTCAATATCCCCGCCGCCTTCACCCAAACGACGGGGCGGGCGCACTGGTCGGTGCTGTTGCGCGCCCGCGCGATCGAAACGGGCAGCTTTGTTATCGCAGCGGCTCAGTGCGGCCTGCATGGCGGGGGGCGGCGTACCTATGGCCACTCGATGATTATCTCGCCTTGGGGGGAGGTGCTGGCAGAGTTGGGCGAGGTGCCCGGTGAGTGCTGTGCAACGATTGATTTGTCGGCGGTGGCGCAAGCGCGCGAGCGGATACCCGCTTGGGCGCACGAGCGCGCATTTGATGTGCAGATTATCGACCCCGATACGGATTGACCAGCTTCTCGACCAGCGCGTGTAGTATGGTGCGAAATTCTTGTTCATCGCACTGCATTAAGAGTGCATCCTCGAAGCAGTCCTGTAATTGCTGGTACAGTTCGCGGTAATTTTCGCGCAGTACTTTTATCTTCTCCTCGCACGCAATGGGCTGGTTGTCGGCATCGTGCCAGGTTGGGTAGTCGTTAAACTCTGACTCTTGCACAGCTTTTGTTAGTGATCGGTTGGTGTGGTGATCGGTATCCCTTGCAACCCCCAGTCCTCCAGCGGCGTGTCCGATGGGATAATCTTGCCCGGGTTCATAATGCCGTTGGGGTCGAGGGTGTCTTTTAGGCCGCGAATGGCGAGCACGCCCACCGGCGATATATCCGCCTCGACCCACGGCAGATGCTCGCTGCCGACGGCGTGATGGTGCGATAGGGTGGCATTGTTTTGCATAAATGCATCCTCGGCGGCTTTTTTAATTTGCAGGTATTGCTCCAGCTCCATACCGGCCACCTGCTTGCAGCCAAACGTAAAATACAGACTCGCCCCCGTATGGTAACTGTGGCTAATATGACAGCCGACCCAACCTGCGACTCCGGTTTTTTCAATGGCCTGTAAAATCGAGCGGCGACAGGCCTCGTAGCAGGGTTTTAGCTCGCCCCAACTGGTGGCCGTTTCGCTGACATCGGCCAAAATACAGTACTGCATGATGTAGTCGCGCAGATAGGGGAAGTCGAACTTGCCCTTGGCGACCGCATTGCCCACAGCGCTGCCAAGGCACACCCCGCCGTATTGTCGGTAGATTTTTGCCACCTGACGTTGCTTTTGTTTGATTTCGCGCGGGCTGCCCTCGTACTTGACGGTGGACATGCAGCAGGTGCTAAAGCGCACGCCCTTGATGTTGCTAAAGTACCATTTGAACACCTGGCTCAATTTGGTTTGCAGGTAGTTTTTGCGCTGGCTCAGGGCAAATGAAAAGCTGGTGCGCAGCTCGTCGCTGAGGCGGGCCACCGTGGGGATATGGCCCTTGCGATAGCAGGTGTGCATCGCGTCGATACCCGCCTGTACATTGGGGAATGTCCAGCCGTGCCACAGCTCGCTTTGCGGTTGCTTGTGCACCTGCATCACCAGTTGGGTGAGCACGCCGAGTATGCCCTCGCTACCGATGCACAGCTGGCGCACATCTATGCCGTTGCTGCTTTTGGGCACATTGCGCGTCACCAGGGTGCCGCTCGGTGTCACCAATCGCAGCCCGATCACCATGTCTTCGATTTTGCCGTAGACATCGCTTTGCATACCGGCCGAGCGCGTCATAACCCAGCCGCCTAGGGTGCTGTGCATGAAGGAGTCTGGAAAGTGCCCCATTGTCATGCCGTGCTCGGCCAGCTGCTGCTCCAGATGTGGCCCGTATACCCCAGGCTCAATACAGGCGGTGTGCGATTCTTGGTCCACCGATAGCACGCGGTGCATATGGCACATATCTAGCGACACGACCGTGCGCTGATCGGTGCTTTTGGGCGTTAGGGCGCCGACGATGTTCGAGCCACCGCCATAGGGGATTAGGTTCACACAGTGGCGGTGCGCGGCCTGCACAATGGCGATAACCTCTGCCTCGTTGTTGGGGAAGATGACATAGTCCGGTGCGTGGGGCACTAGCCTGTGCCCGAGTAGTAGCAGATCGCGGTAGCTTTTGCCGGTGGCATGGCTCAGGCGGGTTTTTTTATCCGTCTGTATCTGATTCTCGGCCAAGATTGTGCTCAGGGCGTCGATAAACTCCGCGTTGGGTTTCTGCGCGGGTAGGGTGATTTCATCGAGGGTGGGGACGGGGCAGGTGCGGTGCTCTGTAATCTCTAGGTGGCTCTCAAAGTATGGCCAGAGTCCGGGGCGGCTTGCGTGGTCGTAGGTGGTGCCCTCATCGCCCCAGCCCCACCACTTCATGTGTGCGTACTTCATAACTAATGTGGTTTTACTTGATCGTGTAGTGTACGAATACTCTGTATCAGCTCCTCGTTCATTTTATTGTATTTTCCATGATTACTGGTCGTCTCGCCTGTATTGGGATAGATGGCCGCGCCAAAGCAGACCCGGATGCGCTTGGGCTTGGGCAGCAGTTTAGACTTGGGCAGCGCCTCGTAGGCGCCGTCTATATAGGCGGGCAGAATCGGTATGTTTAGCTCGGTTGCGATCATCGCCGCGCCTTTTTTAAAGGTGTCTAGCTCGCCGTTGAGCGAGCGGGTGCCCTCTGGGTAGATTACGATAATCCGATCATCATGCGACAAAAACTCTTGGCAGGCCACCATGAGTTGCGCCAGTGTCTGGCGGTTGGTGTCGCGATTAGCGGGGATCAGGTTAATCAGCAGCGACAACAAATTGCGGCGGTGCTTGTTTTGAAAAAAGTAATCGTAGGCGGCGACCATGCCGCACTTGCTAAAATCCATTTCACTGGCGTACATGAGCGCGGCGCTGTCCATATGGCTCGAATGGTTGCTACAGATAATAAACGGTGGGGCGGGTATGTGCTCTGTGCCGCGCTTGGAGAGCGGGCACCAGATCGTGAACACGATCGAGCTGAAAATTTGAAACGATCTATGGAATACCCGCGCCGTTAGCGTGGGCGGCTCCCCCATAAAAGCGTATTGTTTCTTTAGCTGCTCATCTTGCAAAAAACGATGAAAAAATGAGGGTTTTTTATCGTCCGAATTGCGCATGTGCGGAGGAAAACTCATTGCTAATGATTGAACCGGCAAGGGAAATCTCCAAGGCCAATACGGCAGCGCACACGATCTCAGCCAGTTTGCGCGAGCCATTCTCTCCGGTACAGCCGAGTATTTCTAGGTGCTTTTTCTGCTGGGTTAGGCGCGTTGCTCCCCCCACCGTGCCCACGGTGATAGAGGGCATGCTGAGCGAGGCGTAAACACAGCCCTCTTTCATCTCGTAGATGACCGAGCCGCCGCAGTTCTCGACGATGCAGGCGACATCTTGCCCCAGTGCCAAATAGAGTGCCGCCAGGGCGTTGGCCGCATGGATATTCATGCCGCTCACCCCAGCCATGCTGGAGCCGATCTGTTTGTCGATGGTATTGGCCACTAAGGACTCGACATTGACCCGCAGTAGTTTCTTCATGTAGCGCTCGGGAATCATGGTGCTGCAAATGACATGGTGCCCACGACCCGAGACATTGTTTCTGTGGGAGGCGTTTTTGTCGCCGGCAAAGTTGCTCTCGATGATGGCGTAGTCGATGGTGTCAGGCTCAGGGTAGTTCGCTTCAATCCACTGGCAGGCGGCTTGGGTTGCGATGGTGACCATGTTTTGCCCCGCCGCCTCGGCGGTGTGGTATTGCATATCTAAAATGACGCGATTGTGCATCAGGTAGTATTCGATGCGCAGCAGCTTGCCGTGCCGCGTTGTGGTTTGGGCTGCGGCGGCGATCTGCTCGATGTGCTGCTCGGCCCAGCGGCGGAACTTGTAGGCCGAGTTGATGGTATCCATGGCAAACAACGGGCTGCGCGATAGCTTTTGGTCGATGTGCTGGCTGACGATGCCACCGGAGAGCGCGGTGAGGTACAGCCCGCGCGTCATCGACAGGGCCAAGGTGCCCTCTAGCGTGCACAGTGGCAGGTAGTACTCGCCCTGAGCGTAGGTGCCTTGAATTTTTAGCGGCCCGGCCACGGAGATTGGCAGGGCCATATAGCCCACTTGGTTTTCGACCAGCCCTTTATAGGCTTGTGGGTCTTCTAAGGTTAGTTTAGGTATTTCGTGGCCGGTGTGGCTTTCAAACCAAGCGCGCCGCCCCTCAAGATGCTCCTGAGAGTAGCCGCGCGGTGGGGTACGCTTGGTTGAGCTGTGAGAAGAATCGCCCATTTTATGCATGCATCCCGATGCGGATCCTGTGAATTGCCGCTATAAAAAAGTGCGCGGCTGTCGACTTGCACACGGTTTATCTGGTGTGTCAGTGTCTGTTATTGAAGCCCTAATAATGGTGAAATCATAGCACACTCCACGATTGCTTCCGTGCTTTTTAGTGTGGGTTTTTGAAGCCCTAATAATGGTGAAATCATAGCACACTCCACGATTGCTTCCGTGCTT
>CAZROX010000113.1:0-2930 GCA_964601845.1 uncultured Halothiobacillaceae bacterium
GGCACTGTTCCGGTAGCGGCCGCTAAGGCGCTGTTGGCATCACGTACCAACACGCTCCTCTCTGGGCCGGCAGTGTTCGGCATGTTGGCATCCAAGCACGGTACGCTATCTGCCAATGTCAGCGAGGGTTTTGGTAGAGTCTCATTGGATGACCTAGGCTTTGTCATCCCCTGCTTGCTGGTGTTTTTGGTCGCCCTCAACGGCTTGTTTGGCAAGCTCGGCCCGATTGCGACGATACGCGGTGTGATTGTATCGAGTCTCGTACTCACCGCAGTTTTGTTTGGGTTGATGCATAACCTGTAGCGCTTATTGGCGCGCTTGCCAGATGAGCGCAGATACTCTCTACTATGTACACGACCCCATGTGCAGTTGGTGCTGGGGTTTTCGCCCCTGCTGGCAGGCGCTTTGCCGCCAACTAGATGATCGCTTGTGCGTGCGCTATGTGCTCGGTGGTTTGGCACCTGATTCCGATCAGATCATGCCGTTGGCTATGCAGAGCAAGCTACAGCAGACCTGGCAACAGATTCAGCAGGTTATCCCTGGCACCGAATTTAACTTTGACTTTTGGCAGGTTTGTCAGCCGCGTCGATCGACCTATCCCGCTTGTCGGGCCGTATTGGCGGCAGGTGCGCTGGTCGATGACCTAGACTCAGCACACATTGAGCGCCAGATGATCCTCGCTATTCAGCAGGCTTATTATCTGCATGCAAAAAACCCATCGGATAATACTGTGCTAACCGATTTGGCGGTCGGGCTAGGTCTTGCGCGCACAGATTATGCACGCAAACTGGAGTCGGATGAGATACAGCAGCAACTGATGGCACAGATTGACTTGGCGCGCGAGCTGACACAGCACGGATTTCCCAGCCTCGTGCTGCAAGTGGGTGCCGACAGACGCCAGATTCAGTTGGATTACAACCGACCAGAGATCATGTTAGCGCAGATAATTTAGCCCGCTTTGCCGCCCGCTCTGTGTGGATTTCTGTGATGCAGTAGCCGATAACGGAGATCAGCACAATGCAGCCGCCGATCAGGGTGCTTGTGCTCGGTGTCTCGCTTAACAATAGCCAGACCCAAATCGGCGCCAGTATTGGCTCGGCGAGTGACATCAAGGCCACCTCGGTCGCCAATATGTATTTGGTGGCCAGCGTTAGGCAGCCAAATCCCAGCAAAAACTGTACACCACCCATGCTGCATGCAATGGTGAGATCGTGGGTCGATATACTGAGGTTATCCGCAAAAATATAGGCTATGGTGGTGGTTGTGATGCCGCCGACTATCATGCAAGGCAACATATCGATATGCTTTGAGCTGCGCACAATCAGGAGATAGACGATAAAAGACAACAGGATCAGACAGGCAACTAGATTGCCCTGCCAACGCCCGAGCGCAATCTGATCAACCAGCATCAAGCCGATACCACCGATAGAGAACACAATCGCAACCAATCCGGCACGGGAGAAGCGCTCGCCGATAAACAGCCAACCCGCCAGTGCCACCAAAGAGGGTGATAGCGCCAAGATGAACATGACATTGGCGACACTGGTCAGCAAAATGGCATAGATATACGCGCAGGAGCCCGCGCCTAACGCGACTCCGGCTATCAGCCCACGCAGCCCGATGGCGCGACATCGGGTAAAAAATGTGCGTCGGTAGTAAATGGCCAAGATGAGCGTCAGGACAATGGTGAGTGTCAGACCGCGGTAGAACAACAGCTGCCAGCCAGTTGCACTGTCCACTAAGCGCAACATTAAACCACTGGTGCTCAGGCAGATAGCCCCGATCAATGCCAAGGTAATGCCGTAGAGATAGCTGTTCTTTTGCATACCGTTTTTTATGTACCTTTAGATCGCAGTGATTGGTGTAGAATAGGGCTCACATGTTATTTGAGATAATTGTATAGCTATGGGTTGGCTTGGAGTGTAGCTGTGGGTTGGCAAAGTGGCATTGTAAGGCAGAACCAGCGCCATAGTGAGCGGCTGTGTACGTTAAAAATAGCAGCGCCTTTGCCGGGGTTTACCGCCGGGCAATTTGTGCGTATTGGCCTGCCTGTGGATGGCAAAGTGCTAGCGAGACCATACTCGCTGGTCAATGCACCATCGCAAGCAGAGCTGGAGATTTATTTTAATATAGTCCCAGAAGGGCCACTGTCGCCCAAGCTATTTGAGTTGCAACCGGGTAGCGAGGTAATGGTGGGTGCGCCTACCGGTTTTTTGGTTGTCGATGAGGTGCCGGATGTCCCCTGTTTGTGGATGATGGCCACAGGTACCGGCATAGGGCCATTTTTATCAATTTTACAGACCGATGCACCCTGGCAGAGATTTGAGCATGTGGTGTTGTGCTTTTCGGTGCGCACACAAGAGGAGCTGACCTACCAGCGCCTGATTGCTGATTTGTGCAGCGCACACCCCGATCAATTTCATTTTCTGGCTTATGTAACGCGTGAGCCGATGCCCAATGCGCTGAGCGAGCGCATTCCACAGACGATTGCCAATGGCGTATTAGAGGATCGAGTCGGTGTGCCCATCACACCGGAGAACTCGCACGTGATGATGTGTGGCAATTCAAATATGATCGCCGATGTGAGTGCCCAACTTGAGTTGCGCAACATGGTGCGTCACAGGCGCCGAGAGCCGGGGCACTATACGATGGAAAAATACCACTAAAATAGTGGCGCGGGCTGTGTTAATTCCTCTTTGTCCTAGACTATTGTTTTGGCGTGACTTCACCTGCTGGGGCAGAGCAACTCGATGTGTGTCAATTGATGCAGTGTGCGGTTTGTGAAGTCTGTTAAGCCAACAGCAAGGTTTATTAATTTTTCAGACGATTTCTCGCATGCGGATTCAAAATTTATTGAATTGATTAAAAGTTATGTGAGAGAGGTGCCATCGGATGCTGCCTGTGATTGGGTAATTCACTCTGTCAATATA
>CAZROX010000113.1:3030-5096 GCA_964601845.1 uncultured Halothiobacillaceae bacterium
TATGCTATTTTAACAAATAATATCGTTGGAAAAAATATTTTGAATTTTCCATATTTTATGCATGAGTATTTTGGTAATTGCCAAAAATTTATCAAATCTGACGAGCGATTAACCGGAAGTGAAAAAAAATATTTTTGTGCTTTTGTAGTAGGTGATTCCAAGTGGAGTCACCGTATTGAGTTTTGCCAAGCCTTGTCTAAATATAAACCCGTACATTGCTATGGTGCTGTCTTGAATAATAGAAAAATCCCCCCTGAACTATTGGAAAAGCATCCTGGCGCACTGGTGTTAGATAGCAATCGTGTGACTGGTTTTAAGGTTAACTCAGTGCCTAAATTGAACGCTTTGAACCAAGCGTTATTTAAAGATTATAAATTTGTTATATGTTTTGAAAATAGTATTGCGGATGATTACATTACAGAGAAGTTGCCTAATGTTTTATTGGGTGGCAGTATCGCCATTTATTCTGGTGCAGAAAATGTCCATCAATACTTTAATACCAAAGCATTTGTCAATCTGCATGATTGTGGAACCTATCAAAACATGATTCAGAAAGTTATCGAGCTGGATCAGGATGATGATGCCTATGATGCGATGTTGAATCAAAGCTTCTTTGTGAATAATACTATTCCAGCTAAAATAATCGACATAGAAAAAAATATGTACGATTTCATGGAAAAGCTTTTTGTATATGAAGGCTAAATTTATTTCAGTGATGCAATCGGCGCTATATATGCGTGCAATTTTTATTAAATGATTGATGTGGGCTAATTGATTCCTCAGCTATTTTTGTTGTTAGTGTTATTGGTGGCAGGGTGGGCGCTCTGGCAATTTATCCGTAGCAAAGCGCGTACAGAGGGCACAGGCTATTGGCTTAAGTGGATGCTGTGGGTCGGCTGTGTGTTGTTAATCGTTGCGGTTGTTAGCGGTAGAGCACACTTTGTTTTCGGTGCAATCAGTGCCGCTGGACTCCTGTTGGTTAAACTGCTGCCTTGGGTTATTCGCAGCCTGCCTTTTATTTTCAAACTCTATACGACCCGCTCAGCGGGTGCCTCGCCTCGGCAGATTCGTACCAGAATGCTGTTATTCACGTTGAACCATGCAACTGGCAAGATAGATGGGCGTGTGCTTGGCGGAGACTTTGCCCAACAATTGCTCAGTGCCATGAATGTCGAGCAGTTACAGGCGCTATATACTCAGTGTCTGCAGCAGGACCCTGCCGCCTTGCATCTGCTCTTGCTCTACGCCCAGCGCGAGCGACCAGAATGGCAGGTGTCGCAAGCGCAAGCGGGGGGGGCAAGTGGCGCTGAGCACAGTATGTTGCCAGCCGATGCCGCCGCGCTTTTGGGGGTGGATATCTCTGCCGATGTGGCTGCAATTCGTGCCGCCCACAAAGACTTGATAGCGCGCCTGCATCCGGATCGTGGTGGCACAGATTATCTGGCGATGCAGATCAATCGTGCGCGCGATGTGCTGCTAAAAACAAAAACCGGTACCTAGTTTTTCTGCACTGGCTCTAATTTGGCTGCAAGCCACAGGTGACGCGCGCGTGCTGTGCCAGATCATACAGGGTGGTAATCTGTTGTAGCCCGGCATGTTGCATCAGCGCCCGGACCGCCTCGCCCTGATCGTACCCGTGTTCGAGCATAATCCGACCGCCCGCGCCCAGATAGGTGTGACAGCCGCTAATCAGGCAGCGTAGGGCATCGAGTCCATCTGCACCGCTAACCAGCGCTGCGCGCGGCTCGTGTGCAATATCTCCCATCAAGTGTGGGTCTGCCTGTGGGATGTAGGGTGGATTGGATAGGATCAGGTCAAACGTTTTATGGCCGATGGTGTCGTACCAATCGCTATAAAAGAAATGAATATTGTCGATGTTGAGTGTGGCGGCATTGTGCCGTGCCACCTGGAGCGCCGCCTCGCTGTTATCGCATGCCTCGACCGTACACTGGGGGCGATTGGCCGCGACCGCCAACCCAATTGCACCAGAGCCTGTTCCCAGCTCCAATACCCGTGTTGGCGTATCTTGTGGTATGCAATCTAGGGCGGCCTGTACCAAAATCTCT
>CAZROX010000114.1:0-4952 GCA_964601845.1 uncultured Halothiobacillaceae bacterium
CGCGCGTATCCCCCAGGGTGCGCCAAGTGCTCGGGTCGATCTGCGCCAGCACATCTGGGCGCGCATGCTCCCAGGGCAGGGCGTAGTCGGCATCGCACAGTGGATCGTAATCTTGCGGCAAGTTCAGATCGCGACTGAGTGCGCGCAGCAAGCTCTCATCGCCGGGCGCTGCCTCCGAACGTGGCAGGCGCACCAGCGCCATCAGGGTGTCGATGCGCATGGCATCCGCTGGCGAGTGGCCAAACGTGTGCAAGCCATCTCGAATCTGCGCCTCTTTTAGCTCGCACAGATAGGCATCGAGCGCCATCAGCAACTCGCCGGACTGCTTCTCCTCGCGCACCTCTGCGTGCAGGTTGATCGCGCGCGCACGGCGCACGATCTCCTCGCACAAATAGTTGGCGCGCCGTGCATCTAGGCCGAGCGCCTGATAGTACTCGTCCAACATCGACTCGATCTCTGTCAGCTCACCGTAGGTTTCTGCCCGCATCATGGCCGGCATCAGATGGTCGATGATGACCGCCTGAGCGCGGCGCTTGGCCTGCGCCCCCTCGCCCGGGTCGTTGACGATAAAAGGATACAGATGCGGCATGGGCCCCAGCGCGATCTCCGGCCAGCAAAAACGCGAGAGCGCCAAGCCCTTGCCCGGCAGCCATTCGAGATTGCCGTGCTTGCCAAAGTGGACAATCGCATCGCAGCGCCAGTGCTCGCGCAACCAAAAATAGTAGGCCAGATACGCGTGCGGCGGCACCAGGTCTGGGTCGTGATAGCTGGCCGACAAATCCACATCGTAGCCCCGACTCGGCTGCACGCCGATAAACACGCCCCCGCAGCGCCAGCCGGCGATGGTGATGCGACCGGTGCGCACGTGTGGGTCTTGCGCCGCATCGCCCCAGCGCGCCAACACCGCCTGCTGTGCCGACTCTGGCATAGCCGCAAAATGGCGCTGGTAATCGGCCAAGGATAAGCTCTGCCACACCGGGCGCGTGGCCTGTTGATCCAAATCATTGGTCACGGTGCCGAGCAGGTGCTGTACCAGCGCGGTGCCATCGGGCGGCAGCTCATCGGCTATCGAATAGCCCGCATCGGCCAGGGCGTGCAGCGCCGCCACGGTGGAGGCCGGTGTATCCAAGCCGACCCCATTGCCGATACGCCCATCGCGACTCGGATAGTTGGCCAGCAAAATGGCCACGCGCTTTTGCCCGTTGGGCAACTGCTGCAAGCGCGCCCAGCGGCGCGCCAGCTCGGCCACAAAGCGCGCCCGATCGGGCTGGAGCTGATAGGCGATGATGTCGCTCTGGGTTAGCTGCGAGCGGCGGATTAACTGCTTGAAACTCACCGCGCGGGTGATGATGCGCCCGTCCATCTCCGGCATGGCGACATTCATGGCGATATCCGATGCCCCCATGCCCGCGCTCGACTCGCGCCAATAGGTCTCATCGCTATTGGCCAGTATCACCTGCAACACCGGCACATCGGCACTCAGGGAGGCGCCATCCCCACCGATGGCAAAACCGGTGGTGTTCAAAATAACGCCCAGATCGGTGCCGATATGATTGACAAAATCCAAGCAGGCGCGCGCCCGCAGCGAGGCCACTGCCACCGGCAGCGGTTTTAGCCCCGCCTCGCACAGGTGTTCAATCAGCGCATCTATGGCATCTGTGTTGCGTGTTTGCAGGTGGGCGCGGTAAAAAATTAACATCGCCCGTGGTGCGTCCTCTGGTAGGGCGCTGTGCAGGTGCGAAAGATCGCGCCAAGCCTCTGGCACGTACACCTGCGCGCGCGCCAGAGGCACAGCGGGCAGCGGTGGCGGCAAGGGCAGCGATAACTCGGCAAAAAACTGCTGGGCAAGATAGCTGTACAGATGCGCCATATTATCCGCACCCCCCTCGCACAGATAGCGCCAGATGCGCTCGCTGACCTCGCCTGCAACACTGCCCTGTGCCATCAGCTCCAGATCGAGCTGATCGTCCCCCGGTACCAACACCAGCGCACAGGTGCCCGCCTGCGAAAGCTCGCGCAGTTGCTCGACCACATAGGGCCAATAGCTCTGGCCGCCCAACAAGGAGGCGACTATGACCTGCGCATGGCGCAGCACCTCATCGAGGTATAAGTCCATGGAGGCGGGGCGGCTCAGGTGGGTCAAGTTCGCCGTGCGCACGCTCGGGTAGTCTGCTGGCAGGCGCTCGGCGCCGAGGCTCAGCAATCCCAGATGGGTATCCTGCGCACACAAAAATACGATCTGTGCCGGCGTTTGCCCCAGCGAGACCACGCCCTCCCGATCATCCTGCCCGCCCGGTGTTGCGACTAATAGATGCATGATGCAATCCGACGAGACGATCGGCCCGAGCAATAAAAGGTATCGCCGAGGGCAGCTGATATAATTGTGCGCAACCGCAGCCGAGCACAGCTTGAGAGATGAGAACTAGACATGCTGTTGATGATCGATAATTATGATTCGTTTACCTACAATCTCGTGCAGTATCTGCGCGAGCTGGGCGCACAGGTGCAGGTGCTGCGCAACGATGCCCACGATGTCGCGTCGATTGAACACATGGCGCCCGATGCGATTATTATCTCCCCCGGCCCAGGCACCCCAACCGATGCGGGCATTTCTATGTCGCTGATCGCGCAGCTGCACGATCGCTGCCCGGTGCTCGGCGTCTGCTTGGGCCATCAGGCAATCGGCTGCGTCTATGGGGCCAAGATTACGCAAGCTGCGGAAATTATGCACGGCAAACTCTCAGCGGTACACCACAAGGGGATCGGCGTGTTTCAAGACTTGCCCTCGCCCTTTCAGGTGACCCGCTATCACTCGCTGGTGCTCGATAAATCATCCCTGCCCGACGAGTTAGAAATAACCGCCTGGACCACAGACGAACACGGAGAGATGGGTGAAATCATGGGAATCCGGCATCGCGAGTATAGCATCGAGGGGGTGCAGTTTCACCCGGAGGCGATCATGACCGAACACGGGCACGCCCTATTAAAAAACTTTCTTAACCGCTGCGAACTCGCAACGACAGCCCCGCCCAAAAGCCCAGCCCAACCGACGAGCGCCCACGCCCAAGGCTAGCTGCTCGCACGCTCCAAAGCGCTCAGCGAGCGCCCAATAAAGCACAGCAACACCAACCCGGGCACCACCATCAGGGTGGTCAAAACAAAAAATAGCGCCCAGTCCCCGTGCAAGGCATCGACCGCAACACCGCTAAATACCGCCAAAGTGGTGCGGCCAAAATTGCCCAGCGAGGCCATCATGGCGTACTGGGTCGCCGTGTAGGCACGGGAGGTCAGATAAGACAAAAACGCCACCAAGGCGACCGTGGCACAGGCCCCGGTGAAATTGTCGATTACCACCGCGACCGCCAGCATGGTCGTATCCAATCCACTCTCAACCGACCAAGAGAACAACTGGTATACCCAAGGGGCGCAGACCGCACAGGCACAAGCGCTCACGATGGCCAAGAGCGCGAATATCAAGTTGGTGCTCGCCATGGCGATGCCGCTGATAAACAGCCCGCGCAATAACCCATAGCGCATACTCAACAAGGCGGCACAGACGGTGAAAACGATGGTGGCCCCATAACCAATGAGACCCGCGTAGGCGCCAATTTCGGTTTTTGTAAAGCCGATCTCGCGATAAAACAACAACGACATGCGACCCAAAAACGCCTCACCCAATTTGAACAACACGATAAAGCCCAAAATCGACAGCGCCAAACTATAGCCGTGGCGCTGAAAAAATTCGCGCATGGGTTGAAAGAACACCGCCAACAACCAAGCGACTAAACCACTCAACCCACCACGGCCACCGAACAAGTCTCGGTAGTAGCTCTGATCCCGCTCCTGTATGCGCCGCCGCACGCTGCTTGGCTCTGGAATAATCAGCACCAGCACCACGCCAAACACCAGCACCAGCGCCAGCCAGCGGTACACCTGCCCCCAGGTTGCATGATCGGATACCAGCAACGCCAAGCTGCCCAGCGCGCCAAAGCCGGTCCACCAGCCGCAGGTGGCCGCAGCGGCCATAACCGACAAGCTCTTAGGCGGCTCGTCGGCGACACACTCGATGCGGTAGGCGTCGATCGCTGTATCTTGCGTGGCAGAAAACAACGCAATCGAGAGCGCCAACAGGCTCGTCCACAGCAGCGAGTTGGCCGGATTGGTGAAGCTAAGCGTCAACACCAAGCCCAGCATCGCCAGCTGACACAAGCCGATCCACGAGCGCCGCTGCCCCAAGCCAGATAGCCCCGGTACCGCGAGCCGATCTACCAGCGGCGCCCAGGTGAAGTTGATGGCATAGACGGTAAAAATAGAGCCAAAGTAGCCAATGGCGCTACGCGTTAGCCCAGACTCTTGCAGCCAGAGCGTCATGCACTTGGCGATTAACACCCACGGAAAACCACTGAGCACGCCGAGGGCGAATACGATCAGGACACGCCGATCTAGCAAAGTGGCGAGATAGTCTGAGCGGGTTGCATGTTGGGTGAGCATCATAGACAGGTCTTGAGCTGCAAGGCATGGCCGAGTGGATATGCGATCACGATAAAAGTTAGCCCTCTACTAAATGAGGTAAACGTTAGATTTTGCCGGCGCATCAGTATACTCTGCCCGACTGTGGATATATCGGATATTGGCATCGGGCTAGGCGGCAGCATTAGCGCATCCTTTTGCAGGCTGTTAGATGCGCTCTACCGCTCTCATCAGGGTGTTATGTTACCCCTAAGCATCCATGATATTTATTCAGTACAAACAGGTTTTGTATAGGTTTCGCAAAACTTTCGTGTACAGGCCACCGCTTGATCTGCTGTGTCTGCTTTAAAGCAATTATTACAACCGTCATAGAAAATTTTACAATTTTCTGGAAGAACGGTTTTCCAGCTATTGGAATCATAGATGATTTTATTGCCATCTACGTCATAGCCATCTAGAGAGGCGAGATAGTTGAACTTGTA
>CAZROX010000115.1:0-4888 GCA_964601845.1 uncultured Halothiobacillaceae bacterium
TGCTTGCAAAAAATTGCCGGTTAGTTGATCGGCTGGCGCATAGGCCATCGAATGCACGACGATGTCGATATGATCCCACTGATCGGAGATTTGGGAAAAGAGGGTGTCGATCGAGCTATCGCTCGACGCATCGCACTCGATGACGATGTCGGAGCCACAGCTCTCGGCACATTCCCTCGCCCGAGGTGCCAGGCGTTCGCCCTGATAGCTAAAGGCCAAGTCCGCGCCCTCGCGCGCCATCGACTGAGCGATGCCCCAAGCGATAGAGCGTTTGCTGGCGACCCCTGTGATCAGTGCCCGCTTGCCGGCTAAGAACCCCATCTGCTACTCCTTGTGTATCTCAAGACTGGTGAGATCCGCACCGGCGATATCCCAGCGCCTGAATCTGTCGCTACCGCTGCTCCCTTCCGAGTCTGACGGGGTTCACAACATATCATCGCGGGTACACCGACACGGATCCCATTGATTGTCACAGGTTGATTTTAACGGCATATCGCCCATTTGCAAAGCGCGCGATGCGCTTCGGCGACCCTTGCGTGCAGATTATCAGTTAAGATTTTAAATCATGCGCAACCGCCAATTCTCCAGCCTCTTGCTACCGGGACTCTTCGAGTCCCTGATCGGTCTCGAACAGCCACAGCTGTTGCGCACACTCAAGCGCTGTCTGCGCGGTGCAAGGCTGCAACACCACACCCAGCCCGCCTACGAGCTGGCGCTGGCCGACCTGCTCGGCGGCGCGATGCCACTGGCCGCCCTCAGTTGGCCACCGCATCTGGGCGTGCGACCCGATGCCACCTTGCTGTGCGCAGACCCGGTCCATCTGTTGATGGCGCAAGACAGCCTGCGCCTGGTCGGGCAGGGCAACCTAGCGCTGGAGCCGCAGGAGACCAGCGCCCTGATCGAGAGCTTAAATGCCCACTTTGCCGATCGGGATATCCGCTTTTACGCCGGCACGACAACCCGCTGGCACGTGTCGATTGGGCACGAGCTAAAACTCGATCTGTACCCGCCGAGCCAAGTCTACGGGCGCGACATCACGCCCTTTTTGCCCACCGGCAACGGCGAGCATCAGCGGCGCTATCTGAGCTGGCTCAACGAGTTGCAGATGCTGCTACACACCCACCCAGTCAACACCGCGCGCACGGCGAACAATCAACTGCCCATCAATAGCCTGTGGCTATGGGGCGGCGCAGATGCCCCGCCGCTGGACCAGCTCAGCGGGCAAGCGGGCAACTTCTATACCGACGACTCGCTCTGCAAAACCATCTGCCATAATTTAGGGCAACCGACTCAGGACCTGCCAAACGCGCTGCCCCTGCAGGCGGCGCCGTTTGTGCTGGTGGCAACAGAGGCGCTAGAGCGGGCGCTGTACGACAGCCCCAGTGCGCGGCGCCAGTGCGCGCAACGGCTGCTCGAATGCTATGTCATACCCGCGTGCGAGGCGGTGCAAGCGGGCGAGTTGCCCGGCCTATACCTAGACACCTGCGCCGGCACCCGGCTCGCTCTGACGCGCTGGAGTCGCGGCGCCCTCTGGCGCACCCATCGCGCTTTTAATCGTTTTGTATCCTGAAAGAGGAACGATGAAGCAATACCTCACCCCGCAAATCGTTCGACGCGCACACCCAGAATCCGACCTGAGCCACTTGCACGCAGAGCCGCTGATCGCGCGCATCCTGGGTGCACGCGGTGCCCAGCAGGGTGCGTTGAAACTCGATAGCCTGCATAGCCCCGATAGCCTCAGCGGTATGGCCGCAGCCGTGGCGCTGCTCAATCGTGCCATCATCGACAACCGGCGCATCGTCATCGTGGGCGACTACGATGCCGATGGCGCCACCGCCACCGCGCTCTGCGTCAAATCCCTGCGCCAACTCGGCGCCCAGCAGGTCGCGTACTTTATCCCCGATCGCATGGTGCATGGTTATGGCTTGAGTCCTGCGGTGGTCGATGAAATCAGCGCGCATCTGAAACCCGAGCTCCTGATCACCGTCGACAATGGCATCGCCAGCCATACGGCAATCGCCCAGGCCAGAGCTGCCGGCATAGACGTGCTGGTCACCGATCATCACCTGCCATCGGAGACCTTGCCCGATGCCACTGTCATCCTCAACCCCAATGTGCCGGGCGATACCTTCCCCAGCAAAAATCTGGCGGGGGTCGGGGTGGCGTTCTACCTGCTGTGCGCTGCGCGCAGCGCGCTGGCGAGCGGCGGCTGGTTTGCACAGCGCGGCATCGCCCCGCCCAACCTGGCCACACACCTAGACCTGGTGGCGCTCGGCACCATTGCCGATGTGGTGCCGCTGGATCACAACAACCGCGTGCTGATCGAGCAGGGATTGCGCCGCATACGCGCGGGGGGCGCCTGCGCCGGTATCGCGGCGCTGCTGCGGGTTGCCAAGCTCGATCCGCGCCGTGTGCGCGCCTCGGATATGGCCTTTCAGGTCGCACCCCGCCTCAATGCTGCCGGTCGGATCGACAAGATGACGCGCGGGGTGAGCTGTCTGTTGGCGACGGATACAGCCGAGGCAAATCAAATCGCATCCGCACTCGATCAGATCAATAAAACCCGTCGCGATGTCGGGGACACCATGCAGGAGCAGGCGGAGCAGGCGCTGCAAAAGATACTCGATCAGCTGCCGCAGGACACCCTGCCCGCCGGTGTCTGTCTCTACGATCCCAGCTGGCACGAGGGCATCATCGGCATACTGGCCGGGCGCGTGCGCGAGTGCGTGCACCGCCCCACCATCGTGCTCACCTGCGATCGAGACAACAAGATAAAAGGCTCGGGGCGCTCGATTCCAGAGGTGCACCTGCGCGATGTCTTGGTCAATCTCGACCATAAACACCCTGCGCTGATACAGCAGTTTGGCGGGCATGCCATGGCGGCGGGGTTAACGATGGCGGCAGATCAACTCACCGCCTTCCAAGAATGCTTTGAGCGAGAGGTCGCCGATCAGCTACAGGCGCGCACACCGGATAGGACACTCTATACCGACGGCCCCTTGTCTGAGCAGCACTTCTCGTTTGCATTTGCCGAGGCGCTGCACGGGGCGACCCCCTGGGGGCAGGCATTCACCGAGCCGCTATTTGAGGGCGAGTTTCGCTGCGTGTCCTACGAAGTGCTCAAGCGGGCAAAAGATCATCTCAAGCTCAAGCTATCGCCCCTGTGCGCCCCGCAGCTCACGCTGGATGCAATCGCGTTTAACCAGTCCGATCAGACCGCGAGCGGCGCGCCCCTGGGCGAGCATCTCTATCTGGTGTACAAGCTCGACATCAATTGGTTTGGCAGGCAGCCACGCGTGCAGTTGGTGATCGAATACCTTGAAAATACCGCGAGCACGATGGATGTTTGATGCGAGCGAATTTTTAGCGACCCTCAGCCACGGGCCGGGCGTGTACCGCATGCAGGATGCCGACGCGCGCGTGATCTATGTGGGCAAGGCGCGCAATCTGCACAAGCGGGTCAGCAGCTATTTTACGCGCGCCAATCACTCGCTCAAAACCCATGCCCTGATGAGCAAGGTCACGGCGATCGACGTCGTGCTAACCGCCACCGAATCCGAGGCGCTGATTTTAGAAAACAACCTGATTAAAAAATTACAGCCGCACTACAACATTCTGCTGCGCGATGACAAAAGCTTCCCCTATATTCATATCTCCGATCATGCCTATCCGCGCCTCTCCTACTACCGTGGCAAAAGCAAGAGCGGCGGCAAGTACATCGGCCCATACCCCAATGCCAGCGCGGTTAAAAACACCCTGCGCCATGTGCAAAAAATTTTTCGGGTGCGCCAGTGTACCGACAGCTATTTTAAAAACCGCTCGCGCCCGTGTCTGCAATATCAAATCAAACGCTGCTCGGCACCCTGCGTAAACAAGATTGATGCTGAGACCTACGCGCGCGATCTCGAGCATACCCTGCTGCTCTTGTCGGGCAAAAATAGCCAGGTGCTCGATACGCTGGTGGCCCAGATGCAGCGCGCATCCAGCCAGCTAGAATTCGAGCGCGCGGCCAAGTTGCGCGATCAGATCGCGCAGATAAAAGCGGTGGCCGAGTCGCAGTATGTCAGTGGCGCGCGGGGCGATGCCGATGTCATCGCCTGCGATCTGGCGGCGCGCACCGGCTGTGTGCAGGTGTTTGTGATTCGCAATGGGGTCAACCTCGGCAATCGCACCTTCTATATGCAGGTGCCGCAGGCATCGGATAAGTCCGATGTGCTCTACGCGTTTTTGCGCCAGTTCTACCTCAAGCACGATGCCCCGAAGGAGATACTGATAGATCGGGTGCTGGCAGATAGCACCGCACTCCAATTGGCACTGAGTGAAAAAAATAACAAAAAAGTGCGGATCAGCCACCCGATGCGCGGCGAGCGGGTACGCTGGATCGAGATGGCGCAGCGCAATGCGCGCCAGTCGCTCGCCCAAAAAATGGCATCCAGCAGTCACTACACCACCCAGCTCTCACAGCTGCGCGATCTGTTACAGCTCGATCGCATACCCGAGCGCATCGAGTGCTTTGATGTCAGCCATCTGCGCGGGGTCCATACGGTCGCCGCGTGCGTGGTGTTCGATCACACCGGCCCCTGCAAGCGCGCCTATCGCCACTATCTGATCGAGGGCATTACGCCGGGCGATGACTACGCCGCCATGCAACAGGCCATCTTTCGCCGCTACAAGCGCCTCCAGCAATCGGACGAGCCCATGCCGGATATCCTGTTGGTCGATGGCGGCAAGGGCCAGGTGCAGCGCGCGCAGATGGCACTGGCACAGCTGGACCTCGACCTATACGTGGTCGGCGTCGCCAAGGACAGCACCCGCACGGCGGGGCTAGAGACGCTGATCGTGGCGCGCGATGAGCGCCGCATCTCGCTAGATTCCACCTCGGCGGTGC
>CAZROX010000116.1:0-4882 GCA_964601845.1 uncultured Halothiobacillaceae bacterium
GCGATGGGCGCCACAGAGGATATCGGTTAAGCCCACGACATCTATGCGAGTGCTTGCCAAGCTGCCCTCTGGGTAGATTGCCCGATCGTCCGGCACAAATACCGCGTCGATACCGCTGGCCTCCAGCCGATGCAAATCCTGCTCTAGGGTGACCGGATAACTCGCCAAGTCCGCCGCCAGATCAAACTGCAAGGGATTGATATACAGGCTGACGATCACCCGCTCGGCCCGCGTCTGGGCCAGCTCGATCAGCGACAGGTGACCGCCGTGCAGATTGCCCATGGTGGGCACCAGCGCGATCCGCTGCGCTTGGGTACGCCAGCTCGAAAGCTCGGCCCGCAGCGCGGGCACCGTCTTGATGATCTGCATCGGCAGCTTAGCTAAACGAGTGCTCGGCGGTTGGAAAGGTGCCGGTGCGCACCTCTTGCACATAGCGCGCCACCGCCGCCTGCACGCTGCCGGTATCCCGAATGTAATCTTTAGAGAAGCGCGTGCGCTTGCCGGGCGATATGCCGAGGATATCGTACAGCACCAACACCTGGCCATCGGTCGCCGCACCGGCACCTATGCCAATCACCGGTATGCTCACACGCTCGGTAATCTGCGCGGCCAGCGAGCTGGGCACGCACTCCAACAACAGTAAGTCCGCCCCCGCCTGCTCCAGCCGCTCTGCATCGGCCCGCATCTGTTCTGCCACCGTCTCCTCGCGCCCCTGCACGCGGTAGCCACCCATCTTGTGCACCGACTGCGGCGTCAGCCCCAGATGGGCACAGACCGATATGCCGCACTCGCTCAGGCGCTGCACCATCGGCAATTGCAATGCCCCCCATTCGAGTTTCAGCATATGCGCCCCGCACTCGCGCACCAGACGGGCGGCATTGTGCAGCGCCACCTCTGGTGAGTGATAGCTCATAAATGGCATATCGACCATCAGCAGGGTGCGCTTCAGCCCACGGGCGACCAGCTGGGCGTGGTAGATGATCTCATCTAGCGTCACCTGCACCGTGTTGGCACGCCCCTGCACCACCATGCCCAGCGAATCCCCCACCAGCGCGATATCGACCTTTTCGGCCTCCAGCACGCTGGCAAAGGCCGCGTCATACACCGTCAGGCTGGTGATTTTTTCGCCGTGCTGTTTGGCCTCGCGCAGCGCGCGGGTGCTCACTGTGGCGACATCTTCAATAGCCAGGTGCGCTTTTTTCATGACATCCTCTCAGGTTGCCCCCTAGGGCGCCGGATTTTTTTGTGCAATATAGCCGACAAAATTATGGTTGCGCCAAAACGGATGCACCGCTTGGAAGCCCGCTGCCTGTAGCTGCTGGCGCAAGCTGGACTCATCGACCAGCCGCAGCAGATTTTGCAACACGCGCGCCTTATCCAAAATTTGCTGGGCACTGAAATGTTGTCGCTTGTAGTCGTGGTAGATACCATCGAGCATACTCTGCATACCGCTATCCGCTGCCAGCACTTTCTCGCCCACCACCAAGGCCCCACCATCGACCAGATTGTCATAGATGCGCCGCATCAGCGGCAGCCGATCGCCCCGTGCCAAAAACTGAAACGTAAACAGCGCACTGACAAACGACAGCTGATCCGGCAGCGCCATCTGCACGATGTCATCCACCAAATAGCGCACCGCGCCCGCGCTCTGCCAGTGGCGCTCAAAGGCCGGATTGATATCCACCCCCAAATACTGCACCGACGCGGTCTGCGCCTGATCTTGCGCGATGGCCGCTAGCAGCGAGCCTTGGGCGCAGCCTAGGTCGAGCACGTGGGTATGGGCTACGATGCAGTGGCGACTCAGCGCAATGACATCGGCACGCAAATCGGCATAGCCGCGAATCGAGCGCTCGATGTGTTCGTCGAAGTTGGGGGCTAGGGTGGCAAAGTAGCGCATGCCATCGCGCCGGTCGATTGCATCCGATGGGTCGCGCCCGACCAAGCTGAGATTTTTATCCTGCATACCAAACCTGCAATACATGTAATAGGGTGCGACCCTGGCCGCTACAGTTGCCGCATACAAATTGTATGCCATCTGCTAGGCAATGGGCGACTCGCAGCGCCTGCACTAGGGCGCACCCTTAGCCCGCATCTGCTGCGCCATAAACGACAGCCCCCGCTGCTCGACCTGCTCCAACACCGAATAAAAATCTTTTGGCTCTTTGTCTTGCCCCAGTTTGGACTTGGCCTCAATCTGGGTAATATCCACCCGCAAGGCGACGATATTCTCCAGCATCCGCACTAAGGTTGCCTGCTCTAGGTCGGCCAGTTTCCATTGCTGGTCGCCATTTAATGCCTGCTCAAAATGCTTGGTCATTTTACCGACCACGGCCAGCTTGGTTTTGTTGTCGTGCGAGAAGGTGACGGTGCCGCGTACCTGTACCATCTGATAATTCCAAGTCGGCACCCGCTGGTGATGCTCAAATTTGCTCGGGTACCAGTTGGGCGAGATATAGCTATCTTGCGCATGAAAGACGATCAGCACCTCATCGCCCGCAACCAACTGATGCAGATTATTTTGGAGGGCGATGTGTCCAATCAGTTGATTATCCCGCGCAAAAATAAGCGGGATCTGATGCATTTCTAATCGGCCATTGGCACTATACACAACACTCGCCAGCGGAAACTGCTCGATAATGGCGCGGATACTGGCCGCATCCGCCTCTGCAAAATGACTGGGTATATACATTGTATTTTGTCTGTCACCAACTGTGATTGCGCCCGTGCCCAGCGGTATCATCCGACTTAATAACCGACGATGCAACTGCGGCGGGCGGCGGCACAAAAGCGCCCCGATAGTGCCCGAGCAATCGACAACCCCCCTGCGCACGCACCGCGCCAGCTGCTGCCCAAGTGGTAGCAGGTGGCGTTTCGCAGTAAACTCAACCATCCGCGTTTATTGAACAGATGCCCCGCCCCATGCCCCACAAGCTGACCCTCCAGCAACTCGAATCTTTTCTTTGGCAGAGTGCCGACATCCTGCGCGGCAGCATGGATGCGTCCGAGTTTAAGGATTACATCTTTGGCATGTTGTTTCTCAAGCGGTTATCCGATGAGTTCGATGGCGCGCGCGAGCAGGTCATTGCACACTATCGCCAAGCCGGCAAGTCCGAGGCCGAGGCGGCGCGCAGGGCAGAGGAGCCGGACGAATATGTGGCGGCGTTTTTTGTGCCCGAGTCGGCGCGCTGGTCGCAGCTCAAGAACTTAAAGCACGATATAGGCGCATCGCTCAACCGCGCAACCGAGGCCATCGAAGCCCAAAACCCACCGCTGGAGGGGGTGCTGGTCTCGATCGACTTCAATATCAAGCAAAAGCTATCCGACAAAAAGCTGCAAGATTTGCTGTCGCACTTCTCGACATACCCCCTGCGCAACGCCGACTTTGACAGCCCCGATCTGCTCGGCTGTGCCTACGAGTATCTGATAAAACAGTTTGCCGATTCGGCGGGCAAAAAAGGCGGCGAGTTCTACACCCCCAGCGAAGTGGTCTGGCTGTTGGTCTCCCTACTCAAACCCAGCGCGGGCATGAAGATTTACGACCCCACCGCAGGCTCGGGCGGTATGCTGATACAAACCCGCAACTATCTGATCGAACAGGGCGACAACGCACAAAACCTGTCGCTATACGGTCAGGAGATGAACCTAAACACCTGGGCGATTTGCAAAATGAGCATGTTTTTGCACGGGGTGCTCAATGCGGATATCCGCAAGGGCGACACCCTGGGCGACCCGCAGCACACCCGTGGCGGGGAGTTGATGGTGTTCGATCGGGTGATTGCCAATCCGCCCTTCTCCTTAAAACAATGGGGCAAGGCGGCGGCAGAAAACGACCCCTACGGGCGCTACCCCTACGGCACCCCGCCCAAGGATGCCGGTGATCTGGCATTTATTCAGCACATGATCGCATCGCTCAACGCCGAGGGCAAAATGGGGGTGGTGGTGCCGCATGGGGTGTTGTTTAGAGGCTCCAGCGAGAAAGAAATCCGCAAGGGCATGTTGGAGGATGATCTGTTGGAGGCGATCATCGGCCTGCCCGCCTCGCTGTTTTATGGCACGGGCATACCGGCGGCGCTGTTGATTATCGACAAGAACAAACCCAAGCAGCGCAAAGGCAAGGTGTTGTTTATCAATGCCGAGTTGGAATATCAGAGCGGCAAGAATCAAAATAAATTGCGCACAGGCGATATTCAGCACATCGTGCGCACCTACGATGCCTACCAAGATGAGCGGCGCTATGCCAAGGTGGTGTCACTCGATGAGATACGGGCGAACGATTACAACCTCAATATTCGCCGCTATGCCGACACCGCCCCACCGCCCGAGCCGTTTGATGTGCGGGCTATTTTGCATGGGGGTGTGCCGGTGGCAGAGGTGGCGGCCGATTATATTCAGGAGACGCTGCAAGGCATGGATGTTTGCGCTGTGTTTGTGCAACGGGATGCGGATTATTACGACTTTAAACCCGAGATTGCGACGAAAGAGCAGATTCGCGATCACTTGAGCGGGGCAGAGCAAGCGGTGATTGCGCAGTTTGAGCGGTGGTGGGATAAGTATCGGGTTTCATTGCATGAGATAGATGCGCAGGTGAAGGAGTCGGAAGCGGTGATGTGGGGGTATTTGAGGGAGCTTGGGTATGAGTGAGATAGTGCCTGAGGGCTGGAACGCAACCAAGCTAGAGGATATTTGTCTTTTTGTACGAGATGGCACTCACGGAACACATGAAAGACACGAATCAGGAGTGCCATTGCTTAGCGCAAAAAATATTACAGCTGCTGGAAAGCTTTTTTGCGACGAAAACGACAGCTTTATATCAGAGGGCGATTATCAAAAAATTCACGCAAAATACTTTATTGAAGCCAATGATATATTGCTAACGGTAGTG
>CAZROX010000117.1:0-4863 GCA_964601845.1 uncultured Halothiobacillaceae bacterium
ATCAAATTGTTCAATCGCCCAGGTGTGGGACGGAGTTTTAGCAAGCTCAAGCAACACATCGAGACGCGTATTGAGCATGAACAGGCTCTGGTGTACGCGGTCAAAGTGGACATCTACCAGATTGGCAAGGTTATACAAGGTATCGACAATTTCCTTGCCAGACTGAGTGATACTGTCTGATATTTGGTCGCTCGCATCGGAAATGCTATCCGATATCCTATCGCCGAGCTTGCTGAGTGATATGACCAAGCGATCGGTGCTGCTTATATTCTGCTGTGTTTGTTCTTGCACCGCATCCGTATGCTCTCGCATCAATGTGAACCCGGTATGAGCCAGCTCCTGATCGCTTGCAATTTGCTTGCGCAAGGATGAGTCGACATCCACAGCAAGGTTATCGAAGTGTGCTTGGGTCTCTAAGTATTTGCGATAAGAAAACCCAGGCCTAGAGGAGAAGGAAAAATAGTTGTTGTCTTTAGGCATAAATACGCGCGCTCAACTACAGCTTAACAATGGTTTTGCAAGATCGTTCTATTACATAGCGATGGACACACAGCCAGAGACGCCGCCCCTAAGATGGCGACCACCGATCAGCTGTCATCACGCGCCTGCGCCCGCAAAACATCCCGCCAATAAATATCACCTTTGGTAATACGCCTATCAACCCCTCTCTCCCACAAACCACGGGTCGGGGCGTTGTAATTAAAATACAACTTGCCCTTATGCACTGTCCACACTTGCGGGTCGCCAAACGCTTGGGCGTTTAAAGAGGCGGCGTAGGCGCAATAGCCGCCGTACTGCGGTAGGTATTGGTCGGGGGATTCCACAAATTTAGCGCGGCTGGCAGCGCTTGCAAAATACCAGAGCTGCCCATCGTATTTCACTGCATATTTTGGGCTGCCGCGCTCAGCGCTGCCGCTATCAAAATAGGCGACCAGATCGTAGCCATCTGCACCCAGCCCGCTGTCGTATGGATACCACACAAGCTTGCCGCTCGCCGCTGTTGTGAACAGTAAAAATACCAGCCCGATACATGCAAGAATATTTTTTCTCATGGGGTAATCCTGTTATGAGTGCCGCCAATGCATTATTGCCAATCAAATATTTTAGGCGCTCAGTAATAGTAACACGCTATTTTAGTGCCCGCCACACAATACCCGTGCATCTCGCCGAGCACCTGCTCTTTGCCAACTGGTTTTATTTATTCGCGACCGACTCTTCCAATGCCTCTGTATAGACCACAATCAAACACCCATGCTCTGTATAAGAGTTGTGCTCGGTGCCATCTCGCAGCCAGACCAGATCACCGGGGCCATATTGCACGCCATCGTGATCGCGTAGATCGCCCTCAAGGATTAAAAACTCCTCATCACCGTTGTGTTTATGGGGCAGGGTTTGGGTGCCCGGTGCCATTTTATAAATGTAAAATCCTACCCCTAGTGGTTTGGCGGTGTTTAGTTGCAAAACCGCACCATCTGGCTGTCCGTTGGATATAAGCGGGCTAAACGCCGCCCGATGAATATTAACCACCCGCCGATTTTCTGGGCTGATTTTTTTCATGGCTTAATCCTTTTAATATGCTTGGTTGCTCCATCTAATACCGTGCAATAAAAAATAATCACAGCAGAGGGGTGGATCTACAGTTTTTTGGCAGGTTGATCCACCTGCGCCCTGTACCAATCCTCGACAAGGTCGGCGGCCATCGGCCTTGAATAAAAATACCCTTGTAAATAGTCCGCACCCATTTCTAGCAACTTATCTCGCTCTTCTTCTGTTTCGATACCCTCGGCCACCACCTCATAGTCGAGCGAGCGGGCCATGGAGATCGTGGCCGCCACAATCGGGTCACTGCCTTTTTGAATATTGCGCACAAAACTTTGATCAATTTTTATTTGATCCACTGGCAGCGCATGCAAATAGGAGAGCGATGAGAAACCCGTGCCAAAATCGTCGATAGATACTTTAACGCCCATGCTCTGTAACCGATTCAATTTTTTGCTAATCAGCGCCATATCTTTTTCAAATAGACTTTCGGTTATCTCAATATGTAAACGACTGGCCTCTAGTTTTGACTCTTGCAGCGCTACCTCAACATGCTCAATAAAATCCACGTCCATCAATTGGCGCAGCGAGACATTCACCGATACACTCATGCGCGCGCTGATATTCCAGCTCATCAGTGTACGACAGGCTGTCTGTAATACCCAAGCACCTATGCTGACAATCGTACCGGAATTTTCTGCAATTGGGATGAATACACTGGGCGGGATCAGTGTATCGTTTCTCTGCCAGCGCAATAGGGCTTCTACGCAGTAAACACTACCCTGCTGACCGATGCCGATAATTGGCTGATAAACCAAAAAGAGCTGATCTTTGTTGATGGCACTATGCAAATCATGACTTAATTCTTGTTCATAATGCGCCGCTTTCAACAGCCCTTCCTCAAATATAGAAATGCCGCCCTTGAGTTGTTTCTTTTTGCTGTACATCGCCAAATCGGCGTAGTGAATCAGGTCGGACTCCGATACGGCGTGGCTGGGATAGAGGGCGACACCAATGGTTGAATCGATTTGCAAAGAATCGTCGTTCATCTCAATGGGTTCGACTAGTATCTCTTTAATACGGTTCGCTTGCTGGAGGATATCCTCTGTTGTCGACAAAAAAGCCGTTGCAATAAACTCATCTCCACCCCAGCGACACACCTCTGACTCAATACCCGGTATTTTTCCAAATCGCTTGGAAATTTTTGTTAACACCATATCGCCGACAGCATGCCCCTGGATATCGTTAATTTCTTTAAAACCATCTAAGTCAACAAAAAACAAGGCCAGCTGTTTTTTGGTACTACTGGCTTGCTGCATTAAATCTTGCAACTCTATCAAAAAGAATTTGCGGTTTAATAACCCGGTTAACGTGTCGTAATTGGCTAGGCGGTTTAAGGCTTTTGTCCGCTCTGTTACTCTGCGCTCCATGGTGTCAAGCAGATTGATATTATCATGCCGTAAAGTAATAGACTCCTTGGTAAAATGGCTGGACTTAAGCGCTGCGTTAAATATCGCCCAGGTAAAACCATAGCCTAAAATTCCAATATAGACGATATTGGAATTTTCGGAAAATATACAGTAAGTAGAAAAAGGAATACAGAGGCAAGTAATAAAAAATAATGCTGTAAAGCGATTGGCCGACAGCACAGCAGAAGCCCCCCCTGCCATGGCGGTCATTAATATTAAAGATGAGGCCATGCCGTATGTATCGAGATACTTAAATGCAACTACAGGAAACAAGGCCCAGCAAAGAGAGACAATCACCACCAATGAGCAAAAACGTCTTGTATGCTTTTTTCCGTCAAATTCTGTATGTGCGATAAACTTTTGCCAATGAATAATATCGGCCCCTCGCACGAGCAGAATAATCATCATCGCCGACCACCACAGCCATTTTGTCAGGCTCGGCACATCGTCGGTAAAGGCAAATGCCAGCACACTACTAGTGGCAATGGATACCACAACACTTCCCAAGCCATTTTTATAGAGCAAAGATGCGGCATCTCTGTCGTAAAGAACGCTCTCAATAGAGGGTGGCACGAGATCGCGCGCACGCTTAGCAAACATGGCCAACCAATCCCTTGTAATATTGACCCCTTGCACAGCTCATGGAGCAATTGCCTGAGTGATGTGTGAAAAAACAGTACGCCAAAATTGCCCGCAACAGATACCCACCTGCAAGAGACAACAAAGACATACCTTGTGGGCAACCAACCTTGTGGCCATCAAGACGTACAACCCGATAAGCCATCAGCGCGCCCACTAGGCAGGCGCTTTTCAACTGGGAGGCATAGTTAACAGCGCGTTTGTGGTGTGAGGCTGGCCATGTGTCCCCTCGGGCAAGCTCTATGTACTGTTCCATCGCATGCCTTCCACTGATCGCCACAATATCTCGATAGCTGGCTGAATCCTACCTATTATGGAGCGATTGCGATACCAATGCCAATGCCTAACTCGCTTTGAACATCTGAGCGTGCCAAAGTTCAATCGGGCACAGCCAAACGATGATAAATTGGGTGCTTGAATGCGCTTTAAGCTACCGCCTAATGTTTCCCACCCTCCTAACCGGCAAGCACCGCTTGTACACGCTGGCGCAAGATTGGCAATAACTCCGCCTCAAACCACGGGTTGCGACTCAGCCAGATATTGTTTCTAGGGCTGGGGTGTGGCAGTGGCATCATGCTGGGCAAGTAGGTTGGCCAAGCTTTTACATTTTCTGTTAAGGATGATTGTTTCGTCTTTAGATGAAACGCTTGGGCGTATTGTCCAATCGCCAAGGTGAGTGCGAGTTTTTGCAAGCGCATGAGCAGTTGATCGCGCCAGGCGGGGGCGCATTCGGCTCTTGGTGGCAGATCGCCTGTTTTGCCAGTGCCGGGGTAACAAAAACCCATTGGCAAAATCGCCACTAATTTGGGGTTGTAGAAGGTGGCGCGGTTAATGCCCATCCACTCGCGCAGCCGCTCGCCGCTGGCATCATCAAATGGCGTGCCGGATTGGTGCACCTTGCGCCCAGGTGCTTGGCCGGCAATCAGCAGGCGCGCATCTGGGTGAAATTGCAGGACAGGGCGAGGGCCGTGGGGTAAATCGGGTGCACATATTGTGCAAGCTTTTATTTCTTTAAGCCACTGTGTGTGGTGTTTCATAGGGTCAGCATAGCCTAATCTGTGTGGCTGCAAGCTGAATATACAGCGATGCTGTCATGATAAGGCCATGTACAGAGATTTATGCGGTGTATTTAGAGGGACTGTCATGTTATACACTCTGTGTTGTGCAGCATGCACCCCCAAGGGTCGGTACGACAACTTTAGATAGTCTGATACTG
>CAZROX010000118.1:0-4856 GCA_964601845.1 uncultured Halothiobacillaceae bacterium
CAACCCAATTGCACCAGAGCCTGTTCCCAGCTCCAATACCCGTGTTGGCGTATCGTGTGGTATGCAATCTAGGGCAGCTTGTACCAAAATCTCTGTTTCGGGGCGCGGTACTAGCGTTTGCTCTGTGACATGTAGTGCTAGGGAGTAGAACTCGCATTGGCAGGTTAGATACGCGATCGGCACGCCGCGTGCGCGAGCGGCAACTAAGTCCTCGAACTGCGCCCGAAGCTTAGGTGCCACCCTATGCTCCGGCCAGGTCAGCACCCAAGTTTTGCTTGCTCCAAGACTGTGTGCGAGTAGCAGACAGGCATCGAGTCGCGCACTAGCGCTATGCGGCATCAGATGCGCTGTCGCATGCGCTAGCAGAGCACCGATGCAATCGGTGTCGGTCGGCATCAGATCAGGGCAGCCATTTGCTCTGCGTTGTGCTCGATGATGAGTGGGTCGATCAGCTGATCCATCTCTCCGCTGAGCATGACATCATTGAGCTTGTAGAGCGTCAGATTGATGCGATGGTCGCTGATTCGCCCCTGCGGATAGTTGTAGGTGCGTATGCGCTCTGAACGGTCGCCCGAGCCGACCTGTAGACGGCGGGATTCGGTGCGCTCGGCGCGCTGATTTTCTGCCTCCTGATCGAGCAGACGCGCCTTGAGCAAGCTCATTGCACGTGCCCGATTTTTGTGTTGGCTGCGTTCCTCTTGGCACTCGACGACCACGCCACTGGGTAGATGGGTGATGCGAATGGCCGAGTCGGTTTTATTGACGTGCTGGCCACCGGCACCAGAGGCGCGAAAAGTATCGATGCGCAGGTCTTTGGGTTGGAAGGCGATCTCTTCGATGTCATCGGCCTCGGGTAACACAGCAACGGTGACAGCCGAGGTGTGGATGCGCCCTTGCGACTCTGTGGCTGGCACGCGTTGCACGCGGTGGGTGCCAGACTCAAACTTAAGGCGCGAGTAGGCATTGGCGCCCAGCAGCCGCAAGATGACCTCTTTATAGCCACCATGGTCGCTCTCGCGCAGGTTGATCAGCTCGCACGACCAGTTTTTGTGCTCGGCATAACGCATGTACATGCGCATCAGATCGGAGACGAACAGCGCGGCCTCCTCACCACCTGTGCCGGCGCGAATCTCGACAAATACATTGCGTCTATCGCGCGGGTCTTGTGGAATCAGGTGCACACGCAAGCGCTGCTCTACCTCTTCCATCAGCTGCTCGGTAGATATAATTTCATCCTGCGCCATTTGGCGCATGTCGCTGTCTTGCTCTTGCTCGACCAGCTCGCGAGCCGATAGCAACTCGCGCTCAAGCATCTGCCATCGCCGGTACTGGTGGATGCTGGTTTCGATTTTGGTGTACTCGAGCGACAGCTGGTGAAACTGTGTCTGATCGGTGATGGTTTCCGGCAGGGCCAACAGCTGGGTCAACTCTTCGTGGCGCTCGCACAGGCGATCGAGCTTCTCTCGTAAACTGGCGCGCATGTTCAGCGAGTATCTGGTGCGTGATGGGGCCGACAATCCTTAAGCATTGTCCGGTAGCCCCAATAGTTTTCTCATCGCTTGTAGCGTGGCCTCATCGTCGTTCTCCGATGCCTCGCGCAGGCGCACCGAGAGATCGTGCAGGAATTTTTTGCTCATTCTGTGTGCCAGTTTGTCGACGACCTGATCTGCGGGGACGTCTGTTTTGAGTGAGTGAATAGCGCTGCGCACCTCGAGGTCTTTAATCTGTGCGGTACGCGTGTGCAGTGCGGTGATGATATCACTGCAATTGAGCGCGCGCAGTTTTCGCATAAACATATCGGTTTGGTTTTGGATAATCGTCTCCGCCTCTGCGATAGCCGCATGGCGTACCTGCTGACCCATAGAGGAGATTTTTTCCATGTCGTCGATGTTGTAAAAAAAGATGTCGTCGAGTTGGCTGACCTGTGGCTCTATGTCGGGCGGCACAGCCAGATCGATCAACAGCATCATACGGTGCTTGCGCTGGGCGATTGCCTGCTCCACCATGCCCTTGCCAATAACAGGAAACTCGCTAGCTGTGGATGAGATCACAATATCGGCCTGGGCGATGGCATCGCTGATTTGATGTATCTCAATCGCGTGCCCGCCCAGTTTATGTGCGATTTTTTGCGCCCGATCGAGGCTGCGATTGGCGATAATTAATTTGCCGATACCCTGGGTGTGTAAGTGATTGGCACTGATATCAATGGTATCTCCCGCACCGATCAACAGCGCCGTTTTTTGACTGAGCTGGCTGAAGATTTGCTTGGCCAGCAGCACCGCAACCGAGGCGATAGAGACTGGCTGGGTGCCGATAGATGTCTGGCTGCGCACCTGTTTGGCGACGTGGAATGTGTGCTCAAACAGCTGACTGAGATGCTGGCCGATGGTGCCGGCACTGTTGGCATAGGCGTAGGCCTGTTTGATTTGGCCCAAAATCTGCGGCTCACCCAACACCATTGAATCGAGACCACAGGAGATACGCATCAGGTGGCGCACGGCATCGCAGTCGTAGCGCTGAACGATGTAGGGGGAGAAGTGCCCCTGTGGCTTGTTATGACACCGATGTAACCAGTGCGAGAGCGCCTCTGCATGATTGTGGTGGCGGGTGTCTGTCAGGGTGCAAAATATTTCGGTGCGGTTGCAAGTGGAAAGTATGGCAACCTCCTCGACACCATGTAAGGCTTTGGCCTCATTGAGCGATTGGGACAGCCCCTGTGCAGAAAAGCTGGCCTGTGCACGGATAGCCACAGGTGTGTTGTGATGATTGATTCCGAGTGTGGCGATAACCATGGCGTAATTTTATCCGATCCATGTGGTGCGTACAGAGTCGGTTTGCTGTCTAACAGTAGTATAAAATAGCGACCTAATCACAGTTGCGTACGCTCGCGGGTATTCTACAGTCTATGTTGGCGTTTTTATCTGGTTGTTGCCATAGGTGCACTCGTGCGCTTGGGCCTGCGCTTGCGCGCTATCTCAACCCGCGCGCGCTGTTGTTCGTGTTGTTGTTATCGGTGCCGCTGGTGGCCTCATGTGACAACCTGATGCTGATGCGTCGCGGCCTGCTGGCCAACAGCATTGAATTTACACGCCCCGCATACGATGAAAAAGAGCTCGTCTATCAACTGCTCGTAGCCGAGATGGCGATGAAGCGTGAGGATTTTCAGCTGGCGAACGAGTATTACTTTCCAGTTGCGATGCATTGGGATGATGCGGCACTGATTGAGCGCTCGTTGATGGCCGCAGTGCAAGCTGCGGATTGGGATAATGTGTTAAAGCTGGCGACGCGCCTAGCTGCCGTGCAGCCCAGTGCCATTTATAGTGCGCGCGCCCTGTGGTTTGCGCACATCAACCTCGGGCAGATGGATGCCGCGCTAGAGCAGCTCCAAGTGATCTTTAATAGTCATGAGGATGACGATGCGATGGCTGTTGAGGATATCCAACAGCTGATCCAAACAATTCCGCCAGCGCGCGCCGATCTGCGTATGCCCATCGTGCGCGCATTTTCCGAGCAGTTTCCGAACAACCCTAGCGTGCAGTTAATGCATGCCAATTTTGCGCTTGATGCGGGGCGAGCAGATGAGGCGCTATCGGTGGTTGATCGGGTATTGGCGGTGCAGCCAGATAATGTCGATGCCATATTATTGCGCACGCGCGTGCTGATGGCGTTGTCCGGTCGAGAAGCGGCGCTCAATTACATCGTGCAGGCGGCAGAAAATCAGCCCGATGCACCTGAGCTGGTCTTGCAACAGATGAGGCTATTGCTCGATGCCAAGGATTACAAGCGCGCTGATCTGCTATTGCAAACGATCGGTAATCGCTGGCAGAAAGATAGCGATGTGCTGATGAAAATTGGCATGCTGGGTGTACAAGCGCAAAGCTACGCTGTGGCGCAGCGTTATTTTTCACTGGCGCTAGAAAACGGCAGCGAGGATGTCCGCGCGCACTATTACCTCGGCCGCATAGCCGAGCTTAACGGCGACTTACCGACAGCGGTGATGCACTACTTGGCAGTCAAGCCGGGGCAGTATTGGTGGGATAGCCAATTGCGCGCCTTGAGTCTTTTGCCCGAGCTAGATCGCACCGACGAGGCCCATGTCCAGCTGCGCAAATTGCTCACCTATCCGCTCGTGACCTTGCAGCGGGTCTCGCTCAATTTGTTACAGGTTAAGTTGTTGCAGCGCGAGGGGAGAGAGGCGGATGCGCGCGCGCGTTTAGATCAACTGTTGCAATTGTTCCCAGACAACCCAGAGATTTTGTATACCCACATACTAGATTTAATGGCGCAGTCGGGCGACCCGCAGCTGGCATCGAATATGGATCGTCTGCTAGCTTGGATACTCGCCGATCCCGCTGCCATGACGGCCTTGAGCCAGTATGTGCTGGTGCAAAAAGAGGGGCACAGTCAGGTGCAGAAATTGGCAGAAAAAGCGCAGGCCCTGTCACCAAACAACCCAGCCACTTTGCACAGCGTGGGGTGGTTACAGTACAACCTGGGCGATTATCAGCGGGCGCTGCCACTGCTACAAAAGGCGCAGCAGCTCACAGAGTTTGACCCCAATCTCTCTGCCCATCTCGCGCAGGCACTATGGAAAAGTGGCCGGCCAGATGAAGCAAAAGCACTGGTAAAAGCCGCGCTGAAAAAGGCACCCGAGAACACAGAACTGGAACGCCTGCAACTGCAATACCAATGATGCGGCACAAACTGAAAATCCTGTTGGTGTTGGCGCTGGTGCTGCTCACTGCCGCCTGTGCGCCCTTGGGCTCTATGCGCGACCCAGATAGTGCGCCTCTGGTATGGGAGTCCGTAAAACGGCAACTGGAGCAGATAGACACCTGGTCTGCGCGCGGCAAGGT
>CAZROX010000119.1:0-4743 GCA_964601845.1 uncultured Halothiobacillaceae bacterium
CACCGATCGTGCTGGAGCGAGCCTGACAAATACATCGGGTGTGACTGCGCACCGATCAAGCTACATTCTCTTTGAGGGACGGAGCTAATTTAGGTGTCATTTAGCAACGACAACCATTGCTCAGCTGGAATTTTTAATGCAAAAATTGCTAGCGTAAAAACGTTACGAGAGAGTTTTTCTTGGAAAAAGAAACAGTTTCTATTCCCAAGAAAAAAAGATAATATTTTTCTGGGGTACTTTTTCAAGCTGCAATTGAGATGCCCTCTTATGGCATAGGCCATCGGATTAGGCAAACAAATTACGATACCGTTTGAGCTTCATCAGCGCACATAAAATCAATAGGACGAAGAGAATTGAAAAAATAACATCGGAGGTAAAGTGCCCGCCAAAACCCACACGAAGTACCGCCGCAAAAGTGCTCAGTGAAAAAGCGACACCGATGCAAACCCAACGAATAGCGCCCTTAAGATAAAAAACCGCTAAGAGCGTAACTGCAATAAATACCGCAGTCGCCGCCGCCCCTTCACCCGAGACAAAAGTACAGTTTCTGGCACATTGATCGGTAATTTGATAGAAGGGTGTGAACATCCGCTCGCCGCCAAACTCGGTAATCTGTATAGGCCGTGCCCGTCCCCAAAATGTTTTTAGTATCCCATTAACTAGCAAGATAGGCCCCAGTAGAAATACCAAAGCCCCTAGCTCAAAAGGCTGCGGCTTAAGCCCCACAGACCGAGCAAAAAACACGCCCCCAATACATAGAAAAAACACACCTGCAGTTAGCAGATTCATCGCTTTGCGAATGGCGATACAAATCGGACTGTCAGACGTATAAAAGCCAACCTCCGGCGAGTAGAAATAGGCGGCTATCTGTAAATCTATCTGTGGAAATATGGCGAATATCAGTGCACATATGCCAGTGAGACACAGTAAAAGGATGCATAATTTTTTGATCACATCCACCCATCTGATATGATGAAAATATTCACATATCTATGGGAATGCAAATATATTTATAGAGAATATAAGAAATTATATTTTAATATAGCAACCTGTTGGATTACAAGAAACAAATATATCTAAACAGGTTGTCCACAAAAATCAAGTTACTCGGTTGCTCAGTTACAGTAACAGGTGCATTTGACATACACTGCTCTTGCGAGCTCGGCGATCGACGCTACAAGCCTATTTTGTCTCCATATTATCAGGTGAGTGGCGCGCGCTTTTAGCCCCCATGCCTAGCTTGAATGCGGGCTAAATGGACCTTGCTTGTATGACAGCAGAACCTGGGAGGCACACCATGGATGATATCCCCAATCGCGGTTAGATGGCGCCCTAGCTCTGCTCGATATGCCGAATCAGACAATCGGCAAAGCCACTGGTCGATTGCTCCTTGGCACCATCCATCATGCGGGCGAAATCATAGGTGACTGTGCGATCTGCCAGCGTGCGCTGAAAGGCCGTGTCGATCAGGGCGCTCACCTCGCTCCAACCCATATGGTGGAACATCATCGCGCCAGATAGCAACAGCGAGCTCGGATTCACCTTATTCAGATTGGCATATTTGGGTGCCGTGCCGTGGGTGGCCTCAAACACGGCCACACCATCGCCAATATTGCCCCCCGGCGCGATACCCACGCCACCCACTTGGGCAGCGGCAGAGTCGGACAAATAGTCGCCGTTAAGGTTCAAGGTCGCCAGCACATCAAACTCGGCGGGGCGCAGCTGCAACAGCTGGAATGTGATATCGGCAATCCTATCTTTTATCAGTAATTTATCAGCTGGCATTTGGCCATTGTATTCATCGTACAGCTCCGCTTCGGTGATGCAGTGCTGGCGAAATTCGCCGGTTGCCACCTCGTAGCCCCAGTGCATGAATCCCCCTTCGGTGAATTTCATGATGTTGCCCTTGTGTACCAGGGTGACAGATTTGCGGTTGTTATCCAGCGCATACTGGATCGCTTGGCGCATCAGGCGCTTAGAGCCAAACTCGGAGACAGGTTTCACACCCAGTGCGGAGCCCTCTGCAAACTGTGCCCCCAATTCATCGCGCAGAAAACGCGTCAGGCGCTCATTCTTTTCGCTGCCGCTTTTGTATTCAATGCCGCCGTAAACATCCTCGGTGTTCTCGCGAAAGATCACCACATCGAGCAGCTCTGGGTTTTTCATTGGCGAGGGAACGCCTGCATAGTAGCGCACAGGGCGCACACAAGCATAGAGGTCTAGCTGTTGGCGCAGCGACACATTGAGCGAGCGAAATCCGCCGCCGACAGGGGTGGTCAGCGGCCCCTTGATAGACACCACGAGATCGCGCATGCAATCGAGTGTTTCTTGTGGGAAGTAATCGCCGCCGTAATACTCCCGCGCCTTTTCCCCCAAGTACAACTCACACCAGTGCACCTTGCGTGCACCCTGATAGGCTTTCTCAATCGCGGCATTCCACACCCGCAAACTGGCGCGGGTGATATCCGCACCGATGCCATCGCCCTCCACATAACCAATAATTGGGTTATGTGGCACCAAGAGCGCACCCGATTTATCAGTAGATATCTTTTGCCCATCTGCTGGCATTTTGACTCGCTGATAAGTAGACATAGTCCGACCTCGTAAAATTTAATAGAACAGTGCAGCTAATAGGATATCAAAGCCGAACCCCAGGTGAAGCCGCCGCCAAACGCCTCTAGCATCAGCAGATCATCGCGCTGGATGCGGCCATCTCGCACAGCAATATCTAGCGCCAGCGGCACAGAGGCGGCGGAGGTGTTGCCGTGCTCGGCGATCGTCAGCACCACATGCTCCATCGGCATATTCAATTTTTGTGCGACAGCGCGAATAATGCGCACATTGGCCTGATGCGGCACCAGCCAGTCGATCTGTGATCTGTCAAAATCGGTGCCGGAGAGCGTCTCATCAACCAGCTCTGTCAGGCGTTTAATGGCGACCTTGTACACATCGCCACCGCTCATTTTTACATAGGCATCATCGCAGGTGCGATCGTAGCCACTGGAGATGCCGGCGGGCACGTGCAGCATATCGGCATAGCGCCCCTCTGCACTCAAGTGGGTTTTAATAATGCCGGGGCGATCGGCGGCCTGTAACACCACTGCGCCGGCACCATCACCAAACAAAATGCAGGTCGATCGGTCTTGCCAATTGATGATGCGCGAAAAAGTCTCTGCGCCGACGACCAGCACACAGCGCGAGGTGCCACTGGTAATAAATTTATCGACAACACTTAGGGCATAGATAAAGCCGGCGCAGACAGCCTGCACATCGAAGGCCGGGCAATTTGGCACACCCAAGCGATGCTGCAAAAGACAGGCCGTACTCGGAAAGACACGATCTGGCGTGGTGGTGGCCACCACGACCAAGTCGATATCCTGCGCGGAAATGCCAGCGGCCTCTATTGCCTTGAGCGATGCGGCCTGCGCAAGGTCGAGCGTCAGCTCACCCTCTGCCGCGATATGCCGATTGCGGATACCGGTGCGCTCGTAAATCCATTCATCTGTCGTATCCACCATGCGCGCCAAGTCGTGATTGCTTAGGCATTTCTCTGGTAGATAACCACCCGTACCGGCAATTACTGAATAAGGCACACACCGCCCCGACACGTGTACACCGAGATAAGCCAAGCGCTCAGCTGCGGCCTATTGGCAAGGCTAGGATTGCGTATCTGCATCCGCATTGTCATCGCCATCTGTGTCACTCACTTTCTGTGCGATCACTTCGCGGCCACGATAGTAGCCATCGGCAGTGATATGGTGCCGTCTATGCAGCTCACCTGTCATAGGGTCGCTGGTGACTGCACCGGTTGTCAAGGCGTCATGTGAGCGCCGCATACCGCGACGAGAGGGGGTTTTTCTCCTCTTTTGCACTGCCATAAGATTCGATCTCCAATAAAACAAATTGATCGATTATGCAATCGACCCACTATATTCAAAGCATCCGGTTATTATGCGGCATATCGATATCAGACACCAGCATCTGTGCTCAAATACTGCCTGGCCGCACAAAATTCATCATCGGCATGGCAGACACTGGGCAGACTGAGAATCAATTCATCCTCGATTAAATCAATCACGCGAATACTGCCGGAGCGCTCTAGCAAAACCGCGTCGTGTGTTTTTTCTGCGGTGTTGAAATCAGCCTCTGAATAAACCAATGCCAACTCAAAATCGCCCTCAAAGCGATGAGAGACCGCCTCGTTACACAAGCGACAGGTCAGCGAACACACGGTGCTGAAATGCCCACGCACCATATGCCAGGGGTTCAACTCATGCTGCCAAAACTGCAAATCCAAGCTGACGTCTGTCGTACTGCCCGGCTCACGCAAGCAATCGACCAAGCGGGCAAACTGGCGGAGTGCCACCGTGCCCTGTAGAGTCCGCTCTAGCTTGGCAAGATGTGGGACGGACAGCTCGACGGGTAAACGATCAGCCGTGCGCGCCATAGTGGGCAGAGACCATTTGTGAAATAACCTGCATCATTTGATAATTGGTGCGCAGCGGCTCGACGATTTTCTTGAGCAGCATCGCGTAACTGCCGGGGTTTTCTGCCCGATAGTTCTCCGGCTCAGCAAAATCAGCTGTGTGCAACTGGCTGCTCTCGGCCGGAAACACCCGCTCGATCATGTCGATCACCATCGGAAAATCCAAGCTCAGGGCGGCGGATAGCATATCGGCATTGCTGTGTTGGTTCGTATCGGAAAAACGCGGCACCCGACAAACCAACACCAGTGAGTTGATA
>CAZROX010000120.1:0-4530 GCA_964601845.1 uncultured Halothiobacillaceae bacterium
CAAACACGATACATCGCATGCCCTAAAATCGGCCAGTATGCTTTGCAGATTCAACGCATCGGGTGTGGTCATATCAGAGGCTGTCAGGGCGCCGGGCAAGCCATAGCCTAGGGTGCCGATAGAGGCACAGCGCGCCGAGGGCTCATCGAGTAACTGACAGACAAACTGGGTCACCGAGGTCTTGCCATCGGTGCCGGTGACACCGACCACCGTCATCGCATCGGATGGGTGATTAAAAAACCGCGCCCCGATCAGCCCGAGATTTTTTTTCAACTGGGGCACCCGCACCAGCGCGAGCTTGCCACCCTGCCAGCAGGCTTGGTCTATTTGATCGACGCGTGTATCGTCGGCATCCACCAGCACGGCCCTGGCACCGGCATCTGCCACTGTCTGTAGATAATCCAACCCATGGTGTTTCTCGCCGCGCAAGGCGCAGAAGCCGTAGCCCTCGCCCACGCGCCGGCTATCCGATGCCAGCCCCTGTAACTGGATATCCGCCAAAGCGCTGCCAGAGACTTGCGGCAGCAAATCGCGCAGGGATGCACTGGCGTGGACAGCGGACATCAGGTGCCCCCCTCGATTACCGAAGCAGAGGCGCCCACCTGCGGCACGGCATCCGGTGCCACATTGAACAGCCGCAAAGCCTCGGACATCACGCGCGAGAACACCGGCGCGGCGACCTGCCCCCCATATACCCGGCCTCGGCTCGGCTCGTGCACGACGACGATGGCAGAGAGGACCGGCCGACTGGCCGGCGCAAAGCCGACAAAAAGTGCCGTGTGCTTGTCTTTGACATACTCGCCATCAATGTATTTGCGCGAGGTGCCGGTTTTGCCCGCCACGCGGTAATGGGCCACCTGTGCATGGCGACCGGTGCCAACCTGTGTGACGCCCTCCAGCATGGTGCGCATCTGCTGAGCCACAGCGGCGGAGATAACACGCTCGCCTATCGCAGATTTTGGATTATTCACACGTTTAAATCGCACTTTTTGCAAGATGCCATCGGCGGCTATTGCACTGTACGCACGCACCAGCTGTAGCGGCGTCGCCGATACCCCATAGCCAAAAGCGATCACCGCCTGATCGACTTGGGACCAGCGCTCTGGCTGTCTTAAAACACCGCGACTCTCGCCGGGAAAATTGCTGCCAGTCACATGCCCCAGACCAAAGCGATCGAACACCGACCAGAGGGTATTACGATCTAAAGACAGCGCAACGCGGCTGATGCCGACATTGCTCGACTGGTGGATCACCTCGGCTAGCGAGAGCTGACCATAATTGACGATGCGCGTATCATCGCCATCCCGAATGGTGTAATCCCCCATCTGATAATAGCCGGGCGCGGTATCCACGGCGGTTTCTGGCAGATAGGTGCCCGATTCGAGCGCCGCTATGGCGACCAATGGTTTCGCTGTAGAGCCCGGCTCCAGCACATCGGTAACGGAGAGATTGCGCAGGTGTCGACCCGCACGGGACGTGCGATGATTCGGGTTATACGAGGGAACGTTATCCATCGCCAGCACCTCGCCTGTGCGCACATTCATCACGATGGCTGAGGCCGCCTGCGCCTGCTCGGCGATCAGTACCTGCTGTAGCTCGCGGTGCAAAATATATTGCAGACGCGCATCGATGCTCAGGTGGATATCCTGCCCCTGCTCCATCGGCTGTAATATCTCGATCAGCTCAATGGGGCGATTGCGCCTGTCGCTGATGACCAAATTCTCCCCATCGAGTCCACTGAGGGCCCGGTTGTAGGCCAGCTCGACGCCCTCCTGCCCCCGATCGTCAATATTGGTAAAGCCGATCAGGTGCGCGGCGGCAGCGCCCATCGGGTAGTAGCGCCGATACTCCTGCAACTGATTCACCCCATCGATATTCAAGCTGAGGGCGCGGCGGGTGCGATCTTGCCCCGCGTGGCGATACAGATAGAAAAACTGGGAGTTGGCACTGCGCGCTAATTTTTTCTGTAATTGTGGCGCCGACATATCGAGCACCTGTGCCAGCTCGTCGAGCTGCCCACTGGCGCTCAACTGCTTGGGCTGGCCCCAGAGAGTCGCAATTGGCGTGCTGATTGCTAGCGGCTCGCCATGGCGATCGAGCAACATGCCACGGCGCGCCGGTAAAGAGATAACCTGGTTTTGCTGGTTCTGCTGCTTGCTCAGCCAAAAATTGTACTGGTACATCGGCAGCGTGGCAGCGCGGGCAATCAACAATGCAAAAATTGCGCACAGCACACAGACCACGACCCAAAAGCGCCAACAAGAATGTCGCCAAGCGATGGGAATATTGGCAGATGTCATCGCATCACCCGCTCGGGTTGGCTCGATGAGGGCACCATATTGAGCTGCGTGCGCGCAATCGTATCAATCCGATTGTGGCGCGCCCAAGTGCTCTGCTCCAATAGCAGGCGCTCGCGTTCGGTGTGCAGGGCTGCGATCTGCTCATCCAAGGCATACGCCTCGGCAAACAGGCTGCGACGTTGATAGTGCACAGACACCACCCCGAGCGCACTGAGTACGATCGCCGCCATTAAAGCAATTGCGATCACAGCTTTCATGAGGCGAGCTTCTCTGCAACGCGCAGGCGCGCGCTACGCGCACGCGGATTGGCCAGCAGCTCCGCCGGACTCGGAAACAACACCGAGCCGAGTCGGCGCACTGGCCAGTGCACCGCCTGATGCTGAACGGGCAGGTTGGCGGGCAGCACAGGGCGGCAGTGATCGCCCCGAATAAAACGCTTTACGATGCGATCCTCTAGCGAGTGAAAACTCAGCACGACCAGACGCCCATTGACCGCCAGTACCTCTAAAGCACCACGGAGTGCCCCCTCCAGCGATGTGAGCTCTCGATTGATGTGAATGCGTATCGCCTGAAAGACACGCGTTGCCGGGTGCTTGTGTTTGTCTTGGCGCGGCTGGTTGGCACGCACCAAATCGGCCAGCTGCACGGTGGTTTGTATCTGCTCAACTTGGCGCTGCTTCACCAGCGCGCGGGCGATGCGGCGGCTGTAGCGCTCCTCCCCATACTCAAAAAAAACACGGGCGATCTCCGCCTCGCTGGCACTGGCCAGCCATTCTTGCGCCGAAACACCGCAGCTCGGGTCCATGCGCATATCTAGGGGGGCATCGTGCATAAAGCTAAAGCCGCGCGTCGGGTCGTCGATCTGTGGCGAGGATACGCCGAGATCGAACAGCACGCCTTGCACGAGCCCCGTTAGGTTTTGTTCGTCACACAGGCGAGCGATATCCGCATGATCCATACGGTGGCAAGAGAAGCGCGTGTCGTCGGAAAATTGGGCGCGGGCGTGGGCCACTGCCTGCGGGTCCTTGTCGATGGCCAGCAGGCGGCCCTTGGCCTCTAGGCGCGATAACACAGCGTGTGCATGGCCACCGCGACCAAAAGTGGCGTCGATATAGATGCCATCTGGCTGAATGGCCAAGCCCTGCATCACCGACTCTTGCATCACGGGGACATGGTGATGGGTGCTCATGTGGTCGCTCTCAGGCGTACTTCCAGCTGTTTAAGTTCTTCTGGGGTGGGTTCATTGTCTATATCCGTGATATCCCCTTTCAGTTGATTGTGCCAGCGCTCCGCCTGCCAGATATCCAGCGTGATGGTTTGCCCAACCAGAGCGACGTGTTTTTCCAGCCCCACATAATCCCGCAGCGCTGCGGGAATCATGATGCGCCCCTGCTTATCGAGCGACACGTCCTCGGCATAACCAATCATCACCCGTTGGTAGCGCTTGATGCGCTTATCCAGTACACTCGACTGGGCAAACATCTCCTCGATTTGTTTCCACAGTGCCAGTGGATAAATAGACAGATGCAAGCCCGTGATGTCGAGCGTGAGCTTGGCATGACCATCGCAGAGGGTCATCAGTGGATCACGGTGCATAGGCGGCATCGGAATCCGGCCTTTTTCATCCATGTTTAAGAGTTTCATCCCACTAAACACCACAGACACTCCATAAAAACCCACTATCTCCCACACACGGAGCATAAAACTAAAATAACACCACGTCAACCGCTAAATAGCGGATTGTGTGCGTCATTTTGCGTGCTAAAAACAGCGGAGACACAGCGCACACGCCCTCAGTAGGACGTGTGCGGACTGCTTAGGAGATTGAGAGGTGGAGTCGGCCGATAAGCCGGGTTCTGTCGTGGGCAACCATTCATCTAGAGCTCGCGTCACCACGAGCTTCCAGCGACCTACCCGGGAACAGCTCGGGCCAAGCCTTGTTCCCCTACTTGGTCTTGCTCCGGGTGGGGTTTACCGTGCCACTTGTGTTGCCACAAGCGCGGTGCGCTCTTACCGCACCCTTTCACCCTTACCCGCCATATAAAAATGGCAGGCGGTTTGCTTTCTGTTGCACTAGCCGTAGGCTCGCGCCCCCCAGGGGTTACCTGGCACCCTGCCCATGGAGCCCGGACTTTCCTCCCCACGTCAATGCGTGCGGCGATTGCCTAGCCAACTCCGAGCGGGATACTAACATTAGATGGGCTGTGTGACCAGAGAAATTTTTGGGTTG
>CAZROX010000121.1:0-4507 GCA_964601845.1 uncultured Halothiobacillaceae bacterium
AACAGCGTTAGAGATTGAAAAGATGCGCGTGGCCGGACGGCTGGCTGCAGAGGTGCTGGATATGCTGACAGAGCACGTCAAGCCCGGTGTGACCACAGGCTATCTAGACGACATATCGCACCGTTACATAGTCGAGCAGCAGCAGGCAGTGCCGGCACCGCTCAATTATCGCGGCTTTCCCAAGTCCATCTGCACATCGCTCAATCATCAGGTCTGCCACGGCATACCGGGCGATCGCAAGCTGCAAAAGGGCGATATTCTCAATATTGATGTGACTGTGATTAAAGATGGCTATCATGGCGATACCAGCCGCATGTTTTATTTGGGTGTCCCATCGCTGCGTGCGCAGCGGTTGTGCGAGGTGGCGAAGGAGTGCATGTATTTGGGTATTGAGCTGGTCAAGCCGGGTGCACAGCTTGGCGATATCGGGCACATCATTCAGCAGCATGCCGAGAAGCAGGATTTTTCCGTGGTGCGCGAGTACTGTGGCCATGGGATCGGGCGCACGTTTCACGAGGAGCCACAGGTATTGCACTACGGCCGACCCGGCACCGGCATGTCGCTGCGCGAGGGGATGACATTTACCATTGAGCCGATGATCAATCAGGGCAAGGCGGCAGTGCGTTTGTTGGCGGATGATTGGACGGTGGTCACCAAGGATCGGAGCCTGTCCGCGCAGTGGGAGCATACGCTGCTAGTGACGCCCAGCGGCTATGAGATTTTGACTCAGAGCGCAGCCTAGATACCGATGCCAAGGCTAATCATGCTGACTCATTTCCTGTGCGATGCAAGCTGCCTGTGCGCCCACCTGCGGCGGCCTGTCTGATCGTGTCGCTCAACGACCTTCAGCGAGATACCATTGCTCTGGCGCAAGATTTAATTCGCCGGCCCTCTGTGTCGCCAGATGATGCCGGCTGTCAGCAGATGATCGCAGCAAGACTAGAGAGCGTGGGGTTTGCGTGCGAGCACCTTCGGTTTGGCGCGGTCGATAACTTGTGGGCAAGGCACGGTACAGAGGCGCCCCTGTTGGTCTTTGTCGGGCATACCGATGTGGTGCCAGTGGGGGATCTCTCCACCTGGCATGTGCCACCATTTGACGCGCGAGTCGAGGATGGCTGGCTCCATGGGCGCGGTGCTGCGGATATGAAAGGCAGTGTGGCCGCCATGGTGAGTGCGCTTGAGAATTTTGCTCGCATCAATCCAAACCATGCCGGTTCAGTGGCGCTGCTGCTGACCAGCGATGAGGAGGATCTGGCAGTCGATGGCACGGTGCGAGTACTCGAGACCTTGGCACAGCGCAAAGAGACAATTGATTTTTGCCTAGTCGGCGAGCCGACCTGCACAGATGTCTTGGGCGATACGATAAAAAATGGGCGACGCGGTTCTCTGAACGGCACCTTGACGATACATGGCAAGCAGGGGCATGTGGCCTATCCACACCTGGCGCGCAATGCCATACATCTGGCCATGCCAGCGTTAGCTGAGCTGTGCGCGATCGAGTGGGATCAGGGCGATGACATGTTTCCGCCCACCAGTATGCAGATATCGAATATGCACGCTGGCACCGGGGCGGGCAATGTGATTCCAGCGACCCTACAGAGTCAGTTTAATTTTCGCTTCACCCCCGCCACACAAGAGCAGGATTTGCGCGCGCGATTTGCCGCTGTGCTGCAACGCCACGGCCTAGAGTACGAGCTCGATTGGCGCGCCTCCAGTCGCCCCTACTACACCGCCCCTTGCGAGCTGCTCGATGTGGTCTGCGCCGCGGTGCAGACCCATACGACAGTGACGCCTGTCTGCGCCACCACCGGCGGCACCTCGGATGGCCGTTTCGTTGCCACCTACTGCCCACAGGTGGTAGAGTTTGGGCCGCTTAATGCGACCATACACCAGGTGGATGAACGGGTCAGCGTGGCAGATTTGCATGCGCTGGTGCAAATTTATAGTGACATTACCACACGGTTACTCGTGCGTTAGTGAGAGTCTGTTAGAGTGGCCGATGCTGTCCTTTACGATTGCATCGGGCATTAAATTTTTTGAATCGGAGTGGGATGGATATGGCAGATAATAGTCGCAAACAGGCATTGCTCGCAGCCCTGGGTCAGATCGAAAAGCAATTTGGCAAGGGCGCAATCATGCGCATGGGGGATGTCAGCACATCGCGCGATATCGATGTGATTTCAACCGGCTCGCTGAGTGTCGATAGTGCGCTGGGCATTGGTGGCCTGCCCAGAGGGCGCGTGGTAGAAATCTACGGCCCCGAGTCTTCGGGCAAGACAACCCTGGCACTACAGATCATTGCAGAGGCACAAAAATCTGGTGATGCGGCAGCGTTTGTCGATGCGGAGCATGCACTGGACCCTAAGTACGCCGAGAAGCTTGGGGTCAATGTCGATGATTTGTTAGTCTCCCAGCCGGACACGGGCGATCAGGCACTGGAGATTACCGATATGCTGGTGCGCTCGGGCGCGGTCGGTGTCATCGTGGTCGACTCTGTCGCCGCTCTTACGCCCCGAGCTGAAATTGAAGGCGATATGGGCGATAGCCACATGGGGCTGCATGCGCGCTTGATGTCCCAAGCGTTGCGCAAGTTGACAGCCAATATCAAGCGCACCAATACGCTGGTGGTGTTCATCAACCAGATTCGCATGAAAATTGGCGTGGTATTTGGCAATCCAGAGACCACAACTGGGGGTAACGCCCTAAAGTTTTACGCCTCGGTGCGGTTGGATATCAGACGCATTGGCACCATTAAAAAAGGCGATGAGGTCGTGGGCAACGAGACCCGTGTCAAGGTGGTAAAAAATAAGATGGCGCCGCCATTTAGAGAGGCCGAGTTTGAGATTCTGTACGGCTTGGGCAGCTCCCGCGAGGGCGAGCTGATTAGCCTGGGGGTCAAGCATGGTTTTGTCGAGAAGGCGGGTGCTTGGTATAGTTATATGGGCGAGCGTATTGGTCAGGGCAAGGAGAATGTGCGCATATATCTCAAAGAGAATCCGGCCAAGGCCGATGCGTTGGAGAAGCAGCTGCGCGACTTGCTGTTCGCTGTTGCCGATAATGCTGGCACGCCACCTGATGATATACCGCCCGATGGTGTAGGAGATTAGATCATAGGAGAGCGCGAAGAGACTTTCGGTGTCATCTGGCACAGGGCACTGGGCATTTTGGCTCGTCGGGAGCACACCCTTGGCGAGCTGGCCAATAAGCTATACACTCGCTTTGACGATGCCGCCATCGTTAAGTCGGTGCTCTGCGCACTCTGCGAGCAGCGATTAGTCGACGATACGAGAGCGTCTGAGACATACATTGCGCAGCAGGTTGCGCGGCGATTTGGCGAGTTGAAGATCAGGGCGGGGCTGTTGCGAAAACAAGTGGATCGACAGTGTATTGATAGGCAGCTAGTCGCCGCAGATGTTGATTGGTGCGCCTTGGCGCACGCGGCCCTGGTCAAAAAATTTGGTTGTTGCGACCTGTCGGATCGGCAGCGGCGCTTTCTGATGGGACGTGGTTTTAGTGCGCGGGTGATCGGTGATCTTGCACGCGCTGAAAGAGATTAAGTGGCATGGGTGACGACAATTTTATGCGTATAGATAGAGCGAAACAGGGCATGGGTGCTGTTGTGCCGTGCACGCCTGTGCATGGGGTGCGCTGAGCTGATGGGTGATTTGCACTGGTCAGTTGACGAGATTCGCCGAACATTTTTGGCGTATTTTCAAGCGCGCGATCATCGGCAGATCGCGTCCAGCTCGCTGGTGCCCGCGCAGGATAAAACGCTGCTGTTCACCAACTCTGGCATGGTGCAGTTTAAAAATACCTTTTTGGGTCTCGAGGCGCGCAGCTACCAGCGTGCCGTGACCAGTCAGCGCTGCGTGCGTGCCGGTGGCAAGCACAATGATCTAGAAAATGTCGGCTACACCGCCCGTCACCATACTTTTTTTGAAATGCTGGGCAACTTTAGCTTTGGCGACTATTTCAAGCGCGATGCCATCTTGTACGCCTGGGAATGCCTAACCGAGCAATTTGCCATAGACCCAGAGCGCCTGTGGGTCACCGTCTACCACGACGACGACGAGGCCTATACACTTTGGCGTCAGGAGATCGGTCTCTCGGCCGATCGCGTCATTAGAATCGACACCCAAGATAATTTTTGGCAGATGGGCGACACCGGCCCTTGTGGCCCCTGCAGCGAGATTTTTTACGACCATGGCCCAGCGGTGGCCGGCGGCTTACCCGGCACGGCAGATGCCGATGGCGATCGCTATGTCGAGGTGTGGAATCTTGTATTTATGCAGTACAACCGCGATGCTGCGGGCAAGTTGCATGAGCTGCCACACCCCAGCGTCGATACCGGCATGGGGCTGGAGCGTATCGCCTCTGTCTTGCAAGGTGTGCAGAACAACTACGATATCGATCTGTTTCGCACGCTGGTCAGCGATGCTGCCAATATTTTGCAAGCGGATGATCTGACGAGCCACGCCCTGCGCGTGATTGCAGATCATATTCGCTC
>CAZROX010000122.1:0-4383 GCA_964601845.1 uncultured Halothiobacillaceae bacterium
GGGCGACTTCAGAGCGAACCTATTGCATTTGCACTGCCCCCAGGCACAGAGCGCACAGGCATTACAGGCCGATACCAAAAATGCGCGCGCGCAGTTGGCATTTGAGGAGTTGCTCAGCTACCGGCTCGCCATGTTGCAGGTCAGATCGCGCAAGCAGACAATGTGCGCCACGCCGATGACACCCATCGGCGCGCCCCTACAGGCGCTATACAAACAATTTGGCTTCTCGCTCACAGGCGCGCAAGTGCGCATCATCGATGAGGTCTGTGCCGATCTGAACCGACCCTACCCCATGGCACGCCTGGTGCAGGGCGATGTCGGCGCGGGTAAGACCGTCATCGCAGCGGCGGCGGCGGCTATCTGTGTCGCCAATCGCCATCAGGTATCGCTGATGGCGCCGACGGAGATCCTCGCCACGCAACACCACGAAAACTTCTGCCATTGGTTTACGCCGCTCGGTATGCGGATCGGCTATATCAGTGGCAAGCTCAGTCAAAAAAAGCGCAACGATATCAAGCAAGCGCTGGCAGCGGGTGAGATCGATATCGTCATCGGCACCCATGCGCTGATACAAGATGAGGTGACCTTCCATCGGCTCGGCCTCACCATCATCGACGAGCAGCAACGCTTTGGCGTCGCCCAGCGCCAGCGCATGCTGCACAAGGGGCCGCAGACGCCAGATGGCGCACCACATCAACTGATCCTCTCTGCCACCCCCATACCGCGGACGCTCGCCATGACGCTGTATGCCAATCTCGACTGCTCGGTGCTCGATGACTTACCGCCGGGGCGGCAGCCGGTAGAGACCGTCGTCATCTCCAATGTGCGCCGCCAAGAGATTATCGAGCGCATTCGGCGTGCCATCGACAAGGGGCGACAGGTGTACTGGATCTGCGCACTGATCGAAGAATCCCAGGCGCTCCAATGCCAGACGGTAGAGGACACCTACCAATTATTGCAAAGCGCCCTGCCAGAGCAGCGCTTGACCAGGCTACATGGGCGCATTCCAACAGACGAAAAAACACGCATCATGCAAGCGTTCAAGCTGCACGAGATCGACCTATTGGTTGCCACGACGGTGGTCGAGGTTGGCATAGACGTGCCCAACGCCAACCTGATGGTGATAGAAAATGCGGAGCGACTCGGGTTGTCGCAGCTGCACCAGTTGCGCGGGCGCATCGGCCGTGGCAGTTTGGCTGGCTGCTGCGTGCTACTGTATCAGTCGCCGCTGGGGGCGATTACCCGCCAGCGGCTCGGCATTATTCGGGAGAGCAACGATGGATTTCATATCGCCCAAAAAGACCTAGAGCTACGGGGTGCCGGCGATATACTGAGCACCAAGCAGGCCGGCGTGGCCGATCTGCGCGTGGCCGATCTGGCACGCGATGGCCATATGATGCCGGCGATCTGTCAGATGGCAGATCGCATACAACACGAGCAACCAGATATCATCCAGCCGCTGATAGAGCGCTGGCAAAGGCACGGGCAGGACTACCTAGACGCCTAGCGCCGCCATCTAAATAGAAAAAAATACAGCACTCCGGCCAGCGCCCCGTACAGATGCACCTCGATCGCCACCGCAGCTGTCGGCATCAGCGACCCACCGACACTGCCACCGGCCAACTGCTCCAGTGCGATTTTTCCAACCACGGCAACCAGCAGCAAGATACCGCCCAGGCGACTTGGCACCTGCTGAATCTGCATCATGGCACCGACGATCAACAATCCATAAATCGCCCCAGATAAACCGAGATAACCACCGATGGCCGGTTGCAACAGGTACAGCATCAGGCTGATACAGCCGCTACAAAATAGCAGCAGCAGCGGCCATTGGCGAGCCGGCAACTGCGGGCTCACCAACAGATGGGCCAAGCACAGGCCCGCGACATTGAGCAACCAGTGCGTCCAGTTAAGATGGATGACATGACCGCTGAGGATGCGCCAAGGTTGCTGCCACAAGAGCGCGCGCTCATAACGCCAGCTCATCGCATCCGCTGCCAACTGCACAAATAACAGCCAGCAGATAATAAAAACAAGCCACAGGTATGAAGATTGCCCTAAAATTGGCAGGGTGCGGCGCGCGATGCGGTGCAGGCACATGAGGTGCACTCCCAGATGCTGGCAAAAATGACAGTGTACAACCTAAAGACAATTTGGAACTCAAGATGATGCGAAGCCATTACTGTGGGCAGATAGATGAATCGATGCTGAGTCAGTCGGTACAAGTGTGCGGCTGGGTGCATCGCAGGCGCGATCACGGCGGTGTCATTTTTATCGATCTGCGCGATCACAAGGGCATCTTGCAGGTGGTGTTCGATCCGACCCAAGCAGATATCTTTGCCCTGGCGGAGGATGTGCGCAATGAGTTTGTGTTGCAGATTAGCGGCACGGTGCGCGAAAGACCGGCGGGCACGATCAACCTCAATCTACCGAGTGGTCGGGTCGAGGTGCTGGCCGATAAATTACAGGTGCTCAATCACGCCAAGACACCGCCGCTACAGATTGATGAGAGCAACGTCAACGAAGAGCATCGACTGCGCTATCGCTATCTCGACCTGCGGCGGCCAGACATGCAAAAGCGCCTCAGGCTACGCGCACAGATTATCGGTTGCCTGCGCCAGCAGCTGGAGCAACAATCATTCGTCGAGATAGAAACACCCATGCTGACCCGCGCGACCCCAGAGGGCGCGCGCGACTATCTGGTGCCCAGCCGCACCCACCCGGGCAGCTCTTTTGCGCTGCCCCAATCACCGCAGCTATTCAAGCAGTTGCTGATGATCGGGGGCTACGATCGCTACTACCAGATAGCGCGTTGCTTTCGCGATGAAGACCTACGCGCCGATCGCCAGCCAGAGTTTACCCAGCTGGATATGGAGATGGCCTTTGTGACAGCGGATCAAGTCATGCAAACCATCGAGCAGGTGGTGCGCACCACCTTCGCCGAGGTGTTGGGCGTGCAACTGGCCGAGCCTTTCATTCAGCTGAGTTATCACGATGCGATGCAACGCTACGGTAGCGACAAGCCCGATCTACGCATTCCACTTGTCCTAACCGACCTGGCCGATATTTTGCAGGATGTCGAGTTCAAGGTATTTTCACAACCGGCCAGCAGCCCCGATGGCCGCGTCGCCGCGCTGCGCCTCCCCAAGGGCGCCAGCTTGTCGCGCAAAGAGATCGACAACTACACCGACTTTGTCGGCCAATACGGTGCGCGCGGACTGGCCTATATCAAGTGCAACTGTATCGCCGATGGGGTCGATGGGCTGCAATCGCCTATTCTCAAATTTTTGCCGCAGGATGCGGTGCTGGCCATACTAGCGCGCACACAGGCCCAAGATGGCGATCTGATATTTTTTGGCGCCGGCGATGCGCACATGGTCAACGAGTCGCTCGGCGCCCTGCGCGTCAAGCTCGGCATAGATGGCGACCTGTTCACATCGAGCTGGCAACCCCTGTGGGTGGTGGACTTCCCAATGTTTGACTGGGATGCGCAGCACAAGCGCTGGCATGCGCTGCACCACCCTTTCACGGCACCGGCCACCGATGCCGCCACCATGGTGGCGGATCCGGCCCACTGTCTATCGCAGGCCTACGATCTGGTGATCAATGGCTACGAAATTGGCGGGGGTTCGATTCGCATACACCATGCCGATATGCAACGCCAAGTGTTCGAGCTGCTCGGCATCGAAGCGGCTGAGGCCCAAGAAAAATTTGGCTTCCTGCTCGAAGCCCTGCAATACGGCGCCCCACCACATGGCGGCTGCGCAATCGGGCTCGATAGACTGGCGATGCTAATGACTGAGAGCCACTCAATTCGCGAGGTGATCGCATTCCCAAAAACCCAGATCGCCGCCTGCCCCTTGACCAGCGCACCGGGGACAATCGGCGACAAACAGTTATCTGATCTGGGGCTGATGCGCCGGCCGACACCTGACACGCCGACTTAGCACGCCCAGATATCGCAAGCTCACAACACGCTTGAGCGCAAGGTTGGGGCCTGTGCTCAAGATACCCCATGCATTTGGCGACAAAACGCCAGTATGCTTGCGAATCTCTCGCAAGCGTCTTTGATATAATTTCGCCTAGGCTATCGCTGCGATGCTGTCGGCATCCAAACAGGAAACAAGGCATGTCCACATCATCAAAACTCAACCAACTCATGAGGCAACGCAGCGAGTTGGAGTGGGCACTACTCAGTACACACAGCGAAGCGGCGAAGGAAAAATACCGCGTCCAAATGCAGCAGATCGACCACGAGATTGAGGCGGCCAAGCTGGCCACTCAAAGCGGCGATGACAGCGCACAGGATAACGACCTCAAGATCCAGCTAAAAGCCGAAGATGATTGGGATATCAGCTTGCAAGAGGACGTGCCAACATTCGA
>CAZROX010000123.1:0-4236 GCA_964601845.1 uncultured Halothiobacillaceae bacterium
ATCTGGGCAGATAACAAGGAGAGCATACACGCAAAAAAACTAGGGCCAACATGTACGAGTGGTTGCGGCGGTCCCGACCGAGCCGATGGAACTAAATGAGCCATCATCAAAAGCGCTCATCACCCAGCAATCGGTATCCTCATCGGAGTTGATACGTGTTGCCCGCACTGAAAAACCCAAACTGGGGTCGAAGCTCATGTCGTAGGTATAAACAAGATTGCCATTATTAAAAGCGCGCGGCACAAAATATACATTGTCTTTATCGACTTTAGTCCGATCGTCTGTGAAGGTGGTGGGCCAGATAAAAAACTGTTGCCGGTGCACCTCCGCAGCTGCGAGACCGCGCAACACGCTTGCCTGCCCATGACTACGTTCAGCCCGCAACAAATACGCCTGGTAGGATGGCAGTGCAATCACGAGCAAAATAGCGGCGATGGTGACCACGACCATCAACTCGATCAAAGAAAATCCGCGCGCACGCCCAGCCCGACTACCATATCTGCTATACAACAAGAACATAAACCGCTCCAAAATACTAAGGTTCCACCAACAAGCCTGTCACCAGCCGCGCTCGCAACTGACTATCGGTGTGTATAACATCTACAACCACTTCATAGACATTGCACCAAACGGCTGTGGGGCAATCGAGGGCGTAATCAATCGGCTTTGCCCGCAGAGTGATGAAGCCCGTATAGTCTGTCTCTCTCGCTTTATTCTCTTCAGAGCTGACATAGTCCTCTCCAATCACTATATCGGCACCATTAATTAATATGGTATCCCCTACACTGTTCAGTGTCCGAGGCGTGTTATTTATCAGCGGCTTTTCTGAGCCCAAATACACCGTCGTCCCCTCGATAATGCCAAAATCAATCGCATAGCCCGTGGTAGCGGTATTGGGTACCAGCAACTGACTCAACACCCGATCAGACACGGATCTGGCCTCATTTTTTGTTCGGGTGTACAAATCAAAATTACTGTTCGTGGCGACTTCCTGACTAATTATCTGCACACTCGCGGTGCCGATTAACGTCATAACCAGCATCGCCAACAGGGAAAAAGGCAATACAAACCCCGTGAGCGGTGCCCTAATCGACCAAGATTGAATCTGTCTAAAGTGTTGCATGAGTGACCAAAAACTCAGTTAAGGTTAGCCAGATAAGGCAGATAGTATACTGTTACAAATTTTTTCGTCACATCGCTGATGGTTACCTCTAACTGAACACGCACCGACCGAGTCGAGTGCATGGTGCGCTCAATATTGCGCATCTGAACTGCGGTGAGCGATGCAGGGTAGTCACCCTGAGTTGTCGGCGACTCATCCTCTACTCTAATCCCATCGACATCGAGATAGCGTGTGATCCGTCGCGTCTCGCCAGCTGAGGTGCAAGCGGGCAATAATCCCTTGTTATAGGCATTGCCATGGCAGTCGTCCACACCAAACCATATTTCCAAATCGCTGACACCCTCGGCGACCAGATCATCTCTAAAAGCCAGCGAGCCGCCAGCACCGTTTAAGCTAAAACGGCGCAAGCCTGTACTGGCCGGCGTACCTGGCTCATCGCTGACGACATAAACAATGGTATCTAACAGGTAGAACAGACCACTCGGCAGCGCGGGTGGCAAGGAGCCTTTTCTTGTGATCACAGCCCGACCGACCGTGGCGTTTATGTACAAGAGCTCATCGAGCAGATCAACGTCGAAGCGCGGCTGCGGGTGGGCATAGCGCAGACTGAGGATATCGGTGTCACTACGCCAGTGGCCTGAGATGTCATTGCCATCGATCAGTGTCTTCATCGTACCAAAAGCCTGGCCTAGCGCGTCGTTGGTGTCATCGGCTTTTGCACCGACAATCTTGGAGGCGAGATGCAGCACAAATGGGGGATGAATGACATCGGTAGACGTCGTGCCCACGCCATTTTTGGCGTAAATTATCTGCGGGTTACCGAGGCTTGTGACATCCAGCCCACTCTGTATATCTACCAAATGATTGAGGTCCGCCGCGTTAAAATCGGCGTACACACCGGCCAGGTTGATATCGTCACTGATGGCGGTTAGCGCAACCCGAGTGACGCTCAGTATTTGGGAATCCCGCCGCAGGTCAAAATAGCTGGTGCGCGTACCGACTAACAACACCACCACCGCGCTGGTGATAAATAACCCCAAGCCGATGGCGATCATCAACTCGACCAATGTCAGGCCACCCATTCTATGGGGAGCAGACAGGGGATGTCCGCCCGTACAAACGCGGCCTAATCTGTGATGGGGAAAAGTCTGCATGCTCATCAGTATACTGTGCTCAACAGAACTTTCTGTGGCCCAAAGGGCGAGTCCCAACTAATCGAGACGTGAGCTGCGGGAACGCTGCTCGTATAGTAATCGAGATCGTCTGCCTGAACATTGACCGTCGCCGTGGGGCCAAAGTGCTCAATGACCTGATTTTGCCAGACCACCATCTCTGCTGTGACTAGCTCACCCCAACTACAGCCATCGGCAGCCACATTCACACATGTCTTAGAGGCGGTGGCGGGGGATCGCAAGTTTTCGTCATCTAGACTGTACACACTGGCAAAGTTGGGGTTGGCCCGGATCATGTTGAGCATCGACTGTGCGTGCAAGTTGGCGATATATATTTGGTTGGATAGATATTGCGAGCGGATGGCCGATGTCTGCAGGGCAGACACACCCAGCACGCCAACAGAGACCACCAACATGGCGATCAACACCTCCAGTAGAGACGAGCCGACCACGCCAGATCGCATCACCGCAACACGTCTGCGAGATGGCAGCCGCATCAACATGTTGCACTCGCTTCGGTGACCTGCGCCGAGCCATAGGCGCTAAAGATCACGTTAAACGAGCTAATGCCACCGCATACCCGCAAGGTAAAGGGCGTGACTACGCTCGTTGGCAAGGGCTTGCCTCTGCCATAGCCGTACCGACCCACATTGTGAGATGGGTCACCATTAATGGTGATGCCATCGGGAAGCTTGTAACGCTCCAGTATATTACCCGCGGCGATCTTGTCGCCCTTAAGGCTCGTCACAGCCATTAACCAACCTCCTTCCCAACGACCCACATTCGTTTCTTCTCGACACTCATTCTCATCATCCGGCGAAACAGGACACAAAAAAATACCCTCATCATCTGCGAGGGATGAGCCTCTGGTCAGGGATCTGGCATAGGCCAATGAAAAATCTTTGGACAAGCGCTCCGCGACGGTCCCAGCATCGCTGTGGCCGCGCTGGAATATCGCCTGCATACCGGGCACAGCGAAAGCACCCAATATGGCAAAAATGGTAAGCGTTACCATTAGCTCAATTAATGTCAAGCCAAGCAGGCTGCGTCTCATAGACAAATCCATCACCACAATTAACAAATTATCTCATGCACAGCGAGTCAATACAAACCAAGAGGGCTGAGTCTACTCAAACCGCCGATATACTTCCCTTCCAATTGCTAGCGGGACTCATGCAAGCTAGGTTTTGCCTGACTGAGCAACCCAGATCACCTAATTCTCAAACCGCTGATATATTTCATTGACAACTGCTGATGAGAATCCACCGGTAGAGACCACCACCTCTTCGACCGGCCGACCGTTGGCCAGCGCCACATACTTTTCTGTGCCATCTGGTGCAGTGACTCGGGTCGTGGCAATGTCCGTGACCGGCTGCTGGGTGTTCCTCCTGCTAAAGACATCATCGGCATCGACATCGCCATCTCTATTGACATCCCCCACAGGCGCGCCCGATGCGATATCTAACTGGTATACGGTAGATTGCGCCTGAATATCTTTAACCACTACGTTACAAGATGCCAGCGTGCTCGAACCTGCCGCGGCAGTAACGGGTGTGTAGCTGGCCACCAGCAGGGTTGCGCCCGTACCACCAGACAATACCTTGGCATCCGCTGTCGCCTTTTCGCCCTGTACAGAAAATGGCATGTACCAGTTATCCTCCGTGGTGCTCTCGCCAATTGAAACCTGCGTTAGGTCGATTGTGTTGAGCACCGTCGATAGGCTTATAGCCGAGGGCGGGGTTTGGGGCTGACCCAAAGAGAAGATGGCATTGCGGGAACGCGTATCTAATGGCTCCTCGCTAATGCCAGATGCCAGGGCAACACGATAGTTACCCCCGAGCAGCGTCACAGCAGGTGCATGAAAAAATTGATGGTTATTGGGGAAGCTGCCACCAAAATCCGCTATGCGACTGGCCGCAATACTCACATTACCAGAAGTGC
>CAZROX010000124.1:0-4152 GCA_964601845.1 uncultured Halothiobacillaceae bacterium
GCCGGGCGCTAGTGTCGGGGGCGCTAGCCCAATAATTGCCGCCGGCGCTTGGGTGACGCACGCTAGTACACGTGCCATGGATAGTGACTCATCTACTAGTGCCAGTAAGAGCGGCACCAAGACATCCATGCTGGCAATGCCCGGCACGCTGCTTTCAAAAGGCGCGAACTTGGCATCTGCTGGCATGGGGTGGTGATCGGAGCAGATTGCATCGAGTGTGCCATCTGCCAAGCCTGCCCTGAGTGCGCGGCGATCGTCATCTGTTCTCAGTGGTGGCAATACATGGTAGAGGCTGTCGAAGTTGCCGATGCTGTGCTCGGATAGGTGCAGCTGGTTGATACTGGTATCCGCCGTGATGGCCAGCCCATCGGACTTGGCGCGGCGTATCAGCTCCAGCGCCCGCGCGCTGCTGATGCGCGATAGATGCAGGCGAGCACCGCTGATCTGCGCCAGCTCGATCAGCTGTGCAATGGCCATGGTTTCGGCGATGGTGGGTATGCCGGGCAGCCCCAAGTGGGTGGCGACATATCCCTCGTGCGCGCAGCCACCCTGGGCTAGGCTGCCATCTTGCGGCTGTATCATCAGCAGGGCATCGAAGGTGGCGGCGTACTCCATGATGTGGCGCATGGTGCGCGTATCCGGCAGCCCACCCACAACATTGCCAAAGCCGATACAGCCGCGCTGTAACAGATGCGCCATCTCAGCTAGCTCGCAATCCTTGCCATCTTGGGTCATCGACATAGACGACATGACGCGCGCCAAGCTCGCTTGCGGTGGTTGCGGGTAGGTCGTCCACCTGACATCGGGTGGGCGGACCAAGGTTGTGACGCCCGCTCTGGCCGCACTGTGGCGCTCCGATTGGGCGCTAATATCGACAGATTGCGCATAGCCTATGCGTGCGCACAGATCGACTAGCCCCGGGCAGACAATGCAACCACTCGCATCGATGGTGCGCGCGGGCACAAAGCCATCGGGTGCTGCACCCACAGAGGCAATACAGTTATCGGCCAGATGCAGTGAGGCGATGGTATCGGTGCCCTGTGCCGGGTCGATCAGTCTGCCGTTGATAATGGATAGGGTCTCAGACATGCGATTCACTGATCGGATTGAGCACGCGTGCGAGTATGGCCATGCGCAATGCGATGCCGTAATGTACCTGATCCAAGATCACCGACTGGCTGCCATCTGCGATATCCGATGCGATCTCGACCCCGCGATTGATGGGGCCTGGATGCATGATAATCGCATCTGGGTGAGCGCGCGCCAGCCGTTGAGCGGTTAGGCCGTATTGAGCAAAGTACTCCCGCTGACTCGGTAGGAAAGCACTGCGCATACGCTCTTGCTGCAAGCGCAGCATGATAATCACATCGGCATCTCGGATGCCCGCATCGAGGTCGGTGAAGACTCGGACATTAAATTGTTCGATAGCGGCGGGCAGCAGCGTGCGGGGCGCGATCACCCGCACTTCGCCGGCACCGAGTGTATTGAGCGCATCTATCTCAGAGCGAAACACGCGCGAGTGCAACAGGTCGCCCACGATGGCGATGCGAAGCTTGGAGAAGTCGCCTTTGATGCGGCGAATGGTCAGCATATCGAGCAGTGCCTGGGTCGGGTGCGCATGGCGTCCATCGCCTGCATTGATGACGTGGGATTGATCCGATAGTTGTCGGGCAATAAAAGATGCCGCACCCGCCTCGCTGTGGCGAACGATAAACAGATCGCATCGCATCGCCTCAAGATTGCGTATCGCATCGACATGGGATTCTTTTTTTACCGCGCCAGATACGCCGACATCTATATTGAGCACATCGGCCGACAGCCGCTTGGCAGCTAGCTCAAATGTGGTGCGGGTGCGCACGCTGGGCTCAAAAAATAAATTGGCGATCGTCTTGCCACGCAATAGCGGTACCTTGCGCAGCTCGCGGTCATTGACGCCGATAAAGCTATCCGCAATATCCAGTATCTCGTGCAAGATGGTGCGATCCAACCCCTCAGTGGTCAAAAAATGCGGCAGGGCGCGCGCGTGTGTGCGCTCGGGAGGGGGATCTTCTGTCGGGCTAGACATCATAGCTGATGCATTTCAAGGCGCATATTTTGTGCGTCAAGTTTGATGTGTGTGTGCTCATCCAATACCATTGTATGTGCTTTGACATCGGCGCGAATCGGTAATTTATGCCCAGAGCGCTCCACGAGTATCGCCAGCAACACCTGAGCCGGTCGACCGTAGTCAAATAGCTCGTTGAGTGCGGCGCGCACGGTTCTACCCGTGTACAGCACATCATCGACCAGTATGACACAGCAGCCCTCCAGCGAGCCCTGTATGCGACTGGGGCCGACTTTGGGGTGCAAGCCCACGCGGGCAAAGTCATCGCGGTAAAAGCTGATATTCAGTTCGCTCATCGGGCGTTCGATCGCCAGTTTTTGGTGCAGGATGCGGCCGATGTGCACGCCGCCCGACTGGATGCCAGCGAGCACCAGTTTTTGGGGTGGTATGTCTTGGGTGTAGGGTTGCAGCTGCTGGTGGAGCGACTCAATCCACTGGGTGACCGTTGGCTGGTCAAATATTTTCATGCGGTTGTCTCGAGACTGTTTGTAACCAGTCTTGCAAAATGAGTGCGGCTGCAATTTTATCATCATCACCTCGGCGCTCTTTTTTGCGCGCCCCAGCGGTGCGTGCGCGCACCATCTGCTCGCGCGCATCGTAGGTGCTCAGGTGCTCATTGCAGGTGTGTACAGGCAGCGAAAACCGCACCTTGGCCTGCTCACAAAAATGCAGTGCATGATTGGCCGACCCAGTGCGTGTGCCATTGCCATGATGCGGGATGCCAACGATTAGCCCGACTGGTTTCCAAGTCTCCATCAGTGCGCTCAACGCACACCAGTCCGGTACCCCCCGATGCACAGAGAGGGTGCACAGGGGGGTAGTAGAGATGAAGTCGCCAGATTGATAGCCACTGGCCACACCCAGTTTTTTTTGACCGTAGTCAATGCCAAGATATACCATGTCAGATGCTTGGCATCCTACCTAGTGTGCGTGCTATTGTTTTGTGTGCCGATAGGCGCCGGGCGCACCATAAGGCATCGCCTTGCAAATAGCAGCCGCTAGCGTTGCTATCGAAATCTGGTGTGGCAAGGGCTGCGTTGTGCATGGCAAGTTAGGTGTCATCTGTACAGATAGTAGGCAATGTATCTTATATTGAGCAATTGGCGCAAGTCTCTTTGCAGGTCTGTTTAATCCGCTGTGCTCAATGTCTTGATGCAGATGCGGCACGATGCGCGCGCGTTGCTTTTAAGCGATGGGTGAGCGCCCTTCTCGCGTGCAAAAATTACGTGGGTTAAGTTGCGCTAGGTAGTGCAACTGGGCAGGGTTTTGCCGGGGTAATCACTGCGCGCGTCCAGTGACTGAGTGGCCGCTTTTGCATGCCTGTGGCATCGAAGTTGCTCGGGTGTAACCATTGCTGGTAGCCCGCTTGCAGTGCGGGCCAGTCTTTATCGATGATAGAAAACCAAGCGGTGTCGCGGTTGCGACCCTTGCTGATCGTCGCCTGTCTGAAAATGCCCTCGTAGGAGAAGCCGAATCTCAAAGCTGCACGACAAGATGGCAAGTTGAGTGCATTGCACTTCCACTCGTAGCGCCGATAGTTATTTTCAAATGCCCACTGCATCATCAGATACATCGCCTCGGTAGCGGCGGTTGTTCGTTGTAACTGCGGTGAAAAATTGATGTGGCCTACCTCTATGGAGCCATCATCTGGGTTGATTCTAAGATAGCTGCATACCCCCAGCACACGCGCTTGTGCATGTGGCTTTATGGCAAAGAAGTATGGGTCGGGTTGAACGCTAATACGCGCTATCCATTCTTTCAGCGCTGTGGCCTCCAAAAATGGGCCATAGGGTAGGTAATCCCAGATGCGATGTGTGGTGTCGCACATAAAGGCACTGTGCAAATCGTCGGTGTGCGCTACAGTGAGCGGGCTAATCGCGACATGCTGACCACTGAGCATCAAGCCTGTTGGTTTGGCTGCTAGGTGCCAGTCGGCAATTGTCTCTCCGAGTAGATGTGTTGTTGTCATAGGTTGCCTCAGTCGACAAGTACTCAAGAGCTAGGGCAGTTTGCTTAGAATGCACAAGGTGATGAAAAACAGGGTGGAT
>CAZROX010000125.1:0-4116 GCA_964601845.1 uncultured Halothiobacillaceae bacterium
TGGCGGCGATGGTTTGCTCGGTAACGCGCGTGCTTCTAACCACCAGCACTTCGGCATCGCCGATGACTTGCGGTAGGCTATCGGCAGAAATTTGTGGGTCGATATGGCAGTCGTGGCCCGCACTTCGCAGCACATCTAGGTATTCTGCTGGAAACGAATCAGCGAATAGAATTTTCAAGGTGTTTACTCCAAAAGTTTGCAGTGGATATGCAAGTAGACGCTATCTTTTTGCACAGTTTACCAAACGGGCGTATTATGCCATGTTTTTTTGCCGCACCCAGTATGATTGTATAAAAATGCGTTAATATCTTGCAAACCTGTATCAATCCTGTTGCTATCACCCACTTAAACTATGCAAAAATCTTCTCGTGCGGATCGGAGTCCAGCTCAGGTATTGGAGTGCGGATTAGCGGCGCTGGATGTGAGCCTATCCGCTACGCAGACGCAGCAGCTGTTAGACTATATTGCGTTGCTGGTCGATTGGAATCGGCGGCACAATTTAGTCGGCGTGTCCGATCCTGTGAGGCTGGTTACCTATCATCTGCTAGATAGCCTGACACTCACGCGCTACCTGAAACCGGATCGCTCGCTGATCGATGTGGGGACTGGGGCGGGGCTGCCCGGATTGGTGCTGGCAATTGCCAGGCCGGATATGTCTTTGTCGCTGATGGACAGCCGTGCCCGCAAAATTCGTTTTGTGAGCTATGTCTGCACGCGGCTGAAACTGGATAATGTGCGACCGCTACACCAACGACTCGAGGATTTTCCCGTGTCGGAAAAGTACACTTACGTCACCTCGAGAGCTTTTGCACCTTTGGAGTCTTTTATTTTGCAGTGTTCACACCTTTGCCACCCACAAGGTGAAATGCTGGCGATGTTAAGCACGCCGCCGGATCACACTTTTAGCTTGCACAAACGCTTGCTCTCTGTCGAGGCCACACAGGTGCCCGGTGTCGATCGCCCGCGCCATATCGCGCGCATCGCGGCACCATCTGAGGCCTAGTATGAGCCGCGTGATCGCCTTAGCCAATCAAAAGGGAGGGGTCGGCAAAACGACGACCTGCATCAACTTGGCCGCATCGCTGGCCGCAGTTCAGTGCAAGGTATTGCTGATCGATATGGATTCCCAGGGCAATGCCACCACCGGGTTAGGGGTACAAAAAGATGAGCTGGCGCGCTCGATGTATCACGTACTGACAGGCAAGCACACAGCGCAAGAGGCGTTGTTGTCGGATCAATGTGGCATCGACCTCTTGCCCGCAAACGCGGACTTAACAGCCGCCGAGGTGCATATGATGCGCCATGAAACGCGCGAGGTCGTACTCCAACAGGCACTCAGTAGCCTACAAAAAGAGTACGAGTACATCCTGATCGACTGCCCGCCATCGCTCAGCTTGCTAACGCTCAATGCACTGGTGGCAGCGGGCAGCGTCATGATTCCCATGCAGTGCGAATACTACGCGCTGGAGGGGTTAAGCTCGCTGATGAAAACGATCGACGCGATTCGCCAGTCGGTGAATACCCGTCTGAGAGTTGAGGGGATGGTGCGCACCATGTACGATACGCGCAGCAACCTCGCTAAGGATGTGTCGGCGCAGTTGCTGGAGTATTTCGGTGAGCTGGTGTACGCCACAACGATTCCGCGCAATGTGCGCCTGGCAGAATCGCCGAGTTTTGGCAAACCGCTATTGCAGTACGATCGCAACGCCTCCGGCGCACGCTCGTACCTCGCACTCGCCGGTGAAATGTTGCGCCGACACGAGAGCCACAGATTGGGTGTACACCATGGGTAAACGTAAAGCATTAGGTCGCGGTTTGCATGCGCTCTTGGGTGAGTCGCGCGACTTCCCCGATGCGGCGGCATCGCAGGCTGAGGATGCCATTCAGCTCATCTCAATCGAGCAGATCGAAAAGGGCACCTATCAACCGAGGCGGACTTTTCCGGAGGCGGCCATCCAAGAGCTGGCCAACTCCATTGCCGCCCAGGGCATTATTCAGCCAATTATCGTGCGCCCCAGCGGGGATCGGTACGAGTTGATCGCCGGTGAGCGCCGCTGGCGCGCCGCTCAGCTGGCCGGTCTGCGCGAAATACCATCGATTGTGCGCTCGGTTAGCTTGCAGTCTGCCGCCGCCATGGCGCTGGTGGAGAATATCCAACGCGAGGACTTAAGCCCAATAGAAGAGGCCGAAGCCCTGCGCACCTTACAAGCACAATTTGACTTGACCCATCAAGGGCTCGCCGAGCTGGTCGGGCGCTCGCGCTCGGCGGTGAGTAATTTGTTGCGGCTAAATGATCTGCACCCTAAAGTAAAAGAATTGCTCTGTGAGGGCCAGATAGAGATGGGGCACGCGCGCGCGCTCCTCGGGCTAGAGCCGGCCCAGCAGTGTGAGATCGGGCATAAAATACCCACCGAGCAGCTTTCGGTGCGCCAAGTGGAGTCGCTGGTGCGTCGCCTCAATATACCCGAGCAGGCAGCTGTGCCTAACCAACCGAGCAAGAGTGCAGATAGCGCGTGCTTGGAGCGTGAGCTGAGCGATCTGCTGGCGGCGAAGGTGGCGCTCAATGCACGCGCCGATGGCAGTGGAAAAATTGTTGTCCAATACCACAGCCTCGAAGAGCTAGATGGCATTTTACAGAAGCTGCGCCGTGCCGATTGATGCCCGTCAGCACGATATCCTACAGCGGTTGGAGCAGCTGGTCGGGCGTTTAGAAACACTCCTAGCCCCACCAGCCGCCGAGCCGAGCAAATGGGATGCCACAGGTTATCGCTGGCACAAGCGCAACGGTCACTATGGCTTTGAGCCAATTGCACTAACCGCCACCCATAGATTAGATGATCTACTGGGCATAGCGCGACAAAAGGCCATTTTAGTGGCCAATACAGAGCAATTTTTGCACAAGCTGCCCTGCAATCACGCCCTCTTGTGGGGCGCGCGTGGCACGGGCAAATCGACCCTGGTGCACGCGCTGCTCAATCAGTATAAAGAGGCGGGGCTGCGGGTGATAGAGGTGGGGCTGGAGGATCTGGTCGAGCTGCCAGTGCTCATCGGCCATCTGCGCGCACGGCCTGAGCGCTTTATTTTATTTGTCGATGACATATCTTTTTCGGCGGCGGACATGAGCTATCGCGCCCTCAAGGGCGCCGTTGAAGGGTCGCTGAACAGACTCTCTGACAATGTGCTGATCTATGCCACCTCCAACCGACGCCACCTCTTGCCAGAGCATCACAGCGACAATCTGGAGTCCGAGCTGGTCGATGGCGAGATCCATCACGGCGATGTGGTGGAGGAAAAAGTCTCGCTATCCGAGCGCTTTGGCTTGTGGTTAGCTTTTCATCCGTTTTCGCAGGAGCAGTATTTGCAGATAGTGGCGCACTGGTTGCATCGCTTGGGCGAGATGCCAATGACTGAGTCGCTGCGCACCCGTGCACTCCAGTGGGCACTGGCACGTGGTGGTCGCGGCGGGCGCGTGGCGGTACAATTTGCACGCAACGAAATCGGTGCCGCTGCACTCGCTCAACTCTAAAAATTGGCAATACAACTTTATGCGAACAATTATTACCCTCTCTGGTCATATCGGCAGTGGCAAATCATCCGTTGCCAAGCTGCTCGGTGAGTCGATCGGGTTTGATGTCATCAACAGCGGGGCGCTACAGCGCGACATCGCCCAACAGCATGGCCTGACAACTCTGGCACTAAACGAACATTCCTTAACCGATCGGCGCGTCGACGATGAAATCGACGCCAGATTGATCGCGGTGGGCCACAGCCGTGATCGGGTTATCGTCGACTCGCGCTTGGCGTGGCATTTTATCGAGGGCGGGTTTAATGTTTTTTTAACGGTGGCCGATACCATTGGGGCCGAGCGCGTATACCACGCCATGCGTGATTCGGAGTCCCATGGCTCGCTCGAAGATGCGTTGCTTAACAATCGGCAGCGCTGTCAGATGGAGGATCAGCGGTTTTTTAAGCTCTACGGCATCCATTATTTGGACTTGTCCAATTATCACGCGGTGATCGACAGCTCCTACTTGGCACCAGATGCCGTCTGCGAGCAGATAGTACGCGCCTTTGAGACTTGGCGCGATGCGCGCGAAGCCATTGGATAGGACAGAT
>CAZROX010000126.1:0-4103 GCA_964601845.1 uncultured Halothiobacillaceae bacterium
AAGCGGATGATCTGACGAGCCACGCCCTGCGCGTGATTGCAGATCATATTCGCTCGAGTGCATTTTTGATTGTCGATGGGGTGATGCCATCCAATGAAGGGCGCGGCTATGTGCTGCGCAGAATTATCCGCCGGGCCGTGCGCCATGGCCATACGCTTGGGGCGACGGCGCCTTTTTTCCATCGTCTACTGCCGAGCCTGATCAATTGCATGGGAGCGGCCTACCCAGAGCTTGTCAGCGCGCGCGAGCGGGTGGCTCAAGCGCTGTTATCTGAGGAGGTCAGCTTTTTTCAGACGCTACAAAAAGGCATGGCACTGTTGGAGAGCGAGCTGGCACGCACGCGCAACACGATTGCCGGGGAGGTCGCCTTTAAACTGTACGACACCTACGGCTTTCCGTTGGATTTGACAATCGACATTGCGCGCGAGCGTGGGGTCGATGTGGACTTGGATGGTTTTGAGCAGCACATGGCGCAACAGCGCGCCAGCTCGCGCGTCTCTGGGGGCTTTTCACAGGCGGTACAGGTACTGGATACGCCATCTGAGGAGACCGCCTTTGTGGGCTACGATGCCTTGCAGACATCGGCGCAGGTGCTGGCAATCTATGTCGAGCAACAGCAGGTCGAGGCGTTAGATGCCGGTCAGAGTGGCTTGGTGGTGCTCGATCGCAGTGCGTTTTATCCGGAGTCGGGGGGTCAGATCGGCGATACCGGCAGCCTATTTGCACAGGATATGTCGTTTGAGGTGTCCGATACCCAAAAACAAGGGGGTGTGATTTTGCACCGAGGCACCCAGCGTGCCGGCAGACTGGCAGTTGATATGCCGGTTGATATGGCAGTCGATAGCGCCCGCCGCCGTGCCATTGCCTGCAATCACTCTGCAACCCACATGCTGCATGCCGCCTTGCGCACCTGCTTGGGGACGCATGTCGAGCAGCGTGGCTCCTCTGTCACAGGGGAATATTTGCGGTTTGATTTCTCACACGATGCGCCGGTGCACGAAAACCAATTGAGCGAGGTGAGCGATCTGGTCAACCAATGGATACGCGATAACCACACCCGTGTGGTGGAAGAAATGCAACTAGAGCAGGCATTGGAGCGCGGTGCCATCGCATTATTTGGTGAAAATTATGGTGATTCGGTGCGCACTGTGCGATTTGGCGATGTGTCTATGGAGCTGTGCGGTGGTACGCATGTCGAGCGCAGTGGCGATATCGGGTTTTTTCGGATACTGGCTGAGTCCGGTATCTCATCGGGTGTGCGCCGTGTCAGCGCCCTCACAGGCCAGGCGGCAGAGCATAGCGTATCGGAAGATGCGTGTATTTTGAAAGAGGTCGCCCAGTCTTTGGGGGCGCCCAAGGCTGCGCTAAAGGATAAGCTGGATAGTTTTTTGTCCAAGCATCGCGAGCTAGAAGCCCAGATAAAAACGCTAAACGATAAGTTTGTGACACAGCTCAATAATCAGCTGCAAGATGCGGTGATCACAGTGGGTGGTGTTCAGGTGTTGGCTGCCCAGTTGTCGGGCGAGGCAGATGCAAAACTGGTGTCGCGCCTTGCGGCCCAGTGGTGCGACAAGCTCGCCCCTGCAGTTGTGTTGCTTGGCAGCGTGGTGGCGGGGCGGGTATTTTTGTCCGCACAGGTCTCAAAGCAGCTAAACAACACGATTCAGGCCAATGCATTGCTCAATCATCTAACCGAGATTTTGGCCTCGAAAGGCGGTGGCCGGGCGGATGTCGCCCAGGCCGTTGGCCAGAATGCGAGCCAGTTGCCCATCGCCTTGCAGGCAGCGCGCCGCTGGGTGGAGCAGCACTTGCCAGCTCAAGCAGCTGCCGATGTGACCAGCTGATGCGCACACTAGTACAAAAATACGGTGGCACCTCTGTTGGCTCTGTCGAGCGTATAGAGCGCGTTGCAGATCGCATAGTCGAGCAGCACCGACAGGGCAATCGCATCGTCGTGGTGCTCTCCGCTATGGGCAAATCAACCGACCAGCTGGTGCAAATGGCGTTGCAGGTTGCACCGTCTCCCGACCCGAGAGAGTACGACATGTTGCTGTCCTCTGGCGAGCAGGTCTCCACCGCGCTCTTGGCAATGGCATTGATTTCCCGCGGCCTACAGGCCAAATCCTACACCGGTTGGCAGGTCGGTTTGTTAACAGACAGTGTGCATGGCAAGGCGCGCATTCAACGTATTGATACCCGCCTCCTAGAGCGCGATCTGGACGCAGGCGCCGTTGCCGTGGTGGCAGGATTCCAAGGCATGGATGAGCATGGCCAGATTACCACCTTGGGTCGCGGCGGCTCAGATACGTCCGCAGTTGCCATAGCTGTGGCGCTGCGGGCAGATGAATGTCAAATTTTTACAGACGTCGATGGCATCTACACGGCCGACCCTCGTATTTGCCCCGAGGCTCGCCGTCTAGAGCGAATTAACTTTGATGAGATGATTGAAATGTCGAGCATGGGCGCTCAGGTATTGCAAATTCGCGCAGTTGCATTGGCAGGCAGGTATAATATGCCCTTGCGAGTTATGCCATCTTTATCCGAAGGTGAGGGGACCATTATCTATTACGGCGATGAGGCGTGTCTGATGGAAGAGGTATTAATTTCGGCCATAGTCCACAGCTCTGACGAGGCCCAGTTGACCATAAAAGGGGTGCCCGATCGGCCGGGTGTGGCGCACGCTATCTTGCAGCCAATCGCCGATGCCAATATTGAGGTCGATATGATTGCGCAGAGCATCGGCGCCGAGGTGACCGATATGACCTTCACCGTGCATCGCAACGACTATGCAAAGAGCAAGCATTTGCTCGATGGTGTGGGGCGAGAGCTGGCCGCTGCCAGCGTTGCGGGCAATGAGGGTGTGGCTAAGATTTCTGTGGTCGGCATCGGCATGCGATCGCACTCGGGTCTGGCGAGCCAGGTATTTGATGTGCTGGCTAAAGCAGGCATTAATATTCAGGTGATATCGACCTCGGAGATTAAAATATCTGTGCTGGTGTACGATAAAGATATGCAGCGTGGTGTGCAGATGCTGCACAAATACTTTAAGTTGGACCAGCCATTCGTGGTTAAACAGGATGATACGCCTAGAGAATAAGCTTTGTTTTGCTGAGTCCTAGTGGCAGTCTTAGTAGGTTGTTTGTACCGGCTGTGACCAGTAGCGATCAGTGCAATGGTTTGCGTATTTAATCTGAATTTCTTTATTGTGTTCGTCGTGCGGATTTTTGCCTTGTGTATAATTCGCCCGTTTATCAATATTAATGAGTGATACTAAAGTAAGGAGAGTATGTGCTTGTTTTGACACGTCGTGTTAATGAAAAAGTAATTATAGGTGATGGAATAAGTATTACAGTTCTCGATATTCAAAGTGGCCAAGTGCGCTTGGGCATTCGTGCACCCAAAGGGATTAGCGTGCATCGAGAAGAGGTTTACAAGAAAATAAAAGAGCAATCCGATGCATGTGAGAATAATACCTGATGTTTAGATTTAGCCGGGCCTAGATGGTTCGTGCTATAGCATTGGGCGGCGGTTTGTTCGGCACTACCTCTCAGCGCATATTTTTTAGCGCGATCTTGTCGGTGCGCTGTGTATGGCATAGGGTTGCTGTGTAATCTTTAATTGAACTAGGGTTTAGTATGCCGCAGTTAAGCATGAACGCAAGGGTGCGTAAATCCCCGTTCTTTGATGCAACCGTGCGCCATGGGGTCACACATTTTTCTGTGTACAACCACATGTATATCGCCACCTCTTTTGGCGATCCAGAGGCGGAGTACCGGCGTCTGATCGAGGGCGTGAGCCTGTGGGATGTTGGTTGTGAGCGCCAAGTGGAGCTGCGCGGCCCCGATGCAGAAAAGCTGGCGCAGTATCTGTGCCCGCGTGATCTTGGCCGATGCCAGGTCGGGCAGGGGCTATACGCGCCGGTCTGTGATCACCAAGGGCGCTTGTTGAATGATCCTATTTTGCTCAAATTATCGGCGGATCGCTTTTGGCTTTCTATCGCCGATAGCGACCTGTTGTTGTGGGCGCGTGCCATAGCCGCCGAGCGGCGCTGGGATGTGGAGGTGTTTGAGCCGGATGCCTCGCCCCTGGCAATCCAAGGGCCC
>CAZROX010000127.1:0-4042 GCA_964601845.1 uncultured Halothiobacillaceae bacterium
CATTGCACTCGGGTGATTACTATTGGGTTCGATACAAGCCACCTGTGGCACGACCGTTCAATTACTGGTTGTACCTCGATGCCTTGGGGCGTGTGCTCTCTTTAGATAAATTGAGCAAGCAACGGGCGAGTGGCGAGTGGCGAGTTGGAACGCAGCAGGCACCGCTACGCGCGCACCTTAACCAAAATGGCGAAAAACAGGCCGTGGAGCAGTTGGTATTTTTAAGCTGCAAGAAAAAAATCAATATCGACTTCCTGCCTATTACGGCACACTTACCCAAACAGGATGTCTCGACCTACTACAGACTGGGTGATCTGCTCGGCGCGCGCACCCAATCGTGCACTTGGAGCAGCACCGAGATCACCATTGGTCCCGCTGCCGGTAGCTAGTGGCGATGACTGGCCGATGCGCCCGCAGACATAGCAGGCATTAGTTCCAACTTACATTATGACCCTTGTAGTACGGGGTTTGCTTATAGGTGCGCCCTTTTTTGCGCGATATTTTCGACACATTCTTTGAAATGTAATTGTTCAAGTCTCTGGTGTTCGATATACCCTCAGCTAGCCCCTTAGCTAGGTAGTAAGAGAACAGCCGATGTCCCTTCTCGCCGTAGTTATTGGAGTACTCATCTCCTTGGGCTGCGTAGAACATGGTTACTTTTGATGGCAAGGATTGTAATTCGTCACGCCGCCCCGCCGTCACCGCCGCGATCCCCTCAAAAATATAGTCATCCACGTCGGACTTGCCCGAAAAACAGGTATCCATAAACGCAATGACCTCACCCACTGCGGATGAGTCGATGCGCTTGAGTATCTTATCCATTGCAAAGGAATCGTCCTCATAGGCTTTCACCTGTGTATCACTCGGTGCTAAAAATAGCCGGTCCGGATTCTGCGTGCCGGGTATGCCATGTCCAGCATAGTAGAAATACAGCCGATCATCGGGCCCCAGACGACCCAGCAATGTCACTAACTCGGCGCGTATAAAGCCTGCCGTTGCATCTTCATCGTGGATCACTACGCGATGATCGTCCGACACACCAAAGCGACGCGAAATCGTATCGACCACCGCAGATAGCGAGTTGTCAACATTGGCGATATCCGGTGCATAGCGATAGTCCTCAATCCCCACCGCAAACAGATAGTTGTTTGGGTTGGATTGGCGTTGCCTGATATTGGACACAGCTACACTCAGCTCTGGATCTGCTTGTGTACTCCCCCGAAGTGCAGCTTCTAAAGCCCGATTCTCGGAGCGAACTCTGGCCCTGTAACGTTCAGTTTCACGTTTCTTTTGCTCATTCTGCTGTTGTTGTTTTAAGGCTGCTTGTTTCTGAAGCTCACGTGCAATCTCTGGGTCGTTTTCCAGCTCTAGGGCATTGGTAAAATAGGTGGCATCGCCTCTGTCGGCAATATTTGTATCCGTAGGTACAAATAATGGCACGTCAGTACTCAAACTCTGCCTGCCGTATTCTTTCAAACGCACTGAAACGCGCTCGCCTGCCTGTTGTGCACTCGGCACCCCGACAAACTGTTTACGTTGATAGGGGATGTCCACTCGGGCGACTCGTAATCCGCTAGCGTTCACATCAATATAAACGCGCGGAGACACGCTCTTAGATTTTTTCTTGAAACTGGGTGCTTCATCGATAGGCACTTTTATGGCGATATATTCAGAAAAAGTTGCCTCGCCAGCATCCGCACTCAGCTTTGCGGTGAATTGCCCAGTATCCGCGTTGTATTGCAGATCGCTCAGCACGGGTTCACCATAGAGCAGCCCCATCGCCTCAGAGATTAACTGGTTGCGCTTGATAGGGATCGCTTTTTGGCGCAGGGCGGTTGCAGCCGCAACCTCTTGGTTGTAGCGCGAGACATCATCATTGTACTGCGCCACTGCCCGTGCATAGGCGCGGCGAATCTTTCTGGCTTGTGCCTCGTATGCCAGTTGTTCGCGGGCAACGCGGGCTTTGAAGCTCTTGGTGGTTTCAAATTCACCTTTGACCAGTTCTGGCAAATCGGGTGCCTTGGGTTGTGATGGTAGCGTGCCCACAGCGCGTACTGGCAAGGGCTCCTCAAGCCAGGCTTTCATGCCATCATCGACATACTGCGAGAGCGTTACACCGGCCCGCCTGAGTTTGCGCCCCTCGGAGGTGGTCGCGGCTTTTTGCCATATCACACCTTTATCGGCTGCGCTTAAAGCGGACAGGGATGCGCGTTGCCGCTGGCGTGCACGTGTCGCTTCGCCCGTGTCTGCTACCTGCTGTGTTTGGGTCGGCTTCTCAGCCGTGTCGCTTGGCTGATTCGAACTTGAACCCCAAGGATCCCAGTCCGCAAGGATATTTTTTGATCCGACGGAGGAACCAGAGCAACCCGCCAAGATGCCGAGCGCGCACAGCGTCAGCACGCCTGAGAGTATGTGTGGGTACCATCGCATAACCGCTATCTCCTAATTAGTCTTTGGATGCATAAATAACTTTGCCGCGATTGCGGTATTGAGTCATCTCCAAACCGATCGGCGCCCCAAAATAAGTTGGGTCTGCCACGAGATACCTCCGCCCATTGTGGGATACGCTATCCCCTGAGCCGGGTACATCAATCGCCACCGACAGGTGCCCTGGATACAGCAACACAACATAATCGATACCCAGATGCGCCTTGAGCAGTCCCGCAAACAAGATGGAACGATCCTCGCAGTCCGCAGCGGGGAAGGCGATGGTCTCATCGCCGAACAGGTAGTTCTCCTTGCCAAATTGCTGCTGATCTGTCTGATATTGCAATCCGTACTGCATCAGCTTCAAGAGTTCTGAGGCGCGGCCATGCTCTGTAGCCGATAGACTTTTTAACTGATCTGTCAGGCCCCTGTCCAGTATCGAGCGCGTGGGGTGTTCGAAATAAAAATTGAAGTCAAACTCGGGATAGCTCGCCAAGGCAGACACGTCTCTTTGATCGTAATGCATAGTTAGCGCCGCTGGTGTTTTGCGTTTGGCGGTCAGCACTCTGGTGTGCTCATACGCATCCACCGCTGTATTTGTGCTGCTGGGCCAGTTGATCTGTCCGGGCGAGAACTGTGTCAGCGACCTGCGCCCGCTGGCAACTCCAGGGTAGGTAGAGACGCGGGAGCGGCGTTGATAGTTCATGATTGCATAGTAGTGCTTGCCCTCTATTTCGTAAGAGGGTGTGCCGAATACTTTACGATCAAATGGTAACAACAGCACCAGATCACCTCGGGATGATGCGACCCTAGCGTCGTATCCCAGTCGGTTTAGAAATTTCCATGTGGGCAGCACCCGCGCCGATTCGCTCCCCGGATACATCCGCTCCACCACCGCTAGCACCAACTGAAAGCTGACCCAGTCATCCAGCGCCAATGTCCGCTGCATGCGCAGCAGCTCGGTGGCCAGATGCATCTCATACTGGCTCCATTTGTTCCAGTAGTCGGGCAGAGCATTGCTTATCCCTTGGGCAGTCGGCGCAGGTGTGATGCCATCCGCCGCTCCGCTACCCGGTGCACTAAAACTGAGTTGCTGGCCAAAGAAGTCTATCGTGCGCTCTGGGCGGGTAGTAGGCTCGGTGGGGCGCGTCGGTGTCGTTGGCTTGGGTGGGGCGGGTGGAGGCCTCACCGTTGGCGCGGGGCTACCAGGTGGAAAGGTCGGCGGTGTTATCAGCTTTGGCTTGGTGAATTGTCTGGCTTCAATCTGGGCATCGAATTGCTGCCATCGCTGTTGCAACAGGGTATCGAATGCCAATCGGCGTTGGGCGATACGCGCATCAAATGCTTGGCGTTTTTCTTCGATCGACTGGGTGGCCGATGCCGTTACCGGTAGCGCAGTAGAAAAACATACGGCGATAGACAAGAGCAACCAAGTCGGTGCGGGCGGGGATTTTCCCCTCAGTGCCACTAAATGTCTAGCGCCCGCAACCGATTCTAAGGGTTCAACTTTTTTTTGCATAACTTCCCCTGCTATGTTTGCTTGCAGGTGCAAGAGTGCTATTTACTCAGCTGTACCTCATCGAGGGATTTGCGAGCCTCTTCGTCCGATAGGGTA
>CAZROX010000128.1:0-4022 GCA_964601845.1 uncultured Halothiobacillaceae bacterium
CGATCGAGCGCAATCATGGTGCGATCTGTAACAGGCTGTCGATAAAGGATTCTGCATCAAATACCTGTAGATCCTCCAGGTTTTCGCCGAGGCCCACATAGCGTACCGGCAGCTGGCACGCGCCCGCCAATGCCAGCAGGACCCCGCCCTTGGCGGTGCCATCGAGCTTGGTGATGGCAAGGCCGGTCACCGCGATGGCCTCCGAAAAGAGTTTGACTTGGCTGATGGCATTTTGGCCGCTGCTGCCATCGAGCACCAGCAGCACCTCGTGCGGTGCATCCGGTTGGCACTTGCCGATGACGCGGGTGATTTTTTCTAGCTCGCCGAGCAGATTTTTTTGTGTGTGCAGCCGCCCGGAGGTATCGGCAATCACCACATCCATATTGCGTGCGCGCGCCGATGTGATGGCATCAAAAATCACGGCAGCGGCATCGGCACCGGGTTGTTGGGCGATCACGGGTACCGCGCAGCGCTCGCCCCAGATGCGCAACTGTTCGATGGCACCGGCGCGAAACGTATCGCCCGCAGCCAACAAGACACCCATGCCCTGTTGCTTGAGCTGGTGCGCTAACTTGCCGATGGTGGTCGTTTTGCCGGCGCCATTGACGCCGATAACCAGCACGACAAAGGGTGCCGTGTCGGCCTGATAGGTTAGGGGCACGGCGCGCGCCTGCAGCAGATCGAGCAGGATTTTGCGCAAAATCGGCAGGGTGTCATCGCTGGTATGGTGGCGCTGCATATTGGTGCGCAGCTGATCGACGATGTGATTGCTGGTATCGAGCCCGACATCGGCCAGCAAGAGTTGCTCTTGAATCTGTTGCAGCGACTCATCGCTGAGTGCCCCCCCACGCAGCAGGGTCGCGATCTTGGAGAACAGCCCGCCAGTCTGCGGGCGCTCGGTCGGGTGCTGTGGCTTTTTGCGCAGGCGGTCGAACAATCCCATAGCGGTGCGCCTAGCGAGTTAGCTGTTCGACAGAGGCGCGCGTGACCGGCTCATAGGGTGTTGCGCGCACGCGGCTGTGCAGGTGCATTCTGTAGTGGATGAACGCCGCCTCTTCATCTAGGTGAAAAAACGGATTGCTCTCGCACTGCATGGCCATGCTGGCGCTAGGCACGATTGCGTAGTCGTGCCCCGGTAGAACAGTCACCTCTGGCGGCACGCGTTTTTTTAGCGCTTGAATGGTGCGAAACATCGTGCCGGCATCGCCACCGGGCAGATCGCATCGCCCACAGCCGAACACAAATAATGTGTCGCCTGCAATCAGGTTGTCGCCGACGCGCATACAGGAGGAGCCGGGCGTATGCCCCGGTGTGAGCAGCCATTCGATCTGGGTCTGCCCAAGCGCAATCTTATCGCCATCCTCGTGCAGGATGGCATCCTTGGGCGCGCCCGACCAAAACGCGGCCTCGGGTGCCGAAAGGTGGACAGTGAGATCGCAGTGGGTGCGCAGCTCATCGAGCGCATTGACGTGATCCGCGTGGCTGTGGGTCAGGAGCACATCGGTGATCTGTGCGCCGCAGGACTCGGCACCAGCGAGAATCGCCGCCACATCCCAGGCCGGATCGACCACCGCCGCCCGTCCGCTGGCGTGATCGTGTACGAGATAGATCAGATTGGCCATGGGGCCGAGCTGATAGTGGCTGATGCTGTAGGTATCCATGGGATGGCCGTATGAGATTGTGGTCGATGGCAGTGTTTTTTAGTTTAACACAGGGCACGATTTTGTCATCACGCCGCCGGTGCTCGCCGCTGCACTGTGGCACAGGGGCGCGTGTGTTGGCGTTGCCCTATGGGATTAGTCGCGCTTTAAAATCAGCATTTCCAGCAGTGCTTTTTGTGCATGTAGGCGATTGGCCGCCTGCTGCCAGACGGCACACTGGGGCCCGTCCATCACCTCTGCTGTGACCTCCTCGCCGCGCCGCGCTGGCAGGCAGTGTAAGAAGATGGCATCGGCCTTAGCGTGCGCCAATAATTGCGTGTTGACCTGAAAGGGGGCGAGTAGCTGGGTGCGCGCCTTGTGCTCTGCCTCTTGTCCCATGCTGGCCCAGACGTCGGTTGTCACCAGATCGGCATCGGTACATGCACGGATGGGATCTTGCATCACCTCGACATGATCGCCCGCAGCGCGTAGCACGTCTGCATCGGGTGCCAGACCATCTGGGTGGGCGATGCGCAGCTGAAAATCCAGCATTTTAGCTGTGTGGATGTAGGAGTTGCACACGTTGTTGCCATCGCCTATCCAGGCGACAGTTTTGCCGCGCATGTCCCCGCGCAGCTCGTACCAGGTTTGCATATCGGCCAACAGCTGGCAGGGGTGCAGTAGATCCGACAGGCCGTTGATCGTCGGCACATCGGCGTAGTCGGCAAAGTGTGCCATCTGCTCTTGCGAGCCGATGCGCATCACAACGGCATCGACCATGCCGGAGAGCACGCGTGCCGTGTCGGCGATCGGCTCGCCGCGTGCGACCTGTAGGTCATTCCACTGCATGTGCAGCGCACCGCCACCGAGCTGTATCATGCCGGCCTCAAATGAGACGCGGGTGCGGGTCGAGGGCTTGTCAAACAGCATCGCCAGCACCTTGCCGCGCATCGACTGGTTCACGGTGCCGCGCGCGTGCTCCGCTTTGAGCGCGATGGCGCGCTGTATGAGCGCATACAGTTGATCGGGTTGGATATCGGTGTCATTCAGATAGTGCTGCACGGGTTTTGTCATGTCGCCTCCGATCTGGACTTGTGGGTCGCCCCAATATCGCATCGCTTTGATGGAGCGCGCGCGGGGGCAAATTATAGTCGGCTTGTGAGCGGTTTAGTAGATGGGGGTTCTGGGCAATGGATAACCGCTGCTCGGTGTGTGCCGAATTGGTATGCCTGGGGGATCGTGCTTAGGGCGCTGGTGCCTGGTCGGGCACCACGTGTGATGGCATTTAGGTGTCGTCATCGTGTAGGCGACAACACTGGGGCTGCAACACTCGCTATGTATGCGGGTACTAGAGGTAGTAGCGGATGTGAGCGAGGTCGTGAAAGAAATGATAGATAAAGCGACCACGTCGCAGAAAGTACCGCCCTAACAGGTGGCACATAATCAATTTTAGTTGTGTTAAATAAGCCCTTGCCCGATCTGTTTTGCCAAGGGTCGGGTCGATACTCAAGCGTGGACAACGATGGAGGACAGATTTCTCTAAGTCGTAGCCTATTTCGCTCATCTGCTCTGGCCTGACAAAAATACACTGTGGGCTGACATGTCGCGTGCGCACCCCGTGAATTTCTCGGGACTGAATGTTGACGTCTATCGCCAACTGAATCGGGTAGGCGTGCCTGAGTAGCTTGTGCATGGCATCGGCGGTAATGGTATAGCCCACCGTTCCACCCAGTCGCAAAGCAGATTCCACTATGACAAAGTTCCCGTGCTCTGATATGACTTTATCTGCAGGGCGCGCTGCGCCGGGTCGGCGCAGGATAAAACGAAGAAATTTGATCAGCCGCCACATTTTAGTCGATGATATATGAAGTGGGTAAAACAAACGGGTTGTTCCGTTCCACCCCGACTGCTCAATCACATTTAGGACAGCGGTAAAGTGTGGTGAGATATAAGCGTCATCCTCCAAAATAGCGACTTGTTGATAGCCGCACGCTAAAATGTGACGATAGAGTCGGAGTGTTGTTTCAGTAAGTGCAATCTCGCCGCTATTGAGTGATCGCCCTGCCGATAGCCTCGCCCATACCTCGCTGTACACACGCTTGCCATCGGGGGTGCAGATGGCATTGGGGTCTTGGCCACGCCCGTCGATTGCATCCCACCAGGTGAAGGCTAAACCGGCCTCGTCCATGCGCTTTTGCATCGCGGGTCGTCGAGATGAAGTGGGAAGGCTGATAACAAAAATGGGCATCATAGTTAGGTGCTCGGATGGCGGGTTACTATCGTGGTGCATGCGGTATCTTTGTGGTGTGCGTGGCGACCCAGTTTTCCATCGCCTGGCGTGTGCAGCACGCTCCAAAATGATCCCATGCGATGCACGGCTTC
>CAZROX010000129.1:0-4016 GCA_964601845.1 uncultured Halothiobacillaceae bacterium
GGCGAGCCGGTAGCTGAGCAACTCCTCAAATGCCAACTGCGCCCGTGCATTTTGGGTGTCGGTCTGTAACGCCTGGGCACTCTGTGCCTGGGGGCAGTGCAAATGCAATAGGTTCGCTCTGAAGTCGCCCCCTCCTAGTTTTTGCATGGACTCGCTGAGCGCATCGTGCCCTTGCTGGAGTTGCTCAAGCATCTGGCCAATCAATTTGCGTAGCGTGCGCTGGGTGACGCCCTGGGCGCTGGGATAGATCGGGCGCAGGGTCTGTTCGAGTGGCGGGGGCGGGTCGTCGATTGGAATATATTGTGGGTGCGACATCTCGAATCGGCTACGGTATACGCGCACCTCGCCATAGCAGCGCACTCTCTGGCCCACCTGGAGTTGCCGTAGTTGGTTCGGGTAGAGGCGGAAAAACCGCACCGGCAAGAGCGCCTGGTCATTTTCTAGGTGCAGGATCAAGCCACCGGTGCGAAAACCCACCGACTCACAAGCGGTGATGATGCCCTCAATCTGATAGTAGCCAGCACAGCGAATCTGATCGATGGGGGTGAGGGTGGTGCGATCCTCGTAGCGCAGCGGCAGGTGTAGCAGCAGGTCTTGGCCACACTCAATGCCCAGCTTTTTTAATTTTTCAAGGAGTTTGGGGCTTGGGGGTCCGGGCAGGGTCGTGGTTTGGGTAGGCGGCACGGCCAAGGCGGGTTTATTGATCGAGTGCGAGAATTGCCTCGATCTCTATCGCAACACCCTTGGGCAGTGCATTGACACCAATCGCGGCACGCGCGGGGTACGGTGGGGTAAAGTGCTGTTGCATGACTTCGTTGACTGCAGCAAAATCATTCATATCGGTGAGATAGATCGTCAGTTTAACGATGTGCCCAACCTGTCCGCCAGATGCTTGGCAGATGGCGATAAGGTTGGAGAAAGCCTGTTGCGCCTGCGCTTGAATATCGCCCTCGACCACCTGCATGCTCTGGGGGTGCAACGGGATTTGACCGGAAACATAGACGGTGTTTCCAGTGCGCACTGCCTGAGAGTAAGGGCCGATAGCACTCGGTGCCTGGTCTGTCGAGATGGTTTTTTTCATAGTCTACCGCTCATATATTGAGCCATCATGTTACGATGTTTGTCGGTGTAATGGAAGAGCGCCCAACACCTCAGACGAGTGGAACGATGGCAGCACCAACATTTTATATCTACGACTATGAAACCTATGGCCTAGATACCCAGCGCGACCGCATCGCGCAGTTTGCCGGTCTGCGTACCGATTGTGATCTCAATCCGATTGCACCCCCTCAGGTTTACTTTGGCAAGCTCAGTGGTGACTACATCCCCTCGCCAGCTGCCTGCATGGTCACAGGCCTCGACCCGAGCAGCACCAATCGACGCGGCCTAGATGAGGTGGCCCTGGCGGCCTGTATCGAGCGCGAGTTTGCCACCCCCAATACCTGTCGCTTGGGCTATAACTCGATTCGATTTGACGATGAGATAACCCGCAATCTGTTTTACAGAAATTTTATCGACCCCTATGCAGCGGAATGGCAGCATGGCAATTCCCGTTGGGATCTGCTCGATGTGGTGCGCATGGTGCGCGCCCTGCGCCCGCAGGGAATGGTATGGCCCGAGGATGCCGATGGCACGCGCAGCAACCGGTTGGAGTGCCTCACCACTGCCAATAACATTACACATACCGCCGCACACGATGCCCTATCGGACGTCGAGGCCACCTTGGCGTTGGCGCGCTTGGTGCGCGACTGCCAGCCCAGATTATTCAACTATCTGTTGCAGCATCGCGATAAACACAGTGTGCGCCAGCGGATCGACTTGCAGCATCGCCAGCCCTTCGTGCACACCAGCGGTATGTTTGCCAACGCCTACTGCAATACCAGTTTGCTGATGCCCTTGATGGTGCACCCCGACTATGGCAACCACATCATTTGTTATGATCTGCGCTTTGATCCGACGCCGCTGATCGAGCTGCCTGCATCCGAGGTGATGGCAGCGCTGTTTGGCAAATTGTCTGCGCCCGATAGCGTGCGGATTGCGATTAAGGGTATCTATATGAACAAATGTCCGGCCATCGCACCGCTGAGTGTGCTGGATGACGCTGCCAGCACCCGCATTGGGCTGGATCTCTCCGTGGCCCAGCGATATCGCGCGCACCTGCTACAGCACTTGCAGACTGTGCTGCAAAAGCTAACCGTGATTTATGCTCCCAAGGACGAGCCAGCGCCAACCGACCCAGATTTGGCGATCTACAGCGGGGGATTTTTCAGTACAGCAGATCGGGCACGATTTGCGCATATGCGCACGCTGGCACCAGAGATGCTGAGCCAAATCGATCAGCAATTCGACGATGCACGCGTGCCCGAGATGCTGTTTCGCTATCGTGCAAGAAATTACCCGCAGACGCTGAGTGCCGATGAGATGCAGCTGTGGCGCGCCCATTGTCATCGCATCTTGTCCGATGGGAGCGAAAATTTTTGGCAGGCGCTGGATCAGCTGCGTCTATCACATCCAGATAAACTGCCCGCTTTAGAGAGTCTGGCCGATTATTTTCGCAGCCTGTTGCGTTCTGCGTCTGCTGCTGAGGCAGTCGGTGCAGATGGCAAGTAATGTGCCAAGCGAAACTGCCCCACCAGCGCGTGCAGTTTTTATCGCATGGATTTGCAATCTGCCGATCAATACCGGCGGCGGTGCCATCTCCCATGCTGTTTGTGCACAGCTGTGTAGCAGCTACGCTGTCACGCATCTGTTTTTTGAATCGCGAGACACACGTGGCCGCAGGCCAAAAGTGCTACCCTACAAGCTACACAAAATTGTATCCAGATGGACCCATGTACATGCAAAGCTGCCCAAGCAGGTGCGCGGCTTTGCGCTCGATTGTCTGTTCGATCGCCGCGCTCTGCGCGATATCCATTGCGATCTAATTTATCTCTCCGCCCCTTTTTTGTACCCTGTGGCCAAATACATCTCCGATCGCAATCGACACGCTCGCATCGTGATGTTGGCGCATAATATAGAATGGCAGTACTACAAAAATGCGGGTAACCCCCTGTGGCCACTGCTGCGCTTATACGAGAATTGGGTGCATAAAAAAGTGGATCAAATTCTCTGTATCGCCGAGCAAGATTATGCTGCGTTGCGCATCGCCCACGGTGACAAGGTGCAGAAGATCAACCCTGTTTTAGCGACCGAGCCCCAATCGGATACACCCGATATTGAATATGATCGCGACTATTTTAATTTGGTTTTTTTTGGCAACCTGAGCAATCAGATGGGGCGCGATTCGCTGGAGTACATCAAAGGCAAATTAATCCCCGCCCTAAAGCAAGCACACTTGCGGGTAAAGATTAATATTTTTGGCAATGGTCAGCTCGACCCGCAGTTTGCGGATGACATGATTGTGCACCATGGCTTTGTCGATGATCCAGATGGCTATATCCGCGCGGCGGATTTGATGATTTTTCCTATTTTTAACGATGCGGGTATAAAAATTAGAGTGCTTGAAAGCATCCAGTGCGGACAGACAATTTTGGCGACGCCAGAGGCGATGCGCGGGCTAAATCCAACCGACAGAGCCGCTGTTATCGAGTGTGACAGCACGGCGCATTTTGTAGCCGCTATAGAGGCGCAGATGCGCGCGCAACCAGAGGCCACCTAGGTGAGCGATGATTACGAATTGGTGTTGCCGCACCACGAGCTGTCGCCTCACTACGAGATCGGGTTGGTGGTCAGCAGCTACAACCGACCGCATTACGTCAAGCGGTTTCTCCATTATTTGAGCCGCAGCGATCTGGCAGGTGTGCTGGTGCTGCTGGTCGATGATTGCAGCGATGATCCGACCACACGGGCGTTGCTGGCCAACTATAGCCTGCCCGCCAAGACGGGTGGCCATCTGGTCAAGGCCTACCGAAAACAAAAAAATGGCATGGGCATTCACTTGAGTTTGCGCTTTGGCTGGGATTTTTTGGAGCGCCATGGCCAGATCGACTATCTGGCCAATATCGACTCCGATGCCG
>CAZROX010000130.1:0-3921 GCA_964601845.1 uncultured Halothiobacillaceae bacterium
CAGATAAGGTGTTGCATAAGCTCGCAGAGCGCGACGATGTCGTCGCGCTGTCTTTCCATGTCGATTACTGGGACTACATCGGCTGGAAGGATACTTTTTCACAGGCGCGCTTTACGCGTCGGCAGCGATCTTATGCCCGCAAGTTGGGGTGGAAGACGATCTACACCCCACAATTAGTCATTGCGGGCGAGCGGAATGTAATTGGCTCCCAAGTGCGCGAAATCGACGCGGCGATCAGTCAGTCGGTGACATACCCCCCCAAGATTACCGCCCACATCAACCGCGAGGGAGAGCAGCTGGTCGTCGATGTGCAGGGTACGCCCGAGTCATCTGATGTGGATATTTTTTTGGTTAAAGTATTGCCCGAGGCCGAGGTTGAGATTAAGCGCGGTGAAAATCGCGGGCGCAAGCTGCACTACACCAACATCGTGCAGTCGATCGACCGTGTCGGTAGCTACGCGGGCCCCAAGTGGCGCGAGACTTTCCCAGACTCCGATGACAGCTCGTTTGCCGTCATCGTGCAGGAGAGAGGGCATGGCGTCGTATTGGCCTCGGCTATCTTGCGCTAGGTTGTAGCTGAAAGTTAATGGTTGGCGCTAAATGGCTAGGGTGCGCTCGCACCTGTCAAATCGTATAAAATACACCGATTGCACGGGGCGTGCCAATTTCATTTACAGATTATGGTCGATACACAATTGTGGATCATGCATTTTCCTTATACCCTGAATCAAGGGTGTTGTTCTGAATTTTTGTCCAAGATTGGAAGCTGCGATCTTTAAATTATGAATATATGGCTGACATACAATCGCAAGGGTCTACCTGTCTCGACGCAGATTAGTAGTCCTAGCGAGTTTATCGCGCTCTTGGCGATCTTTTTGCTCCTGCTAAGTGCTGTGTGTTATGCCGGCTATTGGTATAGCAATTTTTCTCGTCCGGAGCCACTGTACGTCAAGGTTTGGGACGACGAGTTCAGCGAGGATCGCTCTGCCGAGTTGGGTCAGCGGGTCTGGGCTGATGTCGATGCCATGACGCTCAAGTTCGGGCAGTTGCAGATGCACTTAGATAAGCTGCATGCCTATGCCAACAAGATTGCCAAGTCGACATCACTCGATAGCGAGGAGTTTGATTTTACCTATCCGCGGGTCGATCTGACCCGTTTGCGCGCGGCAAGCTCCGAGGAGACCAAGAGCGAGCAGCTTAAGCAGCTAATGAGCGGTCTTTCCGAATCGGTTTCAGGCTATGAGTCGCAGCTAGTTGCCTTGGGCAATCTGGTGCAAGATCGTCAAATACGCGAGCAGCTAACGCCAGCTGGCCGCCCGGTAAAGCGTGGCTGGAAAACCTCTGGGTATGGGATGCGCCTCGACCCTATCGGGCGCAAGCGCTCTGTCATGCACCATGGTGTCGACTTTTCCGGCAGGGATAGGTCCGCGATCATTGCTACAGCAGATGGTGTGGTGACAACGAGTGGCTCAAAAAATGGTTTTGGTAAATTACTCATGCTGTATCATGGCGGGGGTTATACGACCATTTATGCGCATAACGACCAAAATCTAGTCCAAATTGGCGATCTTGTCACTAAGGGTCAAACCATCGCCCTGATGGGCTCGACTGGGCGTTCAACTGGGACACATGTGCATTATGAGATACAAAAAAATGGCGAGCCCATCGACCCGACACCCAGCATCGATGACGAGAGTTAGCTTTAGTCATCGGCTGTCAAGCCGTATTGATCACAAAAACTTTCGCACTGGTGATACCTCGATCTGAATGGATTTCTTACTCAAAAAAATACTTGGCAGTAAAAACGCCCGCACGCTAAAAAAACTGCGGGCACTCACCAATACGACCTCTGCATTGGCACCTGAGATTGCCGCCCTGAGCGATGAGGCATTACAGGGCAAGACCGATCACTTCAAGCGGTTGCTGGGCGAGGGGAAAACGCTGGATGCCATTTTGCCAGAGGTTTTTGCAACCGTCAGAGAAGCGAGCGTGCGCACACTGGGCATGCGGCATTTTGATGTACAGCTGATCGGGGCGATGGCGTTGCATCAGGGAAAAATTGCCGAGATGCGCACAGGCGAGGGGAAAACATTGGCCGCCACTTTGGCGGTGTATCTCAATGCCCTCAGTGGCAAGGGCGTGCACGTCATCACAGTCAATGACTACTTGGCGCGACGCGATGCAGAATGGATGGGGCGCCTGTATCGTTTTCTCGGCTTGTCGGTCGGCGTGATCTCCTCTCAGATGCCACAGCAGCAGTTGCGCGATGCCTATGCGGCCGATATCACCTATGGCACGAACAACGCCTTTGGCTTTGACTATCTGCGCGACAACCTCGTGATGAGCATGGACGATAAAGTCCAGCGCGGCCTGAACTTTGCCATCATCGACGAGGTGGATTCCATTTTAATCGACGAGGCGCGCACGCCTCTGGTGATCTCGGGCGCCGCCAGCGGCGGCAGTGAACTCTACGCCCAGATCAATCAACTGATCCCCCATCTTCAGGCGAACGCCGATGAGACCCTAACCGACTACACGCTAGATGAAAAATCCAAGCAAGCCTTTTTAGCCGAACATGGGCACGAGCGGGTCGAGCAGTTGCTGATTAAGCAGGGGGTGCTGGCCGATGGCGAGAATCTATACGATCCGCGTCATATCGGCATCTTGCACCACATCAATGCCGCTCTGCGGGCACATTTTTTGTATCAGCGCGATGTCGATTACCTGGTGCTCGATGGGCAGGTGGTGATTATCGACGAGTTCACCGGTCGCACCATGGCCGGGCGGCGCTGGTCCGATGGCCTGCATCAGGCGATTGAGGCCAAGGAGGGCGTGATTATTCAGCAAGAAAATCACACGGTCGCCTCTATTACATTCCAAAATTATTTCTTGCTGTACGAAAAGCTCGCCGGTATGACCGGCACAGCCGATACAGAGGCGTTCGAATTCCAACAGATCTATCATCTAGATGTGGTCGTTATTCCGACCCATCAACATATGATTCGCGCCGATCACAGAGACTTAATCTACCTGACGGCGGAGGATAAATTCAACGCGATTATCGAGGATGTCATTATCTGTCATCAGCGGCAGCAGCCGGTTTTAATCGGTACCGCATCGGTGGAAGTGTCCGAGTTGCTTGCCAGCATATTGAAAAAACGTGGCTTAAAACACGAGGTGCTCAATGCAAAACAGCATGAGCGCGAGGCACAGATTATCAGCAATGCGGGTCTGCCAGGGGCCATTACCATCGCCACCAACATGGCGGGGCGGGGCACCGACATCGTGCTCGGTGGCAATTTGGAGCTCGAACTGGCCGCCATCTCCGATGCAGATGAGGCGGCCCTTGCCGAGGCAAAAACGCGCTGGGAGCAGCGCCACCAGGCAGTGGTTACATCTGGTGGGTTGTATGTGATCGGTACCGAGCGGCATGAGTCGCGTCGTATCGACAATCAATTGCGCGGTCGCTCTGGGCGGCAGGGCGACCCGGGTGCCTCGCGTTTCTATCTGTCTTTTGACGATAATCTGATGCGTATTTTCGCCTCTGAGAAACTAACTGGCATGATGAAGACCCTGGGCATGCAAAAGGGTGAGGCCATTGAGCATCGGTGGGTGAGCAAGGCGATCTACAATGCGCAGCGCCGCGTCGAGGCGCACAACTTCGATATTCGCAAGCATCTGCTAGATTACGACAATGTCGCCAATGTACAGCGTCAGGCAGTCTATAAACAGCGCGACGAGCTTTTGGTCTCAGAGGATATCAGCAGCACGCTCAGCGCCATGAGACGCGATCTGGTGCAGGATATATTGGGCCAGATCGCGTCTCATGGCGCTGAGCGTGCTGCTGATATCCTCTGAGACGCGATCTGGTGCAGGATATATTGGGCCAGCTTTTGCCAGTTGATATGCCAGCTGCCAATT
>CAZROX010000131.1:0-3871 GCA_964601845.1 uncultured Halothiobacillaceae bacterium
GTCTTGCAATCGCTTGCACTAAAAGTGCACAGAGCACATAAAAAATAGCGTAGGACACCAGCGTATCATCCCAAGTCACAATCGACACAAGCGGGATCGGCAGCCCAAGATAGATGTACAACCCATTGAGCAAAGCTGCAATACCCAAGGGCAGAAAAAACACCATACTGCCGATTAGAACCACTTCGAGCACAATCAAGCCCAAGCCAAGTGTGACCCACAGGCTGGGCAAGAGTAGCCATTCGAGCTGTTCGGTCACTTAGCCGGTGCTCGCTTATTCGAGGCGTTTTTATCTCGGTGCAATGTGTCCAAAATGGTCTCAAGACTACCGAGCACACCGGTCACCTCGGTGGGCAAGATGAGCGTTTTGGCCGAGGTGCTGGAGGCCAGCGCACCGATGGCTTCCACTTGGCGCTTTAGAATTTCAAAATTGACCGCGCCCTGCCCGCCCTCGTTGATGGCCGTGGCGACAACGCGCGTCTGCTCGGCCTCGGCTTCGGCTTTTACTCGAATCGCGTAGGCATCTGCATCGGCGGTTAGGCGCACGGCATCGGCCAGTTTTTGGGATTCGTACAATCTGGCATCGGCGGATAGCTCAAGCGCGCCTTTCTCGCCCTCGGCACGGGCGATGGCAGCGCGGCGCTCGCGCTCGGCATTGAGTTGTTGGCGCTGCGCATCCTTGGTCTGCTCGTCGATAATCACATCGGTGATTTCGGTGCGGGTGATATCTAGCCCCCAAGCTTCTGCTGCATGTTGCAGATTTTGGGCGATTTCTGAGTTCATCGACTCGCGGCTCGACTGCAACTCATCGAGCTCTAATTTACCCGCAGCCGAGCGCACGATAGACGATGCCGCTGTATTAATGGCACCTGAAACGTTTTCGATGCGATACACAGATCGGCTGGCATCGACGATGCGAAAAAACACGGTCGTCTCCAGACGTACCTCGACATTGTCGCGCGTGATAACGGATATCTCAAATTCCGGCAGTTGGCGCTCTAGTATCGAGACCTTGTGGGCCACGAGGTCGACATAGGGCACAATCATCGACAAGCCGGGTTTTAAGGTGCGGGTGTACTTGCCAAAGCGCTCGACTACATAGACTTTCGACTGGGGAATCACCTTGACCCCCAGATAGACGGTCAATATAGCTAGCGCGGCAAGAAATACTGAAATGGCTACTTCCATGGCGAGAAAATCCTGTCCAAGTTAGCAAGGCGCATACCTGCCGCGCCCACTAGGTGATAAAAACTCACGTGATTCACTCGACGACCGAGTATCTTATCAGTACAGCATGGCAAACAATTGATGGCGATACTGGGACACAAGCGCCTCATCCTCGATTACATCGAAGGCCCCGAGCAGCGCCTTGCCGGCCTGCTCGCCCAAGCTGGCCGAGTTAAATTTCAAATCCAGTAATAATTTGAGCACCTGCTCCCGATCATCGGCACCGTGCACCAAGCTTAAGAGTGCAAACTGATAGCGCTCTTGGTCGTCGGCCAGGTTATCCTGCACGCGCGCTTGCAGGGTGTCGATTTTTTGATCGGGTGTCATTAGATCTGCGAGATCTAACAGGCTCAGGCAGCGCTGAACACGCACATCATCGCGCTGGGGTTCACCTAAACCCTCGAATAACTGGCGCGCACCCGCGTAATCTTTTGCATGCAGTGCCACCTCAAAGGCGGCGAGACGCGCCTCTAGCGAATCGGCATCCTGCGCCATCGCCGATGAGACCAACTGTTGTGCCTGATCGGTGTCGCCGGCGGCCAGCAGTTGCTTGGCTTGCTCGATTAACCCAGCGTCTGTAGCTGCAGCTGGGCGCATCTGCACATGGCGTGCGAGAAAGGCCCGCACCTCGGGCTCGGACAACACCCCGACAAACTCATCGACCATTTGCCCCTTGGATATCAGCTTGACCGTGGGCAGGCTGCGCACAGCCAGTTGTGCCGCCAATTGCTGAGACTGATCGACGTTGATTTTTGCCAGAATAAAGGCACCGGCGTATTCTTCGGCCAGCTTCTCCAGCACGGGCGCCAACTGCTTACAAGGCTCACACCAATCGGCCCAAAAGTCCACCAAAATTGGCTGCTCTTGCGAGGCCTCTATGACAAGCTGGGCAAAGTTTTCTTGAGAAACTTCCTGAATAGGGGATAACTGTGACATCTAAAGCCTCTTAAAAATGGACAGGATGCTTGGACATAACACGAGCCAAGCGCATTGGGGCAGATTTTAACACTTGTGTCTACACGCAGTGATAGAGCGCTGGGTGCCTCAGCTGTTGATAGGGATGTGATGGGGTCGCGAGCGGGCGCCAGCTAGCGATGATGCTCAATGGCAATTCTGTTGGTAATCGCTATGCGCATAGCTGACCTGCGAGGCTGTCTGCTCGACCTGCGTGTCGTAATACTGCTTGAGCAGGGCGTAGTAGCTGCGGATTCTTTGCACATAGTCCACTGTCTCATAGCCACGCGCATAGCCGTATTCCAAATCCTTGTACCACTCGCTTTTACTGAGCAAATAAAAGTACGGCCTGACACTGGACCAGACATACGGATCCTTGCCATCCTTGCGCGCCAGATGAAATACATCCTTCACGTGCCCGTAACCAACGTTGTAGGCCGCCAAGGCAAACCAAGTCCGATCTGGCTCGGCAATCTCCTCTGGCAGCCGCTGGTACAGATACAACAAGTAGCGCGCGCCCCCCATGATGCTCTGGCGCGGATCCACCCGATTCACCACCCCGACCTGCTTCGCTGTATTTTGTGTCAACATCATTAAACCGCGCACACCGGTGCCAGACACAGCGGACTTGTTCCACAATGACTCCTGATGGCTGACCGTGGCCAGCAGGCACCAATCGAGCTCGTAGCGCGCCGCCGCCTCGCGAAAAATGCTCTCGTAGCGCGGCAAATGCGATTTAATGCGCCGCTGAAATAACCTAGCCTGCTGCGGTGTGAAGGTGCTCATATGGCCATAGTAGCGATCGCGCAGCTGAGCGAGGGTGCCATCGCCCTGAATTTTCAAAAAGAAATGCTGCATCTGCTCCAGCAAACTCGTGTCGTCCATCCGCTTGACGTAGAGCGCCAGACCACGCTCATCGGGCAGGGTATAGGCGATGCCGAGATTCGGGTAGCGGGCGCGCAGCAGTGACATCTCGTGTGAGTAGATCAGCGCATAGGCAATCTCGCCGTTATTCACCCTAGCGAGCACCGATTCATAATCGATATCCGGCTCAAATTTAAATAGCAGTTTTGGATAGGTCTGCTGCAATCTGGTCAGCGTCTCCAGATGCGGTGTAATGGAGAGCACACTCAGTGGCTGTTCCAGGGTGCCCAGATCGGCAATGGCTTTTTGCTTGGTTTTGTTGTAGACAATCTGCTCTTGTACATACAAGTAGATCGGCGAGTAGCGCGTCAAACTCTTGCTCAATTCGGTCACTGGCGTGCCGGTGGCGATTAAATCCACCTCCCCCTCAAGCAGCATCTGATAGAGCTGCTGGTTATTCTGCGCCACCCGTACCTCCAGCTTCACACCCAGCTGGTCAGCCAAATGGTTCATCAGCTCGTACTCCATGCCATGCACCTTGTCATCGGCGCGGTAGTAGGTGGTCGGCAGGGCACGGATACCGGCCACCAAGCGCCCGCGCTCAACTATCTGGGCTAAGTGTTCCGGCGATGGCTCGGCATTGGGATAAACGGCCAGCCAGTAATAGCTAGCGAGCAACCCACCGATGATGAGCGGGAGCAGAAAGTAGCCGAAAGAGCGTGTCCAGCTACTCATTGCGTTGGAAGTACTGGCGTATTAGGTCGATCGTTTTCACGATATCGGCACGCGCGATATCAAGGTGCAACACCATTGTCTTGCTGCGCCA
>CAZROX010000132.1:0-3834 GCA_964601845.1 uncultured Halothiobacillaceae bacterium
ACCGCATCGAGACCCGCTGAGGCTGTCATCAGCACCGGCCAGACGCCCATTAGCATCAGCCAAGAGGTCGCAGATGCCTACAATTTGGCACGGCACAAGCGCATGCTGACCGAGAATTTAACCGAGCTTCAGCAGCAACAAGCCGAGGCAACAGCAGATGGAACAGAGACAACCTCACCCAAAAACTACAATCAGGAAATCGCCCGAGTCGATTACGATCTGGCCAATCTCCCAACCAGTCACAAAGCGCGACTGGCCAGATTGCAGCACATAAAAACGGCATTCACAGAACTGGTGCCGCCCTCACAGGATGTCACCCAAGCATTGACCGAGCTTGCGCATGGCCACACCGATGCAGTGCGACAACACCTAGAGGCACTCGCCGAAAGTCCGGCGGATATCGCGCCCAAACAACGGGCCAAGATCGATGAGTTGCTAGCCAGAATTGCCCTAGATCACTACGATCTGAAACAAGCCTACAAATATTACTTGGCCGCCTCAGAAAACGACGACACGGCCAGCCAGTATGCGATGGCAGCTGGCATGTTGGCGCAAGATCAAGGGCAATACGATCAAGCCTTGCAATTGATCGGGCAGGCAGTCGCAATCTTGGAGCGCCAGTATGGTGCAGATAGTCTGCAATTGGTTCTGCCACTCAATAATCTGGCTCTGATACACAATTCCCTATCAGACCTAGAACAATCTGAGATTCTTTTTCGACGCATCGTCGACATAGCAGAACAGCACTACGACCTCGATGACATCACCCTAGCACCCTACTTAAGCAGCTTGGCCAATGTGTATTACGCCCAGCAAAACCTTGAGCAAGCTGAGAAAGTGTTTGAGCGTGTGTTGAAGTTAACCGACAAAAACCTACCAAAAGAGCATCCCTCCTCACTCAATGCGCTCAATAACATGGCATCCCTCTACCGCGCACAACAAAAATATGAACTCGCAGCGGTGCTCTATCGCCGCACTGTCAATATTTTAGAGGGCATAGATGATCCGAACGCCACGGCCTATCTGATCCGCTCACTGAGCTATTTGGCGCAGGTATACCAGCTGCAAGGCAAACAAGAAGAAGCAGAGCAGTTGCTTAAGCGCGCATCCAAGCTGTCTAGCGGCGATAGCCAGTACGCCGACATCAATCACCAAATAGACAGCCTGATCGATCAATGCATCATCGAGAGAAACTGCCCACAATTGGAGAGCCGGTTGCTCAATGTGCTCGCCGTTGCCGAGCAGGCGCACACGCCACAGTTCATTATCCATGTACTGGCACACTTGGCGCGCTTGCACTACGTGCAAGATCAATTCGAGCAGGCAGAGCCCTATCTTGCACGCGCCGCCGCACTATCCCAGCGCACGTTCGGTGCCACCCACCCAGAAACAACCATGCATCAAACCAATCATCAAGAACTGCTCGAGGTGCTGAAATCGGACAAATGACCCGGCTGTACAGCTTAACTTTTGTACCCAATGCATCGCCGGCAGCCGTTTTAAGTTATGCTGAGTATCCTGTGCGCGCACACTGTGTGGCGCGCATAAAATGGATTAACAGCTATGCCTAAAACTACCCACCAAAACAGATGAAACAAGTCTCATACCCCATTCACCCCTTGCTGCGCGAGCGCTGGAGCCCGTATGCCATCGACCCAGCAAAACCTGTAAGCGATGAGGATCTCTACAGCTTGTTGGAGGCGGCACGCTGGTGCATGTCCTCGTACAACGCCCAGCCGTGGCGCTATGTGATCGGCGTGCGGGATATGGGGCCGCACTGGCAGCAGGTGCTCGATGTACTCGTGCCTGCCAATCGCACTTGGGCACAGCATGCACCTGTATTAATTTTAACCGTGGCCTCACATCACTTTGCCACTAACGACAAGCGCAACAAAGCGGCGCTGTACGATCTGGGGGCGGCCAGTGCGCTCCTAACCGTTGAGGCCTGCGCGCGCAATCTGTCTGTACACCAGATGATTGGCATCGACCCGGATAAGGCGCGGGCGACTTTCTCTATTAAGGAGAAATTCGAGCCGATGACAGTCTTGGCTATCGGCTATCGGGGGGCTGCAAACCTGCTCGGTGAGCCCTACGCACAACGCGATGCCCAAGCGGGTGTAAAAGAGCGCAAGCCACTGGGCGATATCGTTATTGCCAGCGATCTATAGCCTGCGTAAGCTGCACATCCGATGCGCGTATTCAATTATTTTTTTGACTATTTATCGAGTTTGAGGGGCGATTAAGAATGGAAGACCAACTGGCGAGTCTAATAGCACGAGTCGGTGAGCTTGAGGACAGTGCCGCGCGCGCGCATTTAATTTCATCCGAGTTTTACTACTACATGGCCATTCCTATTATGGTCTTGATTCACGCCGGATTTTTTTCCTATGAAATGGGCGCCACGCGCGTAAAAAATGTGCTGAGCTCATGCATTAAGAATATGCTGGCTTTTGCTTTTGTCATCCCCTGCTTCTTTACCTTTGGCTGGTTTATCTATTGGGCATTTCCCAACGGGTTGATCCCCAGTGCAGAAAATATTCAAACGGCACTGGCCTACGCCAACCCGGTCAGCTCGGTGATGGGGCCCAACCTGGCCGACAACACCACCGGTGTGATCTGGGGCGCCTGTGCCCTGTTTGCCGCCACCACGGCCTCCATTTTGTCGGGTGCGGTGATCGAGCGTATACGCGTCACCGCCTTTGTTATCTTGGCAATCGCCCTAGGTGCATTCGCTTGGGTGCTCGCGGCTGCTTGGGGATGGCGAGACAACGGCTGGCTGGTGACCGATTGGGGCTTTCATGATTTTGGCGCAGCGGGCGCTGTGCATGTGGTGGCCGGATTCTTTGCCTTGGGTGTTTTAATCAATCTGGGCCCGCGTCTTGGCAAATATAATCCGGATGGCTCGATCAATCGGATAACCGGACACAATATGCCCCTGACACTGATTGGGCTGATGCTGATTATCGTCGGGTTTTTTGGCTTTTTTATGTCCTGCTTGCTATACCCGCAGGTGCACTCTCCCGAAAACTGGAGCTCCATCTACGGTACCCCCACCACCCTAAGTGGTGTGACTTTTAACATACTCATGGGCTGCGCTGGTGGCATAGTTGGCACCTGGGCCATTACGCGCAATCCGTTTTGGATGATGTCGGGTGGGCTTGCAGGCATGGTTGCCTGTGCACCCGGCATGGATATTTGGTGGCCACCGATGGCTTTTCTAATCGGCGCCATCGGCGGGGCCATACTCCAGCCGGTGTCCCATCTATTTGAGAAATTCGGTATTGATGATGCGGTGAGTGCGGTGTCTTTGCACGGTGTGATCGGGCTTTGGGGACTGATGGCAATGGGTCTATTTGCCAGCGGCTATCCGGCACTGATCGCAGATAATGCGATCACCACCAGCCTGCTCGGCCAACTGGTGGGAGCCGGTGTCATGGTGTTGTGCGGCTTTGTGCCAGGCTATTTCCTGTCGCTGATTATGCGTCTGCTCGGCGTATTACGGGTCAGCGAAATAACCGAGCTCACGGGGTTAGATGCAGCCGGCGGCATACCGCTGTTCGCCTACCCCGAGGGGATGTCGAGCGCTGAGAGTCGTTCGGAATCGGATCAGCCAGAATTCCATGATGATGACGATGTCGATGATGATGACAACGACAAGGTGCCATTCTATTCTGGCTATTACTAACCGCGCATCCTTTGGTTCTCTGGGTCCCAGGGTGCCTGCTCAATTAAATTAGCCGGTACCCGCGCGCCGCATATTTCCAACTCAAACGTGGCGCCCTGACGCGACTCATAGATGGCCTGGTCGATGTAGCCCATTGCAATAGAGCGATC
>CAZROX010000133.1:0-3834 GCA_964601845.1 uncultured Halothiobacillaceae bacterium
CAAAAAAAGTGGGTTGTCGCGCAATCCACTTGCTCGAATCGAATGTGCGCATCGCCTTGGGCAACAGACGCCCTGCGTCCCAATCTCTCTTGCGGATCTCTTTGCAAAACTCGTACCCCAAGCGCGACTTGCCCTCGCCACCACTCCCGGTAATTAAAAACCAGCGCAGCGGCGCGTCTCCTGGCAATAGCACCCGACCGCCAATAAATTCCTCAAGTAAGGCCCATTCATCGTCGCGCCCGCCAAATTTGTATCGGCCAGAATTGTAGCGAATAGCATCGGAAGCAGATTGATTCGCGTTTTTTTGGTCACCGCTAATCCACAACTCGGGTGCAACAATCTCATCTAGCACACCTTTAATTAACGCTGCAATCTCGTCCCTAACACTATCTAACAGTGTCAGGACATCTTGGGAGATACCCTCTATGTTGTCTAGTTTCTCCTTGTTGTATATGGCTTGAACTATGGCAAACTCGGTTTCTTCATCTATATCAGCATGATCTCCTGAGGCGTTTTCTTTGTTCAAAAACGCCAGCATGGCGCTTTTGGTCTGACCCTCCGCAATTCGATTTTTTTCGAGTTGGCGAATTTTACGCGAGAATTTTTTTAGAAACGGCCAATCTATACACCATTTCTTAAACATACCCTTGAATGAGCGATCGGCAATAGCTCGGCCAGCTTTCACAGCAGCCATCAATGGATAATAGACTAGAAGACCTTTTTGGTACCCTAGCTCATTACAAAGAAAAATACGCAGAGCGACCTGCACACTTTCATCTACCAGTTGACCCATCAATAAATCAAGCGAAAAACCATCGTCGCCGTTATCGCTTGGATCTAAATCCAACGTGGTCTCGGGAATGTCGGTCATACTAATTACCTCGGAAGATCACCGCAAAGGTCGCATCCATCAAGCGCGCCCTTTGGATTTTAGTAGAGCGGCTTTATGGCTGCAACAAAACCGCACAAAACAATACACTTCATGTCGTCAGCGCAGCCCGCAAAACCCCCTCAACCTGCCCCTGATCCAAATGCTTCCCAATCACCACCAACCGAGTGGCAGGCTGCTCACCGTCCTCCCAGGGCCGATCAAAATACTGCTGCATGCGCGTGCCGACCACCTGCACAATCTGGCGCATCGGTTTCTCGGCGATGGCCACAAAACCCTTGATGCGATAGATTTCCTGCTCTGTCATCAGCTGTTTAATCGCCGCTTGTAAGCGCGCATCATCTACCCGACCTAGGTGGATAATCAGCGAGTCGAATTGATCGTGCGCGTGCTCGTGTTCCTCGCTGTGCGAGTGGTGCAAATCGTGGTGGGTGATGCGCGTCTCCATCTGATCCTCACTCGCCGCCCCCACGCCGAGCAACACATCGGCATCCACCCGCCCATGGGTGGCGTGTACCAGCTTGACGGCGCGAGAGAGATGCCCCGACACCGTCTGCTCAACTTCGGCTAGCTGCTGGGCGTCGACTAGGTCGGTTTTATTGAGTATCACCAAATCGCTGACGCTGAGTTGATCTTCGAACAGCTCTTGTACACTGCGATCGTGTTCGATATTGGGGTCGGCCTGCATCTGCTGTTGCATGGCCGCCACATCGCTGACATAGCGCCCATCGCGTACCGCCTCTGCATCCACCACCGTCACCACCGCATCGACCGTGCAGTAGGCGCGGATATCCGGCCACTGAAATGCCTGCACCAGCGGCTTGGGCAGTGCCAGCCCGGATGTCTCGATTAGGATGTGATCTAGCGTGTCACGCCGCGCAATCAACTCGCGCAAAACCGGGTAAAACTCCTCTTGCACGGTGCAACAGATACAGCCGTTGGCCAGCTCGTAGACACAGTTACCCGAATCGTTCTGCACCACATTGGCGGCGGCATCGCAATTTTCTGAGGCGCAGCGTCGCAGCACATCGGCATCTATGTCTAGCGCGCCGAATTCATTGACCACCAAGGCCATGCGCTTGTGCTGGGTGTTGCGCAATAACTCTGCCAGTAGTGTCGTCTTGCCACTGCCCAAAAAACCGGTTACAACAGTGGCAGAAATTTTTTTCAGGTCCATAATAATGCTTCTAATTGGTGTCGTTAATGCAACTGGCGCACGGCAAAATTACCAGCCTATCACCCCCGATAGGCTTGCATTATAATCACATAGCAAAATAGTCGATACGATAAGGGTTACCTCCAACATGAATCAATTATTTCTCGGTGGCACACGCTCAGGCAAAAGTATATTGGCAGAGGCTGCGGCCAAGGCATCTGATAAACATGTCTCCTACATAGCCACCGCGCAACTGATCGACGATGACATGCGCGTACGTGTTGAGAAACACAAACAGCGCCGCCCGACCGAATGGCGGGCAGTTGAAGTGCCATTTGCGCTCTGCGACACCCTAAAGGCAATAGATCGCCTCAATCGCTGTGTGCTGATCGACTGCATGTCAGTCTGGCTCGGCAATTTGTACCATGCACAAAAGCTGGAGCAGGTCGAATTATTTTTAAACATACTGCCTCAACTACAGAGCGATATCATTATTGTCAGTAGCGAGGTGGGTTTAACACCAATCAGCGAGAATCCGCTCACCCGTCAATACACCGATCATTTGGGGGAGATCAACCAACAACTCGCCACACACTGCCAACGGGTTGTGTTGGCTGTTGCAGGGCTTCCCATCACCATAAAAGCCCCCTAATGCACACACAAAGCTGGGTAGACCTACCCGCCAAACCACTCGATGAATCCGCACGCCAAAGCGCCATCGCCCATCAGGGGGCACTGACCAAGCCCGCAGGCTCGCTGGGGCAGTTGGAGTCGCTGGCAACTTTGTTGGCAGCGCAACAGGGTCGTGCCATGCCCGCTATCGAACAGCTGCATATCAGTTTATTTGCCGCCGATCACGGCGTGGCGGCTCAGGGGGTATCGGCCTATCCACAGGCGGTCACCGCAGAGATGGTGAAAAACTTTGCCGCCGGAGGCGCTGCGATTTGCGTGCTGGCCCGCGCACTCAACACCGAGCTAGAAGTGGTCAATCTCGGCACCCTTAACCCACTGCCTGCAGATCTGCCACAGGTGCTAGATCAACGCATCAACGCTGGCAGCAAAGACTTTTCAACAGATGCCGCCATGAGCCACACAGAGCTGCAAATGGCACTGGATGCCGGGCGAGAGGCGATAGAGCGCGCACAAAAACTGCAATCGTGCGATCTGTTTATCGGTGGGGAGATGGGCATTGGCAATACCAGTGCCGCCACTGCGGTGGCCTGCGATCAGCTGCGGTTGCCAGCACACGAGCTGGTTGGCCTGGGCACTGGGTTGGATGCGACTGGCTTGGTAAAAAAAACCCAAATCATCGACGCAGCCTTGGTGTTTCACCGAGGCCCTCACACGCCGCTGGAGACCTTGCGCCTGATGGGTGGATTTGAAATAGCGGCCCTATGCGGTGCCTATATCACCTGCGCCCAGCGCGGCATTCCGGCGCTGGTCGATGGCTTTGTCGCCACGGCAGCTGCATTGCTGGCAACGCGCCATCAGCCAGCGGTTGCACAATGGCTCCACTACGCACACCTCTCCGAGGAGCGAGGACACGCCACCATGCTAGAGGCGATGCAAGTGAGCCCCCTGCTCGCACTGAACATGCGTCTTGGCGAGGGCAGTGGGGCTGCAATTGCAGCGCACCTGCTACGATTGGCCTGCAAATTACACCGCGAGATGGCCACCTTTGCACAAGCGGGTGTCTCTGAAAAAGCCCCCACATAAACTAGAGCGCACAGCATGCCACTGAATAAAAAATTTACGATCGTCGATCTCATGCGACATGGCGAGCCACTCG
>CAZROX010000134.1:0-3829 GCA_964601845.1 uncultured Halothiobacillaceae bacterium
AGTCGCTGGCGCAAGTCCTGCAAAAAAATTTCGGCAGATTTTTTTCTGTTTGTATCTATGCGCTTTTTCGACATTTCTCCTTCCGTTCGCTGGTGGCTAGTTTGGGCGCGTCAGACTAGCCGCGCCGCCTACTCGAATAATCAACTATCCGCCACAACCTCCGTCTCGACATCAGATGCGAGGTGCGAACAGTCTGGCTGCTCAATCGGCAAGCGCGTCTCTACATCCCTGAGCACCAAGGCATTGTCGGCTGCTGTAATGCAAATCTCACCCGACATAAAACGCTGCACGATGCCCTGCAGCATCTCCTGCCGCCAACCTGTGCTCAAGGTTGAATCCTGCCCCAGCGATAATTTGATAATCTCCTTGCGCGAACCCAGCAGAGAGTGGGCGATCTTGCCGCGTGTGGCCTGCAATTTAATCAGCGCGCCCAGCACATCGACCAGCGCACTGTCCGTCGGTGCCGAGGGCACGCGCGGCGCTGCTGGTGGTGGCTCCTCTGGCGGCGCACTTTGTGCCTCTGCGCAGACAGGCCACAGGGTATTGGCCATCGCGTTATCTAGGCCGCGTATCTGGCATAGGTCTGGCAGGGAGGTGGGCTGCTGCTTGGCAATGGCCAATAATAGATAGTCTTTGAGCACCCAGCGCGAGGGCAGGTCTTTTTCTTTTGCCCGCAGCTCGCGCCAGTGGGCCAGTGCCTTGGCGATGCGCAAGGATGCGCCCTTGAGGCGGCGCACACCGCGCACCCGCTCCCAAGCATCTTCGGGGGCGCGTTGATAGCGGCGGGTGCTCAGTAGTTTGCTCATGCCCTCGTCCAACCAGCTCAGGCGGTCGATCTCGATGAGGCGTTGGCGCATCTCTGGGTACAGCTGGCTCAGATAGAGCACATCCTTAGCGGCGTATTCGAGCTGTTTTGCGCTCAGTGGGCGGATGTTCCAGTCGGTTTGGGTTTGGTCTTTGGCCAGCGAGATACCGCAAAAAATACCGACCAGATTGCTGTAGCTGATCTGCTCTTGGTAGCCGAGCAGGGGCGCTGCGACCTGGGTGTCAAAAATATTTTGTGGTAGTTGCCCGCACAGGTTGAAAAATATTTGCATATCCTGCGAGCCGGCGTGCATCACCTTGCAGATCGACGGGTCCAGCATCAGCTCGATCAGGTCGGTGCTATCGGGTATTTTTTTGGTGTCGATACAGGCGATTTGGCCGGTTGGGGTCGAGATTTGCACCAGACACAATTGCGCGTAGTAGGTGTTCTCGTGCACAAACTCTGTGTCCATAGCCACCCATTCAAATTGTTTGAGTTGGGCGAGCCAGTCGGTGAGCTGTTGCGGATTGTCGATTAGTTGATATTGCACGGTAGATTATTCGGTGGCGACAAAGTCAGAAGAGAGCATGATACCTAACCTGCCGCATGACAGTGCAGGCTATTTGAGGTGGTATACTCGATTTCACCCGCAATCGGCGTATATTTATAGATCGCAACGGGGTTTTTGGCAAGCTCGCTCTAACTTTTACTTATATAACCGCTATGCACAGAGATATTCGGGAAATAACAGCCGACCTGAATCAGCTCGAAGATGATTTGTCTGCTTTGGTCGATTTGTGCGTCAAGCTGCGCACCGAGAAGGACGCCCTGTCCCAATCACAGCGCGAGCTGTTGGATCAGCGTGCGGATATGCGCCAAAAAAACAAACTGGCCAAAGAGCGCATTCAAACGATGCTCAATCGATTTAAAGATATGGAGTTGGACGTATGAGTGAGAGTCGCACTGTAACGATACGCATTCTCGATCGCCTGTACGAGATCGCCTGCGCGCAAGAGGAGTTGGAGCAACTGATGGCGGCGACAGACCTGTTCAGTCAGCAGGTGAGTGTTCTGCGCACCGGCCACCAGAATGTGCCAACCGATGAGTTGGTGGTGATTGCCGCCTTGAATGTGACACGAGATTTGATGCAGATGCGGCAACAGCAGGAGCAGATCGCGCAATTAGGCGAGCGTGTCAGTCGCATGAAAGAAACGCTAAGCGATGCCCTCGATGAGCTTGCCCCGCAGAAAGAACCCCCCATTTTGAGTTGAGACTCGCCCGCTCGGTCGATCATGCAGCTATCGTGCGGCACCGGCGCACCTATCTGTGCATCGGCAACGCGATCGCACTGAGATGTTGCATTGCCATTTGTGTCTGCCTAGAATAGGTATTGCTCTCTGCGGCGTGCGTTAGCTGATTATTTGTGTCTCTAGCTTAAAATGCTGCTGCGGGATGTGTTCAGATCGCTGTTGTGCAAGTTTGCCCTGTGCAAAAAGCCTGATGCGTACAACACGTCCCACCTTTGACCTATTTGGTTTTAGGGGCTTTATTGGCGACGGCGTATGTGGAGAGCCAGTTATTTTTATGAGTAGCACAAAACCGAAAGACGACGCCCCAGTCGGGCAGGGTGTTTGGCGTGAGCGCAAGCGCATCGAGCGGCGCGCGCTCAGTCAGGTACAGCTTGAAAATTCTGCGCACGATCTCTGCGATCGCATCACCGCCTTGCCCCAGTACCAGAGCAGTTCGCGTATCGGTGCCTACTTGGCCTTTGATGGGGAGATGGACCTGGCCCCGTTGATGCGCACAGCTTGGCGCGATGGCAAGACGATGTATCTGCCGTGCATACGCAGCCGGGTGTTGCAGTTTTTGCCGTATGAATCGACCACATCGCTGCGCCCTGGCCATTTTAATATCCCCGAGCCGGATGTCTCCGAGTCGCTATTTGCCTCCTGCATGACACTCGATTTAATCCTTGTGCCCCTAACGGCATTCGATGAGGCCTGCCATCGCATCGGCATGGGTGGTGGCTACTACGATCGCAGTCTGGCAGCTTGTCGCGAGGCACGCGCGCGCCCTTTTTTGTTGGGTGTGGCGCACGACATCCAGCGCGTAGCCGACATTGTGCCCAATGACTGGGATGTATCGCTCGATGCGATTGCAACCGATCGACAGTACTATCCCACACCCACACCCCAATTGGAGGCGTGCCCTTAAATGGCTTATTGGTTAATGAAATCCGAGCCTGTCACCTATGGTATCGATCACTTGATGGCAGAGCATAAGGGGGTCGATTACTGGGATGGCGTGCGCAACTATCAGGCGCGCAATTTTATGCGCGATCAGATGCGCGTCGGCGATCAGGCATTTTTTTATCACTCAAACTGCAAGGTGCCCGGCATAGTCGGCATCGTCTCAATCGTGCGTGAGGCCTACCCCGATCACACCCAGTGGGACCCCGAGAGTCAGTACTACGACCCGAGTGCCAACCCCGATCGCACCGACCCGCGCTGGTGGATGGTGGATGTGCGCTTTGAGCGCCAAACAAAGCGCATTATTTCGTTGCAAGAATTGCGCGGCCATAGCGATGTGCTCCCAACGCTGCCGCTGCTCAGGAAGGGCAATCGGCTGTCTATTATGCCGGTCTCCGATATAGATTGGCACACCATACTCAAGTTGGAGTAGTATATCCTTGTAGATATTGAGGCGGAGTATGTTCTGCTTACGACTTTTGGATCATTTTTAACGATTATATTGTTTATACAACCTTATAAATTTTGAGGAAAACCAGCTATGAAACGCAGAGATTTACTAAAACGCACGGGGCTCGGATTGGGTGTTGCTGGCACAGGCGGGCTTGTGCTGGCAGGTTGTAGCCCTAATAGCGATCTGCAAAATCAGCTCGATTCTGCTAGGGCACGTATCACAGAGCTAGAGGCACCGGCGGTTAGCAAGGGTGTTAAAGAGGTGACGGTCGTCTCCACTTGGCCGCGAGATTTCCCCGGTTTGGGCACAGGTGCCCAACGA
>CAZROX010000135.1:0-3809 GCA_964601845.1 uncultured Halothiobacillaceae bacterium
CTCAGATCACCCACTGGTACACCGGGGAGCTGCCCGGCACACGCGCGCTCGCACCCGCACGCCTCGCCGAGCAAATCCGCAGCACCATCGGCGGCACAGTCTCGGTTGCACCCAGCATCGGACAGGCGTTCGAGCAAGCGCTCGATCAGGCCGGTGATGCCGACCAGATCGTGGTGTTTGGCTCCTTTGTCACCCTGACAGAAATTTTGTCAAACTGCGCTTCAGTTGCTACAATGCAGCCCTGAGGTGAGCAGGCGAAAGAAAGTACGTGTGGGGTATCTGCTGGGGGTTGCAGCACTGATATCCGTATGCCTAATCTATGCGCGCTGGCCATCGCACCCGCTATCCGATGAGTATGCGTATTCGCCTATGCCAAAGATGCAAGCACCACCCGAGCACCTCACCCAAGTGCCAACTATCACAACCGATGCCATCACCCCGACACCAAACACCTATCGGGCCACGCACACCGCCTACATCGCGCGCGTGGATAACCGGATGTGGGTCGTGCAGGTCGAGACGCTCGAAGACCGCCAAGCGGCCAGCGACCTGACAGAACAACTCGATGCCCTAGGCTATCCGACGCTGATCATCGACTCCCCCAATGACGCGCATCACCATGTTCGAATCGGGCCCTATAGTGCGCGCACCCAAGCGGAGAGTATCCGCAAGGACCTACTGCAATCCAGTGCGCACATCGATCAGGCAGTGGTGATTCAGCACACCGATGGGCCTCTAACACACTAATGCGCGCCACAACCCGAGGAGCAAATGATGTCGGGGATTGATTATGTCGTGCTGGCGATCCTCGCCAGCTCGACCCTGTTTAGCTTTCTGCGCGGCTGGTCGCAGGAATTGCGCTCGCTGATCACCTGGATCGGCACCATCGCATCGACGGTTTATCTCACGCCCTACATCATCCGACCCTACGCGGTCGAGACGCTATCGGAGACGGTGGGCAATCCGCTGATCGCCGTTGTCATCGCCCATGTGCTGGTGTTTATCGGCTCGCTCTTTACCATGGGTGCCTTGGGCTATCTGATCAGCTATAGCATCGGCTACCACCTAAGCCCGGCCTTCGATCGGATGCTCGGGCTGGTGTTTGGCTTTGCGCGCGGCATCCTCATCGTACTGGTGTGCGGCTATCTCATCCAACTCACCTCCATCAACGATGTCATCAACTGGGATCATTCGATCAGCGCGCAGAATTTGATCTTGCTGATCGAGTGGGCCAAGCCGATTTTGCCCGATATGGAAGAGGTATTGGAACAACTGCAAAAGGCGGCACCCGAGCAGGCCGCACGGTCTATTTCACAGGGACACGAGGGCGCGATATGTGTGGTGTAATCGGCGTTTTCTCATCCGGCGCCGACTGCGCCGAGCTGTTGTACAACGGCCTGTCGCTGTTACAACATCGCGGGCAGGATGCCGCCGGCATCGCCACCGTTGCCGGCCAGCGGCTGTGCATGCGCAAGTCGCCGGGGCTGGTGCGCGATGTGTTCGATCAGACACATATCGACAGCCTCAAGGGCAACATCGGCATAGGCCACGTGCGCTACCCGACCGCAGGTGCCTGCGATCCGGCGGAAAACCAGCCGCTGTATGTCAACTCCCCCTACGGCATCGTGATGTGTCACAACGGCAATCTGACCAATGTGGCCCAGCTACAGCAAACCGTACTGGCATCGGATTTTCGCCATATTCACACCACCTCCGACTCCGAGGTGCTGCTCAATGTGCTCGCGTGCAAACTGCACGAGCGCATAGCCGCAGCCGGCACCAGCAATGGTTTTCGCAGCGAGATGTTATTGGATGCCTTAGGTGATGTGGTGCACCTATGCCAAGGTGGCTATGCCGCAGCGGGGATGATTATCGGCCACGGGCTATTCGCCATGCGCGACCCCTGCGGCATTCGCCCCGCCATTTTGGGCCAACGCGGCAATGGCAAAACCGATTATATGATCGCATCGGAGAGTGTTGCACTCGAGGCCCAGGGTTTTAAAATCGTGCGCGATCTGCGCCCGGGCGAGGCCATCTTCATCGACACCGACGGAAAGCTACACAGCCGCCTGTGCAGCGAGCCCACCCAGTATGCACCCTGCATATTTGAGTTCGTGTATATGGCGCGACCGGATTCCGTCATCGATGGCATCTCCGTCTACAAGGCGCGGCTGCGCATGGGTGAGAAGCTGGCCAAAAAAATTCTGCGCACCTGGCCCGAGCACGATATAGATGTTGTCATACCGGTGCCCGACACCAGCCGCACCGCCGCCTTGGAGGCGGCCCATCACCTACAGGTCAAGTACCGCGAAGGCCTGATAAAAAATCGCTACATCGACCGCACGTTTATTATGGCGGGGCAAAAGTTGCGCACCCAATCCGTGCGCCGCAAACTCAACCCGATCAACGTCGAGTTTAAGGATAAGAATGTTTTGCTGATCGATGACTCGATTGTGCGCGGCACCACCGCACAACAGATCGTGCAGATGGCGCGCGATGCCGGGGCCAAAAAAGTCTACCTCGGGTCCGCCTCGCCACCGATCAAATACCCCAATGTATACGGCATCGACATCCCCCTGTTCGAGGAGTTGGCGGCACACGATAGAACCGAGCAGGCTATCTGCCAGCTGATCGGTGCCGATCGGTTGATCTATCAGGACTTACCCGATCTGATCGACTCTTTGAAATACGACAAATCTCAAACCCACGCCTACGAGACCTGCTGCTTCGATGGTCGCTACATCGCCGGCAACCCGGGCGATGTGTATCTCAAACAACAAGCGCAACAGCGCCTTGCCAAACCGCCCACGCCGAGCCGCTCCGCGGGCAGCATTAATCTCTAGCTGGGATGATCCCAAGCGCAAACGCCCGCCTACCCGATCCGCTCATCGACTGGGTCGCCGACCGACCGCACCTCAACGGATACTTAACGCCACCGCCGCGCACCTCGATAACAGTCGATGTCGCCGCCCAGTGCCTGAGGTTATTTCGATGGGACACCCCAGCGCGCACCTATGCGATCTCCACCTCAAGATATGGTCTTGGCAATACGCAGGACAGCCAGCAAACCCCGCTGGGGCTGCACTCGATCGAGCAAAAAATTGGCCTAGGGTGCCAGAGCGGCGAGGTGTTTATTGGGCGCGTGCCCCAAGGGGCGCACAGCGATGATTATCTGCGCATCAAAGAGGATATCATCAGCAGCCGCATACTCTGGCTGCGCGGGCTAGAGCCTGGGTTCAATGCCGGCCAGCTGTGCGACTCGCACAAGCGCTACATCTACATCCACGGCACACCCCATGCACAAGCGCTGGGGCAACCGGCCTCGATTGGCTGTATTCGCATGGCCGATGCGGATATCATCGATCTGTTTGATCGCACCCCGATACACGCGCTGGTGTTGATCCACCCCTAGCGCGCCACCATCAGACATTGTCCTCGTAGATCACACGCCAGCGACCATCTGGCTCTTTACGCCAAAACTGCTGTTTTTTTGTTGCACTCTGCAAGGTATCGTTGCGATAGTCCTGCTCGAACTCGACCAGCACGATCGGCCTGTCACTCGAATCGACCGGATAGATAAAGATATCCCGAAGCTTAATCTTTACATCGATCACACTGTGGGTATCGGCGATGCGCCGCTTGTGCTGCGCCCAACTTTTGCGGGTGTGCTCGGCGTTGGAAAAATCCTCTGCATAGTATTTGAGATAGGTGCTCGCATCGCGCGACACCCAAGCCCTGCGCCAGCGCTCAACCCCCATGATGATCTGTCATCAGATGAACAATCGAGCTGGACAGACGTGGAAACAAGA
>CAZROX010000136.1:0-3765 GCA_964601845.1 uncultured Halothiobacillaceae bacterium
CCTCGGGCAGCATCGTCGGGGGTTGGTTCGCGTAGGCGGCCCTTGGGGTTTTCGGCCACCTCCTGCACGAAAGGATCGGCCGATAACCCCAAGGGCAGCATCGTCGAGGGTATCGTCTCGGATGTGCAGCCGAATCTGTCCAAGGTGCAGTTGGTCGAGCATGTGGAAGGGTTTATGCGCCTCTCTGGGTTATCCAACGAGAATGCGCGCGATATGAACGAGGAGCTCAAGGTCGGCGATAAGATTGAAGCCAAGCTGATTGCGGTCGATTCCAAAGCGCGCAAAATACAGTTGTCTATTCGGGCCAAGGACACCGAGGTCGATGAGGAGATGATGCAAGACTATGGCCAAACCAATCGCGGTGGGGCTACCTTGGGCGAGTTCATCGAGTGGGATGAGAGCGCCGAGCAGGAAAAGGAGCATGCATAGACTAGCCGCTCAACTATCGCCGATCGATGACGCGCGCTGATTTAATCGCGCGGCTGGCAGAGCGCCACCCCGATCTGATCGGGCGCGATGCCGAAACGGTCGTGAAGCTGATCATCGCGCACATGATCGAGTCGCTGACCATGGGCGATCGGATCGAGCTGCGCGACTTTGGCACTTTTGAGTTGCGCAGCTATCGCTCAAAACTGGTTCACAATCCGCAGCGGGCGAAGTTGGTGCAGTTGCCCGCCCACCATGTGCCTTTTTTTAAGGCGGGCAAGTTGCTGCGCGAGCGTGTTAATGGCACCAAGTTGCCAGCAGGCGAGTCGAGTACGAGCGAATAGTTGTGTTGCTGGCCGCCCATCATTTCGGGCGGCTCTGGTTGTGCTTATGCGAGATAGTACAGCAGCGCCAACCCGAGGCCGAGGCGATAGATAACAAACGGCAATAGGCCGACGCTTGCCACCCAGCGCAAAAATAGGCTGACAGTTGCCATCGCCACCGCGCCAGAAATCAGCATGCCAATGGCCATCGACCACCAGTCGACCCGATCGGGCGATTGCAGCAGCTCGATACAGACCAACCCTGCCGACAAAAAAATGACCGGCATCGACAACAATAGCGACAGGCGCGCCGCCGCTTGTCGGGGCAAGCCCAGTGCCAGTGCAGCGGTGATGGTGACACCGGCGCGCGAGGTGCCGGGGATCAAGGCAAACACCTGCATCAGCCCAATCAGCAAAAAGTGATACCAGCGCAGCTGCGATAGTGTTCGGTTGCCCTTGCATCGCAGATCGCTGACCAATAGCAGCAGGCCAAAAAAAATGGTCGCCAGCGCCAGCACAGTGGCCGATCGCAAATAGAGCTCGATCACATCTTGCAACAATAGCCCCACGATGCAAACCGGTATGGTCGCGATCACCAGCCCCCACACCAGATCGCTCTCCTCATTGCGCTTGCGGTGGATTTGCGCGCTGGACCAGCCGACCAGTAGGCGCACAATATCCTTTCTAAAATAGGTGACGATGCCAAACAGCGTGCCCAGATGCACCGCCACATCAAATGCCAGCGTCTGCTGCGGCCAGCCCAATAGCTTGGGCAACAACAGCAGATGCGCCGAGCTGGAGACAGGCAAAAATTCGGTTAGCCCCTGTACCAGGGCCAGCGTAATAACTTGTGTGATATCCATTGGGTCTACAGTCGGTGGCGCCGATCATTTTGCGAAAATCCCATCGGCACAAGGGAGTCGGCTAGGTTGTGCGTCAGGCCAAGTGCGCAGAACTGCTCACCCATTTGGTTGGGAAAGGTCAGGCATTGCAATTGTTGCGAGATGGCCGCTATTTGTGCGGGCGTGGCCGAGGCGATGGCATCTTGCGCAATATCTAGTATATGGCAGTTGAGTAAGAATTGCCCTTGAGCTGCGAAGCCGCCGACTGTTAAGCCCGCCCGATCGGCAGCGGTTGCCAGCGCACTGAAGTCGACGTGGGCGGTGATATCTTGCAAGCCGGGATAGCGGTATGGGTCCTCGTGGGCGTGTTGCCGATAGTGACAGCGCAGGGTGCCGGTGGTGCGCTCTGGGCGATAGTAGATATCGCCCGGATAGCCGTAGTCGATAATCAGCAACATGCCACTTTTAAAATTTTCACTAAACGCCTGGAGCCACGGCTCTATATTGGGGTTGAACTCACTGGTGAAATGCGCGGGCCAGTGGGCGCCGTATGCGCGCTCCAGCCAATCGAGTTGAGCGCGTACATTATTGGGCATGGTGTCCGATAGAGACTCGTGCAATTGGCCGTTATCTGCCATCACCCGCACTTGCTTGAATGTCTGGTGCGTGCGACAAAAACGCTCGATGGGCATGGCATCAAAGACTTCATTGGCCAGCGCAAAGCCGCAAAAATTCTGTGGCCAGCTGTCGATCCACTGCACGCGATCGAGCCAGGGCGCGGCGTGTCTTTGCAGCGTGGCGCGCTGCAATTGACGCAACTGCGGGCTAACCTCGAGTATCTGGTAGGTGTTCGGTAGGCAGTTCAAGCGGGCCAGCTCCAGCAAAATGTCGGCTGCCAACTTGCCGGAGCCTGCGCCGATTTCTAGTATGTCGCTGTGTCCCTGTAGGAGAATCTGCTGTATTTGACGTGCAATAGCTTGGCCAAATAGCGCCGAGATGTGCGGGGCTGTGGTGAAATCGCCCTCGGCACCTATGCGGGCGCGCCCCTGGGTGTAGTAGCCAAATTCTCGATCGTAGAGCACGGTGTGCATATACTCGCGAAAAGAGATGCTGGCATTGCCCGCTAAGGATTGGCATAGGGAGTGCACCAGATCAAGGCTGTGCTGCCTCGATAGGGCATCTGGCTCTGGTAGGGACAAAATCGGCGCCCGAGAGAATCGCAGCTGCGAGCGCGATCGGCTAGTGAGCTGCCAGTAGTTGCTGCGCCACCCAGCGGTGAAAGTGGTGGGTCGAGGTATCCATGATTGGTGAGAATACACCCCCGCCAAACCCGGGCGAGGCGCGCCCCCGCTGCATGCCCTCTACCACCCCGATATCCTCTTTAAACACCTCTGTCCAAAAGTCCATTAGCTGCGTGCGTATGCCACGGTACGAATCATCCAGTGCACTGTCATCGACATAGAACAGGTTAAACCGCTCTAGGGTGATATCGTGTGCGACAGGTTCCAGATACATGGCAAATGCGTGATCCACATGGATGCCGAGCAGTACATTTGGGTAGAAGCTGATGTACTCAGCCCGCTCGATATGGGCATCTGGCCATAGGGGAAAGCTGGGCAAATAGGTGTTTTGATCGCCGGTGCGCTGATAGACATGACTGAGCTGACCAGAGAAGTTGGCGCCGATCTCTATGTTTTCGTGATCCTGTAGGCGCGAGCGCTTGTTTAGCTCTGGATGTACGTAGGGCAGGTGATAGGACTCACAGTAGTTCTCCACCGCCAGCTTCCAATTGGCATTGAGCGTGATCTCGCGCGGTGCGCCATCTGTACACTGGAGGGCACTGAGTGTGCCCGCGCCCGAGTAGGCCTCCCACTGGTTGGTGAGCGGTTGAATGTAATGCTCAAACGCCATCGCATCTTGGTCGGGGTTGATAAAAATCATCCCCATCCAAACCTGAGAGCGCACTTGTTTTAGCCCGTGTTGGGCCCGATCAAAGCTGGCCACCTCGTGTTGATCGCAGCCGCCAATGTGTGGCGTTGCCAGCAGTTGGCCATCTTGCGCGTACATCCAGCCGTGATAGGGGCAGCGGATGTGATTGCGAACTTGGCAGGGCTCGCCTACCAAGAGCTGCCCGCGATGGCTACAGACATTGTGGAAAACACGCACCACGCCCT
>CAZROX010000137.1:0-3741 GCA_964601845.1 uncultured Halothiobacillaceae bacterium
CGAGTCGCCGTGCACTGGCCCAGTGTATCGCCGCCAGCGAGTCTGCTACCCAGTGCTTGCTCTCCTGTCAGGATCCAGCCGCTGCCGCCGGTGCATCGGTGGATTATTTGATGCTATTGGGCACCAGTTGCGGCTGTTGGATGATGGCCAGGTCCTATCAATACGCTAGCGGGCAGCCAGATGAATCGGTGCAGGCACACCGCGCCGATGCACAGTTCTACGCACGCCAGCTGGCACCCCGTGTGTTGTCATGGGCACAGTCCATAGAGCACGCGGTCACCGAGCCGGTGCTTTTGCCCGATCATCGCTTATGAAACAGATAAAAATTGCTGTATACGGTGCCGGTGGCAGAATGGGCAAGTGCCTGTTGGCCGGCATTCGCGATCATGAGAATTTGACACTGGTCGCGGCCATTGACTCGCCTGACAGTACACTTTTAGGGCAAGATGCCGCCGCCTTAATCGGTGGGGCGCCTCTGGGTGTTGAGCTGATCTGTGATCCGCAGCTCATCGACCAGTCGCCCGATGTGGTGGTCGATTTTTCCACGCCTGCTGCCACTGGCGCGCTTTTGCCGGTGTGTGTGGAGCGGCAGTGGCCGTTGGTGATTGGCACCACTGGCATCAAAGCGCCTTTGATAGCCGATATTACGGCGGCGGGCAGGGAGATTCCAATCGTGTTTGCAGCCAATTACAGCGTTGGGGTCACGCTTTGTCTGGCACTTTTATCGGTGGCGACGCGCGCCTTGGGTGCCGACTACGATATCGAAATTCTCGAGGCGCATCATCGCAACAAGGTGGATGCACCCTCTGGTACCGCCTTGGCCATGGCAGATGCCATCAAACAAGTGCGCGCCCTGGCCGATCGTTTTGAAGGCGATCGCTACCAGCACCCAGACACCATAGGTTTTTCCACTATCCGCGCCGGTACAATCGCCGGCGAACATACCGTGATTTTTGCCGGCGAACACGAGCGGGTGGAGATAGCCCACAGGGTCAGTGATCGCATGGTATTTGCTCAGGGGGCGCTGCAAGCGGCCAGTTGGTTGAGCCAGCACGGTAATCGGGGTGTCTATACAATGCACGATGTTTTACAACTGCCGGTAAATTTGGGGTAGATATGGCTGCTAAGTACGCTGTGGTTTTTCCAGGACAGGGCTCGCAGAAAGTGGGTATGCTCGATGAGTTGCATGGCGCTTATCGGTCTGTTCGCGATACCTTTGATGAGGCCGGCGAGGTGCTGGGCTACGATCTTTGGCAGCTGGTGGCAAATGGGCCAGCTGAAGAGCTGAACAAAACCCGCCTGACACAACCTGTGATGCATGTCTGTAACCTGGCCATTTATCGCCTGGTACGCGAGCTCGGCGCACCGGCACCGGCAATCGTTGCCGGACACAGCGTGGGCGAGTATGCCGCATTGGCAGCGGCAGAGGTGTTTTCATTTGCCGACTCACTCAGGGTAGTGGCTAAGCGCGCGCAGCTGATGAACACCATTGCCGATCGTTTGTCCGGCGGCATGGTGGCGATTATTGGCTTGCCCGACCCAGTCGTTGTGGAGCTTTGTCAGGGCTATGCGGGCGATGGCATAGTCGAGGCGGTCAACTTTAACGCCCCGATGCAGGTGGTGATTGCAGGTCACGACCACGCCCTCGATGTCGTCGCGGCCAAAGCGCGGGAGGCAGGTGCCAGAAAATGCGTGCGCCTACCGCTCAATGTGCCTAATCACTCCTCCCTGATGCAGCCGGTCGTTCAGCCTTTAATCGAGATGATCGACTCTGTTAGCGCGCAGGAGCCGATTATGCCAGTTGTGCAAAATTTTGAGGCGCGTCCCTGCCAGTCACTGGCCGATATCATCCCATCGTTGCATCGACACGTTGTACAGCCGGTGCATTGGACAGGGGTTATCTCTTGTATTGCGTCTGCTGAAGTCGATATTTTGTTAGAATCAGGGCCAGGTAGTGTTCTCACCGGGTTGATCAAACGAATCGACCGCGATTTACAGGTGATGGCGCCCAATGATCCAAACACTTTAGAGCAAGTACTTAAATTACTGTAGCCCCCAATCTATATGTCAAACAATCATCTTTTTCAACCCAATTTGCTGCAAGGGCGAGTCGCTTTGGTAACAGGCGCCAGCCGTGGCATCGGGCAGGGTATCGCCCTGGCACTCGGCGCGGCAGGGGCAACGGTTATCGGCACTGCCACGACAGAGCCAGGTGCCGAGCGCATAGTGCAGACCCTGCAAGCGCACAAGATATCGGGTAGTGGATTTTGCCTCGATGTGTGTGATCGGGATCGTGTGGGCGAGGTTTTGAAGTCGATTGAACAGGATTTTGGTGCCGTAGACACACTGGTCAACAATGCCGGTATTACACGCGACAACCTGAGCATGCGCATGAAGCCAGCTGAATGGGACAGTGTGATTGCAACCAATTTAACGGCCGTTTTTTCCCTAACTCAAGCCTGCTTGCGCAACATGATGAAGAAGCGTTTTGGTCGTATCATCAATATTTCCTCGGTGGTGGGTACGGCGGGGAATCCTGGCCAAGCCAACTATGTGGCCGCTAAGGCGGGCATTGAGGGTATGGGAAAATCCTTGGCCATCGAGCTTGCCAGTCGCGGTATTACGGTGAATGCAATCGCCCCTGGATTTATCAAGTCCGATATGACAGCTGCATTAAATGAGCAGCAGCAGCAGGCGATTTTGACAAATATCCCCATGGGACACATGGGGGAGCCAGACGATATCGCCAGGGTGTGTGTATTTTTTGCCAGCGCGGATGCCAGTTACATTACCGGTCAGACACTGCATGTCAATGGCGGTATGTTAATGCGCTAGTTTGATTGTGGAATATGCATGAATATCATGTGGTTACATCTGTGTATAGATTCTTTATATTAATATCAAGTGCGATTGCTAGCGGTGGTTTGAAGCGAAGTAGCTAGCGCACTGTTGAGTTGTTTGTTTATTGTCAGTTGTTTGTGTGGTTTATAATGAGTATTGGCCCTGTTTTTTGTAGGAGTGTTTCACCATGAGTAGTATCGCAGAGCGCGTAAAAAAAGTTGTTAGTGAGCAGTTGAACATCAAGGAAGAGAACATTAAAAATGAATCTTCCTTCACCGATGATCTCGGTGCAGATTCGCTCGATACAGTCGAATTAGTGATGGCCTTGGAAGAGGAGTTCGAGTGCGAAATCGAGGATGAGGATGCCGAGAAGATCATGACCGTTCAAGAGGCAATTGACTACGTCGAGCGTGGTTCGAAAGCCTAGTATCTGCGCGAGGTGTACGTGATGAGATCACGATCACCTATGCGCTTACCGCTTTTTTGTAAAGTACGCTAAAGTGCGACGCGTTGTCGTCACGGGCATGGGGATGGTCTGCGGTCTCGGGTTAGATAAAGAGAGCGCTTGGTCTGGCGTGCTTGCCGGTCAGTCGGCGGCCAGATCAATCGATTCGTTTGATGCGGCGCAATTCTCGACCCGTTTTACCGTGCCTGTCGCAGAATTATCAATCGACAACTATCTCAGCCCGCGCGCGAGCAAGCGAATGGATCGCTTCGTGCAGTACGGTATGGTGGCTGGAATCGAGGCGTTTGAGGATTCTGGCATCGTGATTACAGAGGCCAATGCCGACAGGGTTGGTGTTTGTGTTGGGTCTGGTATCGGCGGTGTGGAGACTATTTCAACCCAGTACGATGTGTTGAGCGAGCGAGGTGCTCGCAAGGTCTCGCCTTTTTTGATCC
>CAZROX010000138.1:0-3699 GCA_964601845.1 uncultured Halothiobacillaceae bacterium
CCCCAAGCGCGTGTGCTGGAGCAGGATATACATACCCACGTCGCCGAGCGACTCAATACAGCGGGCAAGAGATCGCCCCCCACAGCACCACCGGTCGACTTTAGCGCCTATGGCCCCACAGAAACCTTGCCGCTGAGTCGTATTCGCAAGTTATCCGCCCAGCACTTGCAGTCCGCTTGGGCCGAGATACCGCACGTCACCCACCATGCACAGGCCGACATCACCGAGCTGGAACAATTTAGAAAATCCCTCAAATCCAAGGCAGAAAAATACGGCACCCGCATCAGCGCGCTGGTCTTTCATATCAAGGTGCTGGCGCACATGCTGGGGGAGTTCCCCAACTTCTGCGCCTCGCTAGACCCAGACTGCACCAGCTTGATCTATAAACGCTATCGCCATATCGGTTTCGCTGTCGACACACCGGCAGGTCTGCTGGTGCCCGTGATACGAGACGTCGATAAAAAGGGCCTCTTCACTTTGTCGATGGAGCTTGGTGACATCATTGCCAAGGCGCGTGATGGCAGCTTAAAAGCGGACGCCATGCGCGGCGGCTGTATCACCATCTCATCCCTTGGCGGTATCGGCGGGCACGCGTTTAGCCCCATTATCAATGCACCAGAGGTCGCGATCCTCGGCATTTCCGAGGCCAAATGGCAGCCCGTTTGGTCGGATGGGCAGTTTGTGCCACGCCTGATCTGTATGCTGTCGCTGTCGTACGATCACCGTGCCATCGATGGCGCCATGGCGGCGCGCTTTATGAAAAACTACTGTGAAATTCTCGGCGACATTCCGTTGCTGCTGATGTGAGCACCCGATGTCCAGCCGATACAAGCTAATCGAACAGACACTCCAGATGGCACTGGAACCTGCGCACCTAGAGGTTATAGACGAGAGCAACCAGCACGCCGACAAAGGGGGCGAGTCGCACTTTAAGGTCGTCATCGTCAGCGCGCATTTTGCCGAGCTTTCGCTCATTGCACGGCATCGGCAGGTCAACCAACTACTAGCAGACATCTTGGATCAGGTACACGCCCTATCCATCCACACGCTGACCCCAGCAGAGTGGCAAGCAAAAGGGCACTCGGTAGCCCCCTCACCACCCTGTGCTAACCGGCGATAACACCCAATCTGGCTTATGTGCCGACACGGCAGATACCTTGCAGCACGCGTTGCCGAGCACAAATGAGTGCATTTTTTTCGGTAGATGCCACCCTGCCGATACAGGGTGATTGTCATCGCTCACTCTTAATCCATCAGGTATTGCAAAAACTAGGGCATATCAATAGAATGGGCACTTGGCGGCGTTGCAATTGACTATGAGTCTGCTGTGTGCGTGCTTGTGTGTCCCTACTCTTTAGCGTCGTTGATGTCACTCTCTGACAATTAACTGCAAAGCCTAGGATTAGGGTTCGAGATTATTTTTTTAGATATTTTTAGGGAAGCGGTCAAATTATGTTGCTCATCACTAAATTGCTGTTAAGGTCTTCTCTGGTTTTTGCGTTGCTCAGTGTGTCTGGCATCGCATCTGCTATCAATGAGTTCCCAGAAGACACCGTGCGAATTTACATATCCGGCGATTACAGCATCGGAGAAAAAGCGGTTGCTGTTAGCACTAATCCAGCAGACACACTAGATTATGGCGATGTAATCGGTGTTAACGTTGGTGTTGAGGGCTATAACGATGTATCCGACTGGCGCGTCCGACTCGGCGCAGGTTATAGAACATCCTACAACGACACCTCAGTCACCAATAAACGATTTCAGACCTACACAACAGAGTTGTTGCTAGTCAATAATGCTGGCCTGTTGGAGTATGGCTTTGGCTTTGTTTATCATATTGATCCACGCGTCAGAGATGTTGCCGATTACAAAAATGAGACAGGCTACATCGTGCATACGGGCATACGCATCGGTAACAACCTCATGCTAACCGGTCGCTACACCAACATTGACTACAACGCACAATTGGCTGAGCATATCAGTATCGGTATCCTATTCGCTTTCTAAGCGCTCTCTAAGCTGTAGAAAAACACTTCCCCCCTGAAGTCTAGATTTCAGGGGGGATTTTTTTTGGCCTTTAAACCGGCACCACTCTCAAGCTGAAATCTATCGCTGCTATATTCTTGGTGATTGCCCCAACAGATATGCAGTGCACACCCGCTTTAGCTACCCGACTAATTGTCTGCTGATCAATATTACCCGATGCTTCCAACTGCATCTGATCGGGGCACATGTCGATGGCGGCCCGCAGATTATCGGGCGTAAAATTATCCAACAAAATACGATCGACACCCGGCGCGCTCAGAGCCTGTGCCAGCTCCGACAGGGTTTCGACCTCCACCTGTAACACTTTGTCTGGATACTGGCTACGCGCCAGCTCACAAGCGCGTGGAATACCGCCAATCGCTGCGATATGATTTTCCTTTAGCAAAATCATATCGTACAAGCCCATCCGGTGATTCTCGCCACCGCCGCATCTCACCGCGTACTTTTGCGATCTGCGCATGCCGGGAATGGTTTTGCGGGTATCGAGTAGGCGGGCACCTGTGCCAGCTAATTGATCGACATAGCGGCGGGTACTGGTTGCAGTTGCCGATAGCGTTTGCAGGTAGTTAATCGCCGTGCGCTCGCCGCTCAATATGCTTTTTGTCGGCCCTTTTAGGGTACACACACAGGATTTGGGCGCTAGGTGATCGCCATCGGAAAAATGCCATGTGATATCGACCCGATTGCCGAGCTGCGCAAACACCTCATCCACCCAGGGCGCACCACACAAGATAGCCGACTCATTGCAAATCAAGCTCGCCGATGCCACTTGCTGCGCGGATACCAACTCGGTGCTGATATCCCCTGTGCCGATATCTTCGGCTAGGGCGCGCATCACCTCCTCGCTAATCCAATCCAAGTCAGTCACAAGGTGGCACCTGTCGCTTAAGCTTCAAAATAATTGCCAAGACTAGATGGCACACACGATTGCATCAGATGTCGGACAACCCACGACACGCCGCCATAATGGCACATTTCATGCCCTCGGCCTTATGTAGGGTCTCGTGCCATTCGCTCTCAGGCACCGAGTCGTACACCAACCCTGCACCCGCTTGAATATACAGTTGCCCCTGCTTAATCACCGCCGTGCGAATCGCGATGGCGGTATCCATGTCGCCATACCAATTCAAATAGCCCACAGCGCCACTGTAAATGCCGCGCTTAACTGGCTCTAGTTGTTGAATAATCTGCATCGCTCGCACCTTGGGTGCACCGCTTAGGGTGCCGGCCGGAAAAGTGGCACGCAGTACATCTATGGCGGATAGATCGGGCTGTAACTCGCCGATGACATTAGAGACGATGTGCATCACATGTGAATAGCGCTCGATGATCATTTGATCGGTCACCTGCACAGTGCCTGTCTGGGCGACGCGCCCGATATCGTTGCGCGCAAGGTCGATCAGCATTAAATGCTCCGCAATCTCTTTGGGGTCTGCCAGCAGTGACTGGGCCAGCTCTTGATCCTCATCGGCATTGCTGCCCCGCCGACGGGTACCGGCGATCGGTCGCACCGTGATCTGGTTATCCTGTAGGCGCACCAGTGTCTCTGGAGAGGCACCGACCACATGGTGATCACCGAGATCGAGATAGAACATATAGGGGGACGGATTGAGCGTTCTCAGGGCACGATACAAACTCAAAGGCGGCACATCA
>CAZROX010000139.1:0-3631 GCA_964601845.1 uncultured Halothiobacillaceae bacterium
GTCAAAGCCCTGATAGAAAAAGGAGCAAACGTCAATCAGACAACAACTCATGGTGAAACCGCATTGATGCTAGCCACCAAAAATGGCCACAGTGATGTGGTAGAAGTTCTAAAAAAGCACACACCAAGCCCACAGAAGAAATAACTACCCCACCACCCCCCATGCTATATTGACAAAATTAAATTACATAGCAATACAAACTATTGGGAGTTAAAAATGCGTCAAGTCATCGCCATTGGTGGGGGCGGATTTCGGAGAGTGAAAAACGCTTTTTTAATGGAGCAATACCTGCTCAAACAATCCGCAGAAATAACGCCTAATATTTGCTTTATTCCAACTGCCACAGGTGATCTGGATGAATATGTGGTGGATTTTTATACAGTATTTACTACCCTGAACTGCCAACCCAGCCACCTGAGTTTGTTTAAACGCACCATCGACCTCGAAGAACATATTGCACAACAAGATATTATCTTTGTCGGCGGTGGCAATACCAAGAGCATGCTCGCGGTGTGGCGGGATTGGGGGTTAGATGACATGCTAAAAACCGCTTACAATCGAGGCACCATCATGAGCGGGGTCAGCGCTGGGGCGATTTGTTGGTTTGAGCAGGGGCTGACGGACTCTTGGGCCAGCGAGCTAAAACTCATGCCTTGCATGAATTTTATTGCCGGCAATTGTGCACCGCATTACGATGAAGAACCCCAAAGAAGGCCGACCACCAAGCGGCTGCTAAAAAACCATGCCATCGACGCCATGTATGGTATAGAGGGTGGCGCCGCTCTGCATTTTATTGATGAGCAGCCCCATAAAACCGTGCGGTTTAAAAAGAATAAGCACGCCTATCGTGTCACCTTGCAAGATGGTGTCGTACAGGAGAGCCCTTACGAGTTGCATGATTTAATGTCATAAATTTATCGGAAAATCTCGGCCAATAAAAGGCTGAGGCTGATCGGCACAGCAGATAAAAAATGTGCGCACCACCCAGCTATTCGCCTGCCAATTACTGCTAAACCAACACCCTGAGCCGCCCCCTATCAACTTGACTTTTCAGACAAAAGGCGCTTATCCTGAGGGTCACTTGTAACAGGATGTTGATATGAAACCATCATTATTCTCCCTCAGTAACGTTGTTGCCATCGGCATAGCGCTGGGCATCTCGCTCCAGTCCGCCCTTGTATTCGCCATGCCAAATAGCCAGAGCTTGGTCGTGGCGGGCGGCTGTTTTTGGTGTGTCGAAGCGGACTTTGAACAACTACCAGGTGTGTCAGAAGTCACCTCCGGCTACACCGGGGGCTATACCAACAATCCAGACTACAAACAGGTGACGCGCAGTCGCACTGGCCATTACGAGGCGGTGAAAATCGACTTCGATGCCAATATTATTTCGCTGGATCAGCTGCTGCATTCATTTTTGCGCTCGGTCAACCCAACAGATGCGGGCGGCCAATTCTGCGATCGGGGCGAGAGTTACCGCACGGCTATTTTTGTCACCCCCGCACAAAAACTGGCCGCCATCATGGCTGTTAAACAAGCCGCTAAAGAGCTAGGGAAACCCATCGTCACCCCCATTGAACCGCTAGGCACATTTTACAAGGCCGAGGCTTATCACCAAGATTACTACAAGGGCGATAACATCGTGCTAACCCGTTTTGGGCCACGCAAACAATCCACCGCCTATAAGCTATATCGGCACGCCTGCCGCCGAGACCAAGAGGTAAAACAGCTATGGGGAGAATCGGCTGCGTTTATTCAAAATATCCATTGATGGCCGTTCAATCAGGTTGAGCCTATCCGATCGCGCTCGATCTGATGGGCCAGCTATTTATCTCCCTACGAGCGTCAGCTAGCAAAACAGCTAACTTTTTACACCCTGTTAGGCTTACCACCCAAACTCACTCAGCGCAAAAACAAAAATGCGCGCGGGCTAAAAATACTTTGAGCGTCATGCATACCGCTTGACTTAGAAAAAAAGGCGGTCTATCCTCCAGATAGCTACAAAGAAAATGTTGGTACTGTTTATAGTCTATCGCCCTTAAAGGAGACGGCCCAATGAAACAAATCACCCACACGCCCATCGGTTTTGTCGTTGTTTGTCTCTTGTCGATATGGGCTGTTGGGTGTAGCGACAACAGTAGCGAGCGCGAGACAAAAAGCACTGACTCCAGCAGTAGCAAAACCACCGCATTAGATAAAACCCTCGTGTTTTGCTCGGAGGGCAGCCCCGGCGGATTCAACCCTAGCCTGCATTCTGCCGGCACGGACTTCGATGCCTCCTCTCAACCGATTTACAACCGTTTAACCGAGTTTGAGCCAGGCACCACCAAGGTTGTGCCCGGGTTGGCTGTGGATTGGCGCGTCTCCGACGATGGCACCGTCTATACCTTCACATTGCGCAAGGGCGTCAAATGGCATGCCAACGAGCATTTCACCCCAACGCGCGATTTCAACGCCGACGATGTCCTCTACAGCTTCAACCGCCAGTGGAAGAGCGATCACCCCTACCACCAGGTATCCGGCGGCAAGTATCTGTATTTTGGCTGGATGGACATGGGTTCTACACTCAAATCCATCGAAAAGATCGACGACTACACCGTAGAATTTACGCTCAACGAGCCAGAGGCACCTTTCATCGCCAATCTGGCAATGGACTTTGCCTCCATACTTTCGGCTGAGTACGCCGATAAAATGGCGGCGGCTAACACCATGCAACTGGTGGACAACGCCCCGATCGGCACCGGGCCATTTGAGTTCGTCTCCTACAAGAAGGATGCGGTCATCCGGTTCCGTGGGTTTGGTGACTACTGGGAGGGCAAGCCCAAAATTGACAAGCTGGTGTACGCCATTACCACCGATGCGACAGTGCGCTACCAAAAACTCAAAGCGGGCGAGTGTCACATCATGCCCTACCCCAATGCCGCCGATCTGGCTGCGATGAAACAAAACCCAGACATCAACCTGCTCAGTCAGCCGGGCCTAAATATTGGCTATCTCGGCTTTAACACCGAAAAGGCCCCTTTTAACGACAAGCGTGTTCGTCAGGCTTTAAGCATGGCCATCGACAAGCAAGCCATCTTGGATGTGGTATTCAAGGGCGCAGGCTCCGCCGCCAAAAACCCGATTCCGCCGACCATGTGGTCTTATAACGATGACATCGTGGACTACCCTTACGACCCCCAACAGGCCCAAGCGCTATTGCGCGCCGCCGGTGTGCACGATCTACAAACCGACATCTGGGCCATGCCGGTACAGCGCCCCTACAACCCAAATGCGCGTCGCATGGCTGAGTTGATTCAATCTGACTGGGCCGATGTGGGTGTCACCGCACGCATTAAGACCTACGAGTGGGGCGAGTATCGCGAGCGCATTCGCGCCGGCGAGCACGAAACCGCCCTCCTGGGTTGGACGGGCGATAATGGCGACCCGGACAACTTCTTGTTTGTGCTGCTCAGCTGTGCGGCCTCCAAGTCCAATGTTTCACGCTGGTGCAACCAGGCGTTTGACAAGCTGCTGCTAGATGCCAGAAAAACCTCCGATAAGTCCGTGCGTACCGCGCTCTACAAACAAGCCCAGGTGATTTTCAAGCAAGAGGCACCTTGGTTTACCATAGCCCATTCGGTGCAATTCAGCC
>CAZROX010000140.1:0-3475 GCA_964601845.1 uncultured Halothiobacillaceae bacterium
CGTCCGACTCGAAGCGCACGCCCTGGCAGTCCGCTAAAGCAAACAAGGCTTCAAGATCCCCCTTAGCATCAAAAAAATCGACCTCGCGAGCGGTGTGATCCCAGTGATCGGCCTGCGCGTGACCGCTGATCAAGCCGGCCAGCATCACCTGCTCAGAGACATGCGCTGCTTGCGGCGAGTCAAAAATAAATCGTGGCCCGATTTCAAATATACGGATCAACTTCATGGCGTGGTTCAAATTATGCTGCAAGCTTGAGAGCAGCCCGGGCCAAAGAGAGACCCGCATCACAGATAACTCTTCTGAGACAGGATTTTCCAGCACTAACTGTTTGGTATCGGCAAACAGTTGCGCCTGCAAAGTGCGATCGACAAAACTGTAGGTGACAATCTCGCTGTAGCCGCGCTGTACCAATTTGGTTTTAATGGTGTGATTATCGAGCGCTGTTGCGCTGGTCTCGCGCATCATCGGTATCATCTGCGCATGGGTTCTGGGCACGCGATCATAGCCGTACATGCGGACAATTTCCTCGATCAGGTCCACCTCAATACGAACATCGGGCCGGTAGCTCGGTACGCTCACCGACCAGCCGCCCGCGCAAGTTTGCAGCGCGAATCCCAAACGAGAGAGCATATAGACGATGACATCATCCGCTATGACAAACCCTAGCACCTGACTAACGCGCTCGATGCGCAACTCAATCACAACCTGCGCTTGCTCAGCGCCATCGGTAACAACATGACAGGGCCCGGGGGCGCCACCGACTATCTCCAACACTAACTGGGTCGCGCGCTCCATCGCAGTTTGCTGCAACTGTGAATCGACCTGGCGCTCAAAGCGATAGCCGGACTCTGTCTGGGTCTGATAGTGCTGCTGACGCCCGGCAATTTGCTGGGGCTCAAACCAGGCGGCCTCCAACAGGATATCGCGGGTACCCGCATGCACAGCGCTCTGGCTACCACCCATGATGCCCGCCATCGCAACCGCTGTGCCTGCGCTGCTAATCACCAGCGTATTGGGGGTGAGGTTCACCTTGCGCCCATCCAGCAGCTCGAGCGTCTCATCGGCCTGCGCGGCTCGCACCTCGATGCTCGAGCCGAGTAAGTTGAGATCGAAGCCGTGCATGGGTTGCCCCAGCTCCAGCATGACATAGTTGGTAATATCGACCACGGGCGAAATCGGGCGCTGACCTGCGCGACGCAGTCGCTCGCGCATCCAATTGGGTGTCAAGGCATCTGGGTCGATACCCTTGATAATACGCCCAACATAGCGTTTGCACCCCGCACCGGGTACGATTTGAATCGGCATGATGTCATCGATGGTGCTCGCGATGGGTGGCTGCTGTAGATCGGAAAAAACAAGCTCGTTCTTGGCCGCCAGATCGCGCGCAATACCGCGCATACTGGCGCAATCACCGCGATTAGGCGTCAACTGTACATCGTAAACCCAATCGGGCAGGCCGAGGTGCTCGGACAGAGGCTGACCGCACACTGCATCCATTGGCAGCGCCATTGGGCCGCTATCATCCTCTCCCAGCCCCAGCTGATGCTCGGAGCATAGTACCCCCTCAGAGGCGATGCCATCCCACTCACCGCTGGCAATGGTTTGACCAGATGGCAGGCACTCCCCAACCCGTGCTAGGGGAACACACAGGCCGACCTGCACAGCCGATGTATCGCAGACCACTTGGTAAAGTCGATCCGCACGCACCTGACAGAGCGATAAATCTGGGCGGGTCGGGTGTGCCGATACGGCGGTAATCTGCGCGACCAGAACGCCCGCTGGGCAGAACATATGTTGGATGCGATCGACTACCAAGCCCAGCATATCCAACTGCCCGGCTAGGGTTGCGGCATCGGCAAGCGGATCACCCAACCACTCGCTCAACCAGGTATGACTGACTTTCATGTCCGATACCCAACACTATGCAAAGACGACACGCCCACGCTAAAACTGCTTGAGAAAGCGTAAATCATTTTCAAAAAAATAACGTAAATCAGCGATACCATAGCGCAGCATGGCTAGGCGCTCTATCCCCAAACCAAAGGCGTAGCCACCGTAGAGAGTACTATCCAAGCCAACGTTTTCCAATACCTTGGGGTTGACCATACCAGCGCCGAGCACCTCTATCCAATCGCCGTCATTGATTCTGATATCCACCTCTGTCGAGGGTTCTGTAAAGGGGAAATAGCTCGGGCGAAAGCGCGACTCCACCTGATCGGAGTCGAAAAAAACTTGCAGAAAATGATCCAAATTTCCCAGCAAATCGCTAAAAGAGACATGCCGATCGACCAGCAGACCTTCGAGTTGATGGAACATAGGGGTATGGGTCGGGTCAAAATCACGCCGATACACCCTGCCGGGTGAAATGATGCGATAAGGCGGTGGGTTTTGCTCCATATGACGCACCTGCACCGAGGATGTGTGGGTGCGCAAGAGCGTGCCATCACCGAAATAAAATGTATCGTGCATGGCGCGTGCCGGGTGATCTGGCGGGATATTCAGCGCGGTGAAGTTGTGGTAGTCATCCTCGATATCCGGCCCCTCCACAGCGCTAAACCCCAATTGCTCGAAGAGTGCAACGATGCGATTGAGCGTGCTGCTCACCGGATGATGGCTGCCGATGTGCCCGACTCTACCCGGCAGGGTCACATCAATTTTATCGACCTCGACCAAGCGTGCCTGGGCGCAGGCCTCAAGGCGCTCATCACAGGCGGCAAGTGACTGCTGAATATTTGACTTAATGATATTGAGCTGCTTGCCGGTGGCGGCAATTTGATCCGCTGGTAGCTCGCGCAGGGTTTTGAGTGCCTGAGTGACCAAGCCCTTTTTGCCCAGATAACGCAAGCGCAAAGACTCTAGCTCCTGCGCACTCTCACACCGATCGATCAGTTGAGTGGCCTCATCGAGCAGTTCGGTGTAAGCGCTCATCGGAGCACGCGGGCAGTTAACAGCTGAGAGAGCATCATCAACTTGGGGCGCAACACCACACCCGCGCAATCGTTACTGATTCGGCAGCGCTTTTTTGGCCAGATCGGCCAAGGACGCAAAAGCACCCATATCATCTACAGCCAAGGCGGCCAGCATCTTGCGATCCACCTCAATCTCTGCCAACTGCAACCCTTGTATCAGGCGGCTGTAGGAGACGCCACACAGCCTGGCCGCAGCATTGATGCGCACAATCCACAGGGCGCGAAACTGGCGCTTGCGCTGCCTGCGATCCCGATAGGCATACTGGCCAGCTCGGGTAACCGCCTGCTTGGCAACCCGAAACACGCGACTGCGCGCACCGGAATAACCCTTTGCTTTTTTGAGAATCGCTTTGTGACGCGCATGCGCCACAACACCACGTTTGACTCTAGCCACAACGGCACCTCAACTGGAAAATGGTAACATTTGATTAATCGATGCAACATCGGCACTGTGCACCATCGACATAGGCCGCAAGTGACGTTTGCGCTTACTGCTCTTCTTGGT
>CAZROX010000141.1:0-3452 GCA_964601845.1 uncultured Halothiobacillaceae bacterium
TGACCCTAAACTGACTGGAACTAAAGAGAGCGGACTTATAACTCGCTTGAATTGTATAAAAAGAATCATGAGAGCAGATCGTATGGAGGATGCTCTGAAAATTGCAAAAAATAGGCGACGCCGAAAATGAAAAGCATGACCTATACCATCAGCTACGGCAAGACAGCAATAGACTATGAATTGCTAAAAATGAACAGAAAGTCATTAGAGATTGCAGTTCACCCCGATAAAAGCGTGGTGGTAAAGGCCCCCTTAACCGCAACACAAGATGCCATTGAAGCAAAAATAAAGAAAAGAGCGCGCTGGATTAAACGGCAGATTGCCTATTTCCACCAATTTGACCCACGCACCCCTGACAGGCAATATGTTGGTGGAGAGAGCCACCTGTATCTTGGGCGAAAATACCGATTAAAAATCGAGCCTGCGGCTAAAGATCAGCTGCTATTGAAAAATGGTTATTTCCGCATCGAGGCAACTGCCAGCACACCGGGCCACATAAAGCAGCTTATGGATGCTTGGTACAGAGGACGGGCTAAGATGCACTTATCCAAAATCTTTGATGCTTGCTGGGACAATTTCAAACATGCCGATCTAAACAAGCCAAATTTGAAGTTACAAAAAATAGATAAGCGCTGGGGCAGCCTCTCAGGTAAAGGTCAGCTTACCCTTAATGTCAATCTCATTCAAACGCCTAAAGAGTGTATCGAATACGTTGTCATTCATGAGCTATGCCATCTCATCCACCATAACCATGGGGCTGAGTTTTATCAACTGCTGGATCGCACCTTGCCCGATTGGATGAAACGAAAACATAAGCTCGAAATGGCTTTGATCTAGAGTGCGTACAATCTGGCCCCACAAATTCTGCGCTCACTTTAACCAATTTGCAATCGCAGCCTTAACAGCTCTGGCATCACAACAACAATTTATCTTACAATTTAGCTATGGGAACAAGGGATTTCATCTCCCCTACCCCACTACACAGGCTGCAACAGCACAATTGGCAAACACCAGGGTCTGTATGTAGACCATTATGGAATCGAAAATGGATTTAACTGGGAGTTAAGGAGTGTAACATGACAAATAAAAAAGATGCGCTAAGGCTGCGCCCCAATGATATGAGAGCCAATATCCCAGGCCCTAATGGAGAGCGATATCATATCGGTTTAATCAGGGGAGAATTGGAAATAGAGGTTTATTCCCCAGAAAATGAAGACCTTCAGACACCACATAGCCGCGATGAGTGTTATGTCATCATACGTGGTTCTGGTAAATTTCAAATGGGTGAAGATGTTGTACCTTTTGAAGCCGGTGATTTTCTATTCGTCCCTGCTGGGATGGAGCATCGGTTTTTCGATTTTGGCCACAGTCTTGATGCTTGGGTTATTTTTTACGGCCCAGAAGGTGGCATGAATGATGGAGATCGTCTCTAGTTTAGGTGTCGCCTATGCCACCTATTTGGTTGGCATCTTAAGCCCAGGCCCGGCAAACTTGGCAATTATTAGCACTTCCTTGTCGCATGGGCGCTCTGCCGGTGTCGCCACCGCAATCGGTGTCGTCAGCGGCTCCGTTATCTGGGGGGTTACTTCAGCATTTGGGCTAGGCGCCTTGCTCGCTAGGTGGCCTGCTTTAATCAATGCATTAAGCCTTTTTGGCGGTTTTTATTTGTGCTTTCTGGCTTGGGGAGCAGCTCGCAAAGCGATTTCGGGCGCAGCGCCGCAGTTATCACGAGATGCAAAAACGGATTCCACAGCGAAAAAAAAGTTTTTTTTCTATGGGATAGCGTTGCATTTAACCAATCCAAAGGCGATGTTTGTTTGGATGTCCATTATTGCCCTTGGGCTACCAAAAGATACCGAAGAATTTTTAATACCCTTATTAATTGTAGCGGGCTGCGCTGTGATTGGTGTGTGTGTATTCGTGGGGTATGCTTTAGTATTTTCCAATGAAAAGATGGCGAAACTTTATATTCGCGCATCGCGCCCAATTAACTCGCTAATTGCTGCACTTTTTCTTGTGGCTGGGCTGGGTTTGTTCTACCGCTCAGCGGTATTACTGATAGCAGTTTAATTGACAAGACAGGCAGAAAATAAAGCGGTACCGATTACCGCCCTAACCTTCTGCTTTGGTTGCCAGTCGGTGCAAGGTTCGAAAAACGACTATGGCCAAACTGACGATCGCCAGCGCCAGCACCACCGATAGCATCGCCTCGATGCCCGACGATACAATCAGGTTACCAGCCACGAGAGGGAATCCAAACACACCAACAAAATAGGACAATGAGAAGAGCAGCAGTGATTGCGGCATTCTCCCCTCCGGCGCCTCGTTGGCGGCTAGCCCGTTGATGACAGAATAGGTCAGCCCATAGCCCACACCCAGTACCATCGCCGTACCGAAATAAACCAACGCGCTCGTGGTCACCGTCATAAAAAGGATAATCGAAATGAGCGTTAGGCTCGTGAGTACCAGAAGCGAATAGAAGGGATCCTTCTGCACCACGTAGCCCGCTAGCAGCATCCTGCAGAGGATTGCCGCTAGCATGAAGCCGATGAAAAAGAGCGAGTAGTCAAAACCATAGTGAGCGGCATAGCTCGTCTGAAAGGTCGATAGTCCGCCGAAGATCGCACCACCTATGCCAACCATCACAATGGAATAGATCGCGCGCGATCCGGCCACCTCGCGCGTCGCACGCAGCGATATGCGGCTGACTTGGGGCACAATTTTTCCGGTATTGATTAGGCGTCGGTGTAACCACAAATAAAGTGCCCCGCCTATGAGGCTCGCGATTGCCGCCACGACAAATGCAGATTCCACCGGCAGGCTCATCTCAGTGGCAATGCGCCCGATGATTGGCCCAGTGCCAATACCGGTCATCATTGATCCGGACAAGAGCGCGAAGAACTTCACTCGTCTGGCTGGCTCAATAATCGCCGCCACGAGGATGGGCCCAAGCGTGTACCAAGTCCCCCACCCGATGCCCAGTACAAAGCCCATGAGAATGAGCCCTAACCCTGCCGAGGGCAGTAGCGCAAACCCAAGCCCCGAGGCGGCAAGGAACAGTGCCGAAACGGCCACCGCACGCGCTGAACCCAAAATATCCGAGATATGACCTGAGAGTATTACGAGGAGCACCGTGCTGAGTGTTGCAGCCGAGATGATAAGCCCCGCCATCGCCTCGTTGCCGCCACGCTGATCGACAAGTATCGGAATTAAAAACGTCACCCCATAAGCGATGGAAAGCAGATACCCACCGAGGCATAGAATTGCAAATTCACCACTAGCAACACGAGGAGGACTGGCAGCGTCGGTCATAGCGATGGGCCTGCTTGTAGGTTAGCGATAAAACTCATACGGAACTCCACGGTGAAACTTCTTATAGGATCGGTGAATAAAATTTTGTCCTTGCCGGTAGTATATCGAAAGTGTGGAAGACTGGAACAGATGCTAAGCTT
>CAZROX010000142.1:0-3357 GCA_964601845.1 uncultured Halothiobacillaceae bacterium
GCAGGCCGCCTATATTGGGGTCGAGGTGACAGGGCCCTTTAAGCCCGATCACTACCGCTACTAATCGGCAGGTTTAGCATCTAGGCGGCGGCTCCAGAGGTGTGTCAGGGCCGCTGCCAGCAAGAGAAATAGCACAAAGGCGACTAGGCTCAATTTTACGCTGTAGTCGCTCAAGCGCATCCCCAGCCAACACAGTGCAATCGCCAAGGTCGCCAGCCCTAGGGAAACCTGTAGCGGGCTGAATCCGCTCATCAGCAACAGATGGTGCATATGTTTGCGATCCCCTAAAAAAGGCGAGCGACCATCGAGAAAGCGGCGCGCGGTGGTGGTGGTAATTTCAGCCAGTGGCAGCGCAATAATCCAGAGCCACTGAGCGGGCTGGAACGCCGATTGGCTATCGGCTTGCGATTGCAAAATCAGCAGCCAAGCGACGAGATAGCCGATTAAAAAACTGCCCGCATCGCCCAAAAAAACTTTCGGTTTCCCTAGTAGGGAGAGATTGGCCAAAATGTGTGGCAGCAGCGCCAGCGCCAGTGCCGCTGGCAGCAGGGTGTACACCGGGCTATCGCTCCAAGCGTGCTGCATCAGCATACCCACAGCCGCCGTTGCCCCCAGGGTGCCGGCCAGCCCATCCACGCCATCGAGCATATTAAATGCATTGATGAGGGTGACGACAAACAGCACGGTTAGCAGGGCACCGATGGCCGGGGGAAAATGCACCTGCCCCAGCAGCCACCCATTGCCCACAGAATCAATGCGCAGATCGGTGGCGAGAATCATGGCGGTGCAGATAACAATCTGCCCCAGCAAGCGCACTTTATAATCGGTGGGCCGGTAGTCATCGTGCAGGCCGAGCAGCACGATGGCACCGGCGCTTGCCATGAGCCAGATCAGCGTGTTGTTGTCCCAGCTAAAAAATAACAAGGCACTGGCGAGCAGGGCGCAGTACACAGCCAGCCCACCGACAACCGGCACGGAAACCTGGTGCAACTTGATTGCGGTATCCGGCCGATCGAGCAAGCCGATATAGGGGGCGAGCACCCGAAAAACGATGATGGAAATTAAACTAAAAACAAATACACTGCCTAAAAATAGGAGGCTGTCTTGAGAGAGGGCAGGGTACATGCGCGCGTGTTGCTAGGTCTGCTTGAATGGGTGGAGGCACAAGTATAGCGCGCTTGCCCTAGCCTGCCTATCTAGCCGGCACAGGTTGCTAGCATATATCTAATGACTAGCACACACTTTTGTCATACTATTGCCAAATCAGCTACAGTCAATTTTTGGATGAGATCATATGAGCAAACGTTTAGGTGGTCGTGCGGCGCGCAGAGAGTTACGTGAGTCACCATTGGCCGATGATATAAAACCCTTGCGCCCGGGTTTGTCGAGCGATCGGTTTCATCCGCTGAGCGATGCCGATGTGCTGCGCGTGCACGAGGCGGTGATGGAGATACTGGAGACAATCGGTCTCTCGCAGGCCACTAAGAGTGCCGTGGGCTACCTCAAGGGCGCGGGTGCACTGATCGGCGACGATGGCCGGGTGCGATTCCCGCGCGCGCTGATCGAGGATACCATCGCCAAAGCCGCGCGCGATTTTGTGCTGTGCGGTCAGGACCCAGCCCACGATTTACAGCTCAGCGGATCGCGCACCTACTTTGGCAGTGCCGGTGCCGCCGTGCACGTGGTCGATATCGATAAGCGCGAGTATCGCGACTCCACCTTGCACGATCTCTATCAGATTGGGCGCATCGTCGATCAGTGTGAGCACATCCATTTTTTTCAGCGCCCACTGGTGGCGCGCGATGTAATCGACCCCCTAGAGATGGACTGCAACACCTGCTACGCGGCGGTGAGTGCCACCACCAAGCACGTCGGTTCGAGCTGGGTGCTGCCCGAGCACGTCGAGCGTTCTGTCGAGATGTTGCATCTGATTGCAGGGGGTGAGCGCGCTTGGCGCGCCCGCCCATTTGTGAGCATGTCTTGCTGTTTTGTCGTGCCGCCCCTGCGCTTTGCAGAGGATGCCACCGACTGCATGGAGGTCGCCGTTAAGGCGGGCATGCCCGTGCTGTTGCTCTCGGCCGGGCTGGTGGCCGAGTGTCTTGCCGGCTTGGTGTATGTCAATGCCATCGTGCCCGGCCACCCGGCGATTTTTGGTACCTGGCCTTTTGTCTCCGATCTGCGCACCGGGGCGATGTCCGGCGGCAGTGGCGAGCAGGCCATTCTCTCCGCCGCCTGTGGCCAGATGGGTCGCTACTACAACCTGCCCTGCGGTACCGCAGCGGGCATGACAGATGCCAAGCTGCCAGATGCGCAGTCGGGCTACGAGAAGGGTTATACCGATTCACTGGTCGGCAACTCTGGCGTGAATATGGTCTATGAGTCGGTCGGCATGCACGGCAGCCTAATGGGTTGTTGCTACGAGAGCTATGTGATCGACAACGATATGCTGGGCGCCATCAACCGCACGGTGCGCTCAATCGAGGTGAACGATAAGACCCTATCGCTCGATGTCATGCGCGATGTGTGTATCGGTGGGCCGAGCCATTATTTGGGGCACGATCAGACCATCGAGCTGATGCAGCGCGAGTATATCTACCCATCTATTGCCGATCGCAGCAGCCCCAAAGAGTGGCGCGAAGCGGGCGCGCCCGACCTGATAACACGCGCCCAAGAAAAAGTGCAGCAGTTGCTCAAGCACTATCCGCAGCACATCGGCGAGGATGTCGATCGGGCGATACGCGAGCGGCTCAATATTCACCTGCCCCGCTCGGCGATGCTACCGCCGGGTCATTAAGATGCCACAGTTTCCATTTCACCTCGCATTCTGTGTGCAAGATCTCGCGCTGACACGGCGCTTTTACGTCGATCTGCTCGGCTGTGAAGTTGGGCGAGAGGCCGAGCGCTGGATCGACTTTAACCTGCATGGCCATCAGATCAGCGCGCATCTGTGCGATGCCGCCGAGGGTCGGCCAACCGCCGCCAACCAGGTCGATCGGCAGCGGGTGCCGGTACCGCATTTTGGCGTTGTGCTCGACTGGCAGACTTGGCACGCCCTGCGCGATCGCTTGCAGGCGGCGGGGGTTGAGTTTTTGCTAGAGCCGCAGATTCGCTTTGCCGGTGGCGTGGGCGAGCAGGCGACGATGTTTTTTGCCGATCCATCCGACAATGTGTTGGAGTTTAAGGCGTTTGTGGATTCGGATCAGTTGTTTGCTTGTGAGTGATGTGGCATGGTGGTTGGGTGTCTGCGATAGTTATGTGAAAACAGATCTGCACCCTATATAAAAATTTTTTTCTGAGTATTTTCTGAGAATCCCCGATTGTCCACGTGGTTATGTATGGGGGTTGGGGATAGTTGGA
>CAZROX010000143.1:0-3348 GCA_964601845.1 uncultured Halothiobacillaceae bacterium
CAGCCACAAATAGGCGCATCCACACGCCAAACTATCGGCACCATCTATTAACACCACCCCATTAACACAGCACTACCTACCCCCCATTCACCCCGAAACAATCTCCCCCAACAACTCCGGAAAATACCGCGCATACATCCGCTGACTATAAGCCACCAAATTTGCATATTCCAACATCTGATTTTTCATGGGCGAGGTAAAAGGTGCCACCAGTATATTGCCAACATACGAAAACACCGCCGCGTCGATTAGGCTGGGGGTTGTGCCATGAAAGTAGTCCTTATCGCCCAGATACCGGGCCAAGGCGTCGATATCCTGCAAGGCTAAATCGTAGATAACCGATTTATCGTGCCGCCCAAGGCCTTGCTCGTAGACTTCTGTGTGCAGTCGCTTTCTCACAAAATAGGCGGCCAGTTGTCGCACCCCGGGCGGCAATTTGCCAAAGTAGTGGGCTTTTAATTGTGGCCAATTGTCATTGTCTATCCAGCGCGAATACAGGGCGGCCCAGTAGAGGTGGTGCTCCAGCATCACCAAAAATGCTTGAGAAATTGCCCGCTGGGTATCGTCTAGATGGGCATCGGTATTCAAATTGTATTTATTTTCTAAAAACTGAATAATCAGCGTCGAGTCGCCAATGGTCTGGCCATCGCACCGAATAAATGGCAGTTTATTATTCGGGGCTTTTCTTGGGTCGTTACAAGTCACCACCTGATACTCAAGCCCACTCATGCGCAGGTAGCATTCGAGCTTCATGCAAAAAGGGCTCAGATTAGGCAGGCCAAATAGTCCGGTAAATTGATAGAGCTGTATCATGCATAAACCCCTGGCACACAAAATTTTCTGTGCAAAAATAAGAACCTAAAATGGCTGAATAATACGAATTTAACGGCAGAAAACACACGCAACAGCGAAACTGCCAACCCTCACGGCGATACTAGGAGCCTAGCTGATGGCACCGTGGGTTTGTGTCAATCTTGTTTTTCGCCTCACCCTTGCTGGGCAAAGGCGAAGGCCAGGCAATCCTGATAGCGTGAATTGCCCGACCTCGACCCGAGTAACGCCTACTTGAACTTCTTAATCTCGCCGCTCTTTATGCGGCCAAAGTAAGAGTCCATCTCTCTTTTGACAACCGGTGCCAAAAAGTACAGCCCGAGGATATTCGGCACACAGATCAAAAAGACCAGCGCATCTGATATATCGAGAATCGGACCCAGTTGCACCACGCAACCCAAGGCGACAAAGCCGCAGAAAGCCAGCTTGTATATCACCTGCCCCACTTCGGCCTCACCAAATAGATAGGTCCAACCTTTTAGCCCATAGTAAGACCAAGAGATCATGGTGGAGAAGGCAAACAGCAAGGCTGCAAATGCCAAGGGAACGGGGAACCAAGAGAATTCCCGCTCAAATGCTGCCGATGTCATGGCCACACCTTGGGCACCGTTGGCAAAATTGGGGTCGGCCACTTGGGCTGTGCCAATTACCAGCGCGGTAATGGTGCAGATAACAATGGTGTCGATGAAAGGCTCTAGCAACGAGACAAAACCCTCGGTGACCGGCTCATTGGTCTTTACCGCAGCGTGGGCGATAGAGGCCGAACCAATACCCGCCTCGTTAGAGAAAACAGCGCGTTGGAAGCCGATAATCATGGCACCGAGTGCACCACCTGCCACACCCTCACCGGTAAATGCACCGGTAAACACATTGGCGATTGCCTCTGGAATGCGGGTGAAGTTCATCAAAATGACAATGATGGCAAACAGGCAGTAAAAAATGGCCATAAATGGCACCACTTTTTCTGTGACACGGGCGATAGATTTAATACCGCCAATGATCACCATAAACACCACGGCGGCGAGGATAAGCCCCACCAACCAGCCCAGGCCATCTAACCCGCCGCCGGCAACATTGTTGAGCTGCACATAGGCCTGATTAGATTGAAACATATTGCCGATACCCAGCGCGCCGATAAAAATACCAACCGCGTAAAAAGTACCCAAAAATTTGCCGAATCCGACCATGCCAAGCTCGGCAAAGCCGGTGCGCAAATAGTACATCGGGCCACCGGATACATGGCCATCTTCAAATTCATTGCGGTATTTAACCCCCAGCGTACACTCGACAAACTTAGTGGACATGCCGAGCAAACCGGCCACAATCAGCCAAAAGGTCGCCCCCGCCCCGCCCACGGTAACCGCCACGGCAACACCACCGATATTACCGATGCCCACGGTGCCAGAAACCGCCGTCGCCAGCGCCTGAAAATGCGACACCTCACCATGGCTGCTCGGGTCGGCATAGTCACCGCGTACCAGCTGTATTGCGTGCTTAAAACCGCGAATATTAATAAACCGCATATACACGGTAAAAAATACGGCACCGGCCACCAGCCACAACACCACCACTGGCAGTTGCGCGCCAAATAGTGTGATCTTAAAAAATACGATCTGCCCGATCAGCGTTGCAATCGGTGCGGTTGCACTGTTGATTGTCTCATCGATACCCGCGTAGGCATGACCCATCGAGCCACAAAAAATACTCACTAACCAAAAAAGACGTTGCATGATGCGCTACTCCAAAAGGTTATTAAAAAATTGCTAAGGGCGCTACTCTAAAGACTAAGGGACAACGGTAACCGGAACAGATGCCGACTGCACCAAAGCTGCGGTGACACTGCCAAATATCATGGACTTTAAGTGCGACTCGCCCAGCCGCCCAATAAATATCTGCGAGGCACTTTTCTCTTTTGCTAACCCATTCAATGTTTCGGCGATTTTGCCATGGCGCACAACTGTGTCGATATTTAGCCCTAAGCTAAGCAGTTTGTCCGCCTCAGGATTCAATACCGATTCCTTGGCTCGTTTAATTTCGGACTCTCGGCGCGATTGACGCGCGGCCAACTCTTCGGGTGTATGAAAACTATAAGGCGACCATTCGATAACATAGACCAGCAATAGATCTGCATGGGTCATCTGTGCCTGATCCACAGCCGCTTGGAGCGCACGCTGACTGCCAGCACTGCCATCCACCGCCACTAAAATATTTTTCTTCATATTGATCTCCTGCTGATGGTTCTCGTATCCATTAAACCCCGGCGCTCACCGCCAAGAGCTATTGAGGATAACCGATATATTACACGTTGGAAAGCCCACTATCCAAATGCGGCGCCCGCCCATGCGACACAAAAAGCAGCTGGCGGGCAGTTCTGGGCGTGTTGGATAAGCGCTGCATCGGTATGGCAATTGGTTATGAGACCAATTGTGATTGCGCCTTAAAAAGTCGTATTACGGCAACTGAAACGAAACAGGGCCAGCAAACGCCAGCCCTGTCGAAGTTACATTGGCACCTGTG
>CAZROX010000144.1:0-3228 GCA_964601845.1 uncultured Halothiobacillaceae bacterium
CGTGCGTTGGATTTGCCCCAAAGTGCTATCTTGTACGAGTTTGAGCGCTCCTTGTTAGCTGGACGTTCAGTCCCCGCTTTTGTGCCCTATTCAAAGTATCCTGCCATCTATCGGGATATGGCGATTTTGATGGATAAGAGCATGAGTGTGGAGACGGTGCGCGACTGCATTGTCAAGCACGCACCAGATAGCCTGCAAGCATCCGGCGTGGTCGATATTTACAGTGGGGCGCCGATCGACGAGCGGCAAAAAAGTGTCACTTTTAGGTTGCGCTTTCAGCGCGCAGATCGCACACTACTCGATAGCGAAATTAACGATGCGATGGCTGGCATCATCGGGGCGCTAGAGCAGCGTATTGGGGTTAGTTTGAGAGTGTAAAGTATGACGGTGACTAAAAACTCTATCGTGACACTGATCTGCGAGGAGCTGGGCTTTAATAAGCGCGAGGCCAAAAACCTGGCAGATAGTTTTTTTGAAGAGATTGCCGATGCGTTGGTGGTCGGCGAAGTCGTTAAAATTAGCGGCTTTGGTCGATTTAGTACGCGCATCAAAGGCGAGCGACCAGGGCGCAACCCCAGAACCGGTGAGGCGAAGTTAATCGCAGCGCGTCGGGTGGTCTCCTTTAGGGCCAGCAAGAAGTTCAAGCTGGGCATTTCGGAAAAAAAGTGTGATTCCTAGTCAACGCAATCCCGTATTACCTGAAATTCCGCCCAAGCGCTATTTCACTATTAGCGAGGCGGCCGATCTGTGTTGTGTACGCCCGCATGTGCTGCGCTATTGGGAGCGCGTGTTTACTTCACTGGCGCCGATTAAGCGGCAGACCAATCGGCGTGCCTATCGCCACGGCGATATCATGTTGATTCGCCAGATACGCAGCTTGCTATACGATGAGGGCTACACAGTGCACGGTGTGCAAAAGAAATTATCCGGCGTTGAGGGCAAACGCGATTATCTGCAATCACACCAAATCATCAGAGAGAGCATCGTCGAGTTAAATGCGATCTTGAAACTGTTGTAAGCGCGACCTGCGCTGTTCGGTCAGTTTCTTAAAAGTATGCGCTGATCGGCGCATCCAACTGTTCTCCATCCAACCATACATGGTGTCCATCGCTGTGCAGACGCCCATCTAGGGCCCACTGAATCGCTTGGAAGTAGATTTTGTGCTCGCATTGCAAGACCCGCGCAGCTAGCGTGTGCGCATTGTCATCCGAGGCAATCTGTAAAACTGCCTGAATAATATGCGGGCCGCCATCCAACTGCGATGTCACGACGTGCACCGTAGCCCCATGTTGTCGGTGCGCCTCATCGAGTGCGCGCTGGTGCGTATTGAGCCCGGGTAATGCCGGCAGTAGCGATGGGTGAATATTGAGTATGCGCCCGCGATAGTGCGCGACCAGTGTCGGGCTGAGTATTTGCATAAAACCGGCCAGCACAACCAGATGGGGTTGGGCACGATCAATTGCGCTCTGGAGCGCTGTTTCAAACAGCTGGGTCGATGGATAGTTGGCACGCTCGATAATGGCTTGTTGAATGCCCGCTCGTGCAGCCCATTGCAATCCTTGGGCACAGGCCCGATCACTGATCACCAGCGCAATAGTCGCCTTGAGCTCGCCCGCTGCAATGCGATCGATGAGCGCCTGCAGATTGCTGCCTCTACCGGATATCAATACGACAATGCGTTTAGTCGCCATCGGCATCTAGGTGGTATACACGACCTCGGGCGGTGCATTTTCAGTGGCTGCACGCTCGATCGTACCGATGAGGTGTGCCCGCTCGCCACACGCCTGTAGGATGCGCAGCGCCTGATCGGCATACTGGGGTGCTAGCACCAGCACCATGCCAATGCCGCAGTTAAATGTGCGCAACATCTCCCGCGTGTCGAGCTGGCTCTGGGTTTGCAGCCAGTCAAAAATTGCTGGTCGGCGCCAGCTTGATAGATCGATCTTGGCGATGCAGCCGGCGGGCAAGCCCCGCACAACATTTTCTAGCAGTCCGCCACCGGTAATGTGTGCCATCAGGTCGATTGGCACAGATTGCTGTAGCTGCTGAATGCAGTTGACATATATTTTGGTCGGCACCAGCAAGGTTTCGCCCAGTGTGCTCTCGGCAAATTGCTGATCGAGCTTGTGCCCACCCTGTGCAATTAATGTGTGTACCAGAGAATAGCCATTTGAGTGCAAGCCACTCGATTCGATGCCAACCAGTAGGTGGCCTGGCTGCACCGAGCGACCATCAATGATCTGGTCGCGCTCGACCACACCCACGGCAAAGCCGGCCATCTCATAGTGGGTATCTGCGGCGTACATGCCGGGCATCTCTGCCGTCTCGCCGCCAATCAAAGCCATGTTGGCAGCTTGACAGCCTTGCACGATACCCTCGATCACCTGCGCGGCTAGGGTGACGTCCAGCTTGTTAGTGGCGTAATAGTCGAGAAAAAACAGCGGTGTTGCGCCATTGGTAATGATATCGTTCACGCACATGGCGACCAAGTCTATGCCGATTGTGCGGTGTTGCTGCAGTGCGGCTGCCAGTTTTAACTTAGTGCCCACCCCATCGGTGCCAGATACCAGCACCGGTTGTTTATAGCCTGTCGGCAAGGCAAACAGGCCACCAAATCCACCCAGTCCGCCGATGACTTGTGCATTGTGTGTGCTGCTGATCTGTGCATCGATGGTGTCGATTAACTGGTTGGCAGCATCGATATCGACGCCAGCATCCCGATAGGAGGTGGCGCGTTTTTTATTGATTGTCGGATTGTTTTGCATGCAGGTGTAATGAGTGCGTAAAATAGTCGCTGTTGCATTGTACATGGTCTTACTCTGGCATGATTAGTATGAGTTTATCCCGCGCGTCCCGGCTTTGCTTGTCGGCCATCTTGTGTGTGCTGATCTATATTCCGTGTTGGGCGCAAGCTGAGCAGGCGTCCCTCTACAAGGCGTCTATTGCAGTGCGCGATCAGAGCACAAGTGAATTGAACCGAGGCTTTGATCGCGCACTGCATAGCGTGTTGACCAAACTGACAGGGCAGGCAGTGACCGTTCAGTATGCAGACTTAATCGACCGGCCTGATTTTTTGATTGCTCAGTACGATTACGAGCTGATCGACGATGCATCAGAAGCACAAAATGCCAACCTAGAGGATGTGACCGATACCACGCCCTATCAATACTGGCTGCATGTGACTTTTTCTGCCGAGCGCATCTTGTCGCTACTGCGCGACATCGATGT
>CAZROX010000145.1:0-3201 GCA_964601845.1 uncultured Halothiobacillaceae bacterium
GCGGCCGCGGCACACCCGCACTCGCCCGACCAGCCGGTGCCAGCGTGCTCGCATCAAAACGGCAGATGTTGCTGATTGTGCCGGAGATCAGTCTCATACCCCAACTGGCGCAGCGCTTCACCGAGCGCTTTGGGGCGGTGGTGGCGACCATGCACTCTGGGCTAAATGCGCGCCAAAGATTGCTGAGCTGGCAGCTGGCGGGGCGCGGGATACCGGTGCTGATCGGCACCCGCTCCAGTGTATTCGCCCCCATGCCAAGGCTCGGGCTGATCGTGGTAGATGAGGAGCACGACGCCTCTTTAAAGCAGCAGGATGGCTTCCACTACCACGCACGCGATCTGGCACTGGTGCGCGCCCAGCACGCCTCTATCCCCATCGTGCTGGGCAGTGCAACCCCCTCTCTTGAGTCGCTGCACAATGCCCAGAGCAACCGCTACACCCACCTGAAAATGCCCGGGCGCATTCAGCCTGCCATCCTGCCGGCTATCCAACTGCTCGACCTGCGCGGCATCACCTGTGAGGAGGGCTTGTCGGCCACACTATTGGGAAACATGCGCACCCATCTACAAGCGGGCAATCAGGTGTTGTTGTTTTTAAATCGGCGCGGCTATGTGCCGGTGGTGCTCTGTGGCGACTGCGAGAGCAGCATCGAGTGTCGCCACTGTAGCGGGCGCATGACGCTGCATACCGGCAAGTGGGTACTGCGCTGTCATCTGTGTGGCGATAGCCGCGCCATGACGCGCCTGTGCCCCAGCTGTGGCAGTCGCAACCTGTTGTTTTTGGGGCAGGGCACCCAGCGCATCGAACAGGCGCTGGCGGCGCATTTTCCGCAAGATCGCATCGTGCGGGTCGATCGCGACAACACCAGAAAAAAAGGCACCATCGCCCAACACCTACAAATGGCCCACAGCGGCGAGGCGCATATTTTAATCGGCACCCAAATGCTGGCCAAAGGGCATCACTTTCCCAACGTGACCCTAGCGGGCATACTCGATATCGACCAGCGCCTCTACAGCGCCGATTTTCGCGCCGGTGAAACCCTGGCCCAACTGCTGCTACAAGTGGCCGGGCGCGCCGGGCGCGGCCAGCAAAGAGGCGAGGTGCTGATTCAGACCCACAACCCCAACCACCCACTGTTTCGCACGCTCTTACAACACGGATACCACGCCGCAGCCCAAGAGATACTACAAGAGCGGCGCGCGGTCGGCTGGCCGCCCTACACCCACTTGGCGCTGGTGCGCAGCCGCGCCCATAATCGCGCAGATGCCCTCGCGTTGATGCGCACTGTGCGCACGCAGATCGAAGCCTGGCAGCCGCAGGCGGTGGAGGTGCTGGGGCCGGCCATGGCACCGATCGAACGCATCGCCCGCCAGTACCGCGCCCAGTTAGTCCTGCTGTGCGAAAAGCGCCCCGCCCTGCACGCGCTCGCAGCACAGGTGCGGGCAACCCTCGAATCGATGAACACCGGGCGCGTGCACTGGTCGCTCGATATCGACCCGACCGACCTAAGCTGAGCCTGCGCCCTCGGCGCGCGCCTCTAGCGTGAGCAGCAGATCGCTGAGCTTTTCTTGATAGCCGCGCGTGTCTTGCCACAGACCGCGCCCGATCGCCTCCAGCAAGCGCTCGGTCATCTCGCGCAGGGCATCGGGGTTGTGGGTTTGTAAAAATTCCGCCGAGACCGGGTCGAACAGATAGGCATCGCCGACCATCTCGTACTGATAGTCCTCCACTAGCGCGGTCGTGGCACCGTAGGAAAACAGATAATCGACCGTGGCCGCCATCTCCGCCGCGCCCTTGTAGCCGTGCCGCCGAATAGATTCCAACCATTTTGGATTGACGACCCGCGCGCGGATCACCCGCTGCAACTCCTCTTGCAAGCTGCGCACGCGCGGGGCTTGCGGATTGGCGTTATCGCCGTGATAGGTGGCCGGCCTGCGACCCGATAGCACCGACACGGCATTGTGCATCCCGCCCTGAAACTGGTAGTAGTCATCCGAGTCGAGCAGGTCGTGCTCGCGGTTATCCTGATTTTGCAGCACCGCATCGAGCGTGCTCAGGCGCAGCTTGAACGTCTCGTGCGCCTCGGTGCCCGACTCGTCGCGCCCATAGGCATAGCCGCCCCAGTTGACATAGGCGCGCGCCAGGTCGGCGGCATCCTGCCAATTTCTGCCATCTATCAGCCCCTGCAAGCCCGCGCCATAGGCACCGGGCTTGGCACCAAAAACGCGCCACTGGGATTGGCGCTGCGCCTGCGCCTGCGAGAGACCCGCCTCGATCGCATCACGCGTATCCTTTTGCACATGGGCGCGCAGCGGATTGAGATGCGCAGGCTCGGGGAGCGCGGCCACCGCCCGCACCACATCGTCGTACAGGGCGATCACATTGGGGAAGGCATCGCGAAAAAAGCCCGACACCCGCAGCGTGACATCGACCCTTGGCCGATCGAGCAGACTCAGCGGTATCACCTCAAACCCATCGACCCGCCCAGAGCCCAAGCTCCAGCGCGGGCGCACCCCGAGCAGCGCCATCGCCTGGGCGATATCATCGCCACCCGTGCGCATGGTCGCCGTGCCCCAAACCGATAGCCCCAGCGTTTTGGGGTAGTCGCCGTGATCTTGTAAATGGCGCACCAGCAATGCCTCTGTGGCCAGTTTGGCCAGTTGCCAAGCGGCCAGTGTCGGCACGGCGCGGGTGTCTAGCGAGTAGAAATTGCGCCCGGTGGGCAACACATCCAACCGCCCACGGGTCGGCGCACCACTGGGGCCGGGGGGCACAAAGCGCCCGGCCAAACCCCGCAGCAATTGGGTGATTTCCTGCTCGCCGCAGCTATCTAGGCGCGGGGCGATATCCTCGGCGATGCGATCGAGCACCGCCGAGGCAGCTGGCTGGCTCGGGTCGGCTGTGCCCGCTGTCAGCCGCCGCTCGATCAGCTCGCGCCCGAGTGCCTCCAAGCGCTCGCGCGTATCCCCCAGCGTGCGCCAAGCACTCGGGTCGATCTGCGCCAGCACATCTGGGCGCGCATGCTCCCAGGGCAGGGCATAGTCGGCATCGCACAGTGGATCGTAATCTTGCGGCAAGTTCAGATCGCGACCGAGCGCGCGCAGCAAGCTCTCATCGCCGGGCGCTGCCTCCGAGCGTGGCAGGCGCACCAGCGCCATTAGGGTGTCGATGCGCATGGCATCCGCTGGCGAGTGGCCAAAC
>CAZROX010000146.1:0-3186 GCA_964601845.1 uncultured Halothiobacillaceae bacterium
CGGCGGGCACACATTGCCCAACTCATTGTAAAAAGTGGGCGGGCAGACCAGGCGGTGTACGTCGAGTACGCCAGCACCGCACGGCAGCAATTAATCGAAGATATCACCCAGCTGCCGGATGGGCCAGGGTCCTACTTCTCCTTGTTTCTCGTGAGTCGAAACCGGTGAGCGCGCAGCCTGTCACCCTGATCAGCCTGACCCCAAACGGTCGCGCGCTGGCAGAGAAACTGGCCGCCTGTTGCACCGAGCATCTGCACAAACCCCAACCATTTGCGCAGGTTGTGCAGGAGAAATTTTGTGCGGGGCACCGCTTGATACTGATCTGCGCCACCGGCATCGCCGTGCGCACCCTATCCGGCGTGCTGCAAAACAAGCACACCGACCCTGCGGTGTTGGTGCTCGACGAGCGCGGGCAGTTTGTGATCCCGCTGGTATCGGGCCATGAGGGCGGCGCCAACGCCTGGGGGCAACAGATCGCCGATACGCTTGGCGCCCAGTGCATCATCACCTCGGCGCAACTTTACACCCAGCCGATCTATGTGGCGGGCATCGGTTGTGAGCGCCACTGCGCCGCATCGGCGATTGCCCAGCTGGTCGAGCGCACGCTATCGGAGCACCAGCTAGCAAACGTAACAATAACTATGGCCGCGAGCATTGAGCTAAAACAAGACGAGGTGGGGCTACTGGAGTGGGCCGCACACCTGCCCCACCCGCCGCGCTTTTTCTCTGGTGCCCACCTGCTGCGCTACACCGAGCGCTTAAGCTGCCACTCGGAGATCGTCTTTAAAACCACCGGCTGCTACGGTGTCGCCGAGGCGGCGGCCCTGGCCGGTGCCGAGTCGCTGCACGGCGCCCAAGCGGAATTGGTTATCCCTAAACACCGCGGGCAAGGGGCAACGTTTGCTCTGGCCCGCACCTACCACGAGACGACGGACGCCCCATGAGCAAACTCTATATTATCGGCATCGGGCCGGGCGATCTGCGCTACTTGGCTCCCGCAGCTAAGGTGGCGCTCGAACAGGCGACCGACTGGGTTGGCTACAGCCTGTACATCGAACTTATCGACGCACTCGCCCAAGATAAACTGTGCCATAAAAGCCCCATCGGCCAAGAGAGCGAGCGCGCCAAACTGGCCCTAACCCTGGCGGCAGCGGGCAAAACCACCGCGTTGATTTCAAGTGGCGACCCCAATATATACGCCATGGCCAGCCTCGTATTTCAGTTGCTGGACGAGGATGAGTCCGACACCTGGGCGACACTCGATATCGAGCTGGTGCCCGGCATCTCGGCCATGCAGCTGGCAGCGGCGCGCGTAGGCGCGCCCTTGGGGCACGACTTTTGCACCATCTCTCTCTCCGATCTGCTCACGCCCTGGACGGTCATCGAGCGGCGTATTCAAAGCGCGGCCACAGGCGATTTTGTGATCGCTTTCTACAACCCGGCATCGCTCACCCGCAATTGGCAGATCGAGCGGGCGCGCGATATCTTGCTCGTGCAGCGCGCACCCGAGACACCGGTCATACTGGCGCACAGCCTAGGGCGAGAATCGGAGCGCATCGAGGTGATTGCGCTCTCCGAGCTGCGCTACGAGTTGATCGACATGCTGACGCTGGTGCTGGTCGGCAACAGCCAAACCAAGCGGGTCGGGCGCTGGCTCTACACGCCGCGCGGCTACACGCCCAGCGCGCCTTGATCCAATAAATCACACGGGCCATGCTAAAATCATCGGCCTTTTATCGTGAAATGAGGCATAGATCGTGGCATTAATGTCAACTTACAACAGCTTGCCAATCACCCTAACGCACGGGGTCGGTGTGCACCTATGGGACACCGATGGCAAGCGCTATCTCGATGCACTCGGCGGCATCGCGGTCAATGCACTGGGGCATGCCCACCCGAGCATCACCGCTGCCATAGCACACCAAAGCGCCCGCCTGATGCACAGCTCGAATGTCTATCGCATCGAAGCGCAAGAAATTTTGGGGCAAATGCTGTGTGATCTGGCACGGATGGATCGCGTATTTTTTGGCAACTCCGGTGCAGAGGCCAACGAGGCGATGATCAAAATAGCCCGCCTGCATGCGCGCACCCGCAAGCTGGACAACCCGCATATCGTGGTGATGGAGCGCGCGTTTCACGGGCGCACCCTAGCGACCGCCTCGGCGACCGACCACCCGCAGTCCCATACCAGCTTTGCCCCCATGGTACAGGGCTTTGTGCGCGTGCCCCACAACTGTATTGCGTCCATCGAACAGCTGGCCGCCCAAGACCCAAATATCGTCGCTGTCATGATGGAGCCGATCCAAGGTGAGGGCGGCATCAATCTGGCAGACAAAGACTACATGAGGGCATTGCGCTCGCTGTGCGATCGACACAACTGGCTACTGATGTGCGATGAGGTGCAATCGGGCATGGGCCGCACCGGGCACTGGTTTGCACACCAGCAGGCCGATATCGTGCCAGATGTCATGGCAGTGGCCAAAGCGTTGGGCAATGGCTTTCCAATCGGCGCTTGTCTGGCGCGGGGCGCGGCAGCCGATCTGATGACCCCCGGCAGTCACGGCAGTACCTTCGGCGGCAATCCTTTGGGTTGCGCTGTGGGGCGCGCTGTCGTAGAGACCATCGAGCGCGATGGCCTACTCGAGCGGGCGGCACAGCTGGGCGAGCGTATACAAACAGGCCTACGCGAGCGGCTCGGTCAGGTGCCTGGTGTCGTGGATGTTCGCGGCAGCGGGCTGATGATCGGCATCGAGCTCGATCGCCCCTGTCGCGAGCTGGTACAGCGGGCACTCGGTGCAGGGCTGTTAATCAATGTGACCCGCGAGCGAGTCGTGCGCCTGTTGCCCGCCTATATTCTGAGTGACGATCAGGCAGATGAAATTGCCAGCGCCACCGCTTGCCTGATCGCTGATTTTATGCGCGACACCACCGCTTGATCCGCACAGACGCGTGCAGTAAATACCCGAGGCACACCAGTAGCCTGTTCGATTTATAGCGCCTGGTAACAGACGATGATGCCCATTTTTGTTATCAGCATTCCCACTTCATCACGACGACCCGCGATGCAAAAGCGCATGGACGCGGCCGGTTTAGCCTTCACCTGGTGGGATGCAATCGACGGACGCGGACAAGAACCCAACACCATCTGTGGCACTAATGGCAAACCGGTTTACAGCGAAGCGCGGG
>CAZROX010000147.1:0-3167 GCA_964601845.1 uncultured Halothiobacillaceae bacterium
AAAAGTGTATGTCTAACTGATTTGTAAATTTTCAGGCTCATCTTTTTTGTGTTGAGCTACATAAATCATCCGGCGGTACTATCTCCCCCACCACCCAGTGCCTATCCCCCCCACTACGCGTCTCACACTTCCAAAAAGGCGCACGATGCTTAAGCTGCTCAATTAAAAACTCACAAGCACTAAGCGCCTCCTTGCGATGCTGCGACCAGCAGGCGGTGAGCACAATCGGCTCCCCCGGTGTAATCTGCCCGGTGCGATGGGCAATCAGCACATCTTGTAGCGCCCAGCGCGCGTGCGCCTCGGCCTCGATTTTGGCCAGTTGTTTGTCCATCATCTGGGGGTAGTGTTCGAGCAGCATGTGGCTCACCGCGTGCCCGGTGTTCATATCGCGCATGCTGCCAACAAAGCTGGCACAGGCGCCAAAGCTGCCGCCGGCTAGGGTGTCTTGCCGCGCTTGCAGCAGGGCGTAGGGGTTAAAGGCTTGGGGGTAAATGCAATAGCTCATACTAGCCGCCGGTCATCGGTGGGAAGAACGCCACCTCGTCGCCATCTTGCACTGGGTGATCGGCATGCACCTGATGCAGATTAACCGCACAGAGCACATTCGGTGGAATCAGCTCGCGCCCGCTGGCCTGGCGCCAGATGGTCTGCACATTCATGTCGGCACTCGGCTCAAGGCTGACTGCATCACAACCGATCTGCTCGCGCAGACTGGCAAAAAATTTTACTTGTATCGCCATGCTGTTCTCATTCGCCACACAATCTACCGCTATGCCTAGAATAAACACCTAGCTGCCGCCAGTCCAGTGGCACAAGCGCACTGCCAGCTGGTGATGTAGCAGCCGATTTGATCCGCTAGAATAGGCAACTGTACAGACCGTGCTCGGTTATCTGTCACCAATTAACTACCAGCTTATGACGCAACTCACACATCTCAACGCGCGCGGCGAGGTCCACATGGTGGATGTCGGCGACAAAGATCACACCCTACGCATCGCAATCGCCGGCGGCCAGATTCGCATGTCTGCCGAAACTTTGCAGGTAATCGAAACCGGCGCGGGCAAAAAGGGCGATGTGCTGGCCACCGCACGCCTGGCAGGCATTATGGCGGCAAAAAAGACCGCCGATTTGATCCCCCTGTGCCACCCGGTTGCGCTCAATCACGTGTCGGTTGAGTTCGAGCTGCAAAACGATGCCCAAGGGGCGCGCGTCATCTGCCGCGTCCGCACCCAGACCCACTATGTCACCGGGGTGGAGATGGAGGCGTTAATCGGCGTGCAGGTGGCGCTCGCGACCATCTACGATATGTGCAAGTCGATAGATCGGGCGATGGTCATTAGCGATGTTTGCCTGCTAGAAAAATCCGGCGGCCGCTCCGGCCACTACATGGCATCGGATGACACGGCGCGTGTCTGAGGTACAGATTTTAGCCCAGGCGCGTATTCCCTACGATTTGGGCGATAACCCAGATGGCAGCGCGACCTGCTTCACTTTTTCTGGCCTGATGGACGATGCAGAGCATATTGCGATGCTGTACGGCGAGCGCTCGGATGAGATGGTGGTGCGCGTGCACTCCGAGTGCCTCACGGGCGAGGTGTTTCACTCGCTGCTGTGCGATTGCAGGCAGCAGTTACACGAGGCAATTGCGCGCTTTGCTGGCGCGTCTGGGTTGCTGATCTACCTGCGGCAGGAGGGGCGCGGCATCGGGCTGAAGCAAAAAATACGCGCCTATCAGGTGCAGCAGGAGCAGGCGCTCGACACCTATGCCGCCAATCGGCATTTGGGCCATGGCGATGATCTGCGCGATTTTCGTGTCGCAGGTCAGATGCTGCAAGCGCTGGGCGTGCGCAGGGTGCGCCTGCTCACCAACAACCAACAAAAGGTATCCCAGTTGCAGGAGATGGGCATCGAGGTGCTGGAGCGCCTGCCAACTGGCTATTACGAGAGCGCACACAACCGTGGCTATCTACAGAGCAAACAGCGGCACGGCCACAGTTGGTAAATTAAATTTACGGGTTACGCGGTTATTGGAGAGCGCAGCATGTCGATAAAAATTGCTTTTATTGGGTTGGGGGTGATGGGATATCCGATGAGCGGTTATCTGGTATCCCCCGAGCGACAGGTGCAAGTCTACAATCGCACCCAGTCGCGCGCGCAGGATTGGGTCGATCAATACGGCGGCTCCTGTTACGACACCCCAGCGGCTGCGGCCACCGATGCCAGCATCGTGATGGCCTGTGTGGGCAATGACGACGATCTGCGCCAGATCACGTGCGGCGAGACGGGTGCCTTTGCCACCATGGCACCGGGCAGTATCTTCGTCGACCATACCACTGTGTCGGCTAAGGTAACGCACGAGCTGTACGCGCAGGCCAAAGCGCGCGGCATTCAATTTTTGGATGCGCCGGTTTCCGGCGGTGAGTCCGGCGCCCAGCAGGGGCAGCTCAGCGTCATGGTCGGCGGCGATGCCGAGGCCTATCGGGTGGCAGAACCCCATATGCAATGCTACGCCAAGCGCGTGCGCCACATGGGTGCCAGTGGTGCAGGCCAGCTGACTAAAATGGTGAATCAGACCTGCATTGCCGGCTTGGTGCAGGCGCTGGCCGAGGCGCTGCAATTGGCGCGCGCCAGCGGGTTGGATGGCGAGGCGGTGATAGATGTGATATCCGGCGGCGCGGCCCAGTCGTGGCAGTTGGACAATCGCGCATCCAACATGCTCAAGGGCGAGTTTGAATACGGCTTTGCGGTCGATCTGATGCGCAAGGATTTGGCGATTGTGCTGGAGCAGGCCAGCTTGTGTGATCTCGATCTGCCGGTCACAAAATTGGTCGATCAGTTTTACGCCGAGGTGCAAGCGATGGGCGGCAACCGCTGGGATACCTCCAGTCTCATGGCGCGCATGGATGCCTTGGCAGACAAAAGCTAACGCGCTGATGCGCGCCCCTAGCAGGTACGTGCGCTAGTGTCGGATCGCTTCACCCCCATCGTCGAGGCGCTGCGCGGCGGCGCTCTGGCCGTGTGCGCCGATCGGCAGCTAACGCGCACGCTGCGCCAGCGCTACAGCCAATACCAGCAACACGACCTCATGGCAGGTGCGTGGGCGGCCCCGAATATCCTAACTTGGCAGGTGTGGCTCGAATCGCTGTATCGACAGCTGCAACTGTGCG
>CAZROX010000148.1:0-3149 GCA_964601845.1 uncultured Halothiobacillaceae bacterium
GGAGGCCCCCTGCAAGCATCCCCGCACCCAGCCATGTTCCATGCGCTATGGGAAGCGCGCCTGAAGCGAAGGGGCGCTTACATTTGCGCGGATGTGCCCGGTCAGCCGAAAGGTCGAGCAGGTCATTAAAAACATATCCCGTGGATGCAATCATCGAGAAGGCCACAAAGGCGAGCAGAGAGGCAAAGAAAGTCGCGCCATCATATTGATGTGCAGCGAGCATCGGTAGAAAAACAAGAACGTTCTTGAGCCATTGATGCGGTCGCAGAGCCTTCAGGTATGGCCTCCATGACGTAGGTATAGACTCGAGATGCTCCACCTCGGATGCTAACCCATCAACCTCCCTGGCCAACGGTGCGGAGATGTTGACCGTGATCGCACGTTTGGCTTCTGACCAGACAGGAATATCGGCCCGCGCATCGCCCATATAGGCAAAGTTGCCGTCGTAATGCTCTTTCAGGAACGCCGCCTTATTGGGCCCTTTGAGGTTACGCACCCCGTCAGAGCCATAGACCTCATCGAAGATTTGCAGATGGTCAGAGATGCCCTTTGCAATCTGCTCATCGCTGGCTGTAACAAGAGCGACTTGACCGCCCTCTTCGCGCCATTTGCGTATGTAAGAGATCACTTCCGGATCATAAGGCAAGGTCGCAATATCCAGCTCGCTTGTCTGTACCAGTTCCCGCTTTAGCGCTGCTTTGCCCCTCGACAACGCATGCACGGCCCGAAACGGGGCGGCACCGGACCGGCTGAACGCATTCCAGAACGTCTCGAAAAGAATGTCCGAACGCAGAAGCGTTCCGTCCAAATCCACGACCAGCACGGGCTTGCCCGAAGCATCTGTTAATACGTCACTCAACACTTTCCTATCCTGATTACCGGAAAAACCCGCCTTAAACCACGCCTCGCCTCTTAAAGAAATCAGCCAATACGAGCAACTGCACTCGTTCAAAACAACGATGCGATAGCTCAGAAATGTGGCATATCTTAGAAACCCTACTGAGTTACTAGAGCACCGCACATTTTCAACGTTCTCCAATCCACTTCAAAAACGCATGGTCTGCATCTCGCGGAACGGAAATCAACGAGGCGCGCCATTCTGCCTCCAACGCATAAACATCTGCACCTGGAACAAGCCCACGAGCATGCTCCAACGCATCCACGCTCAACACCGCCTCGACAACCTCCCCCCTGCCCCGCGGGGTCACTTCGATAATATCACCGGGCAGCTCCTGCAGAACATAATCGGGCAAGCTGTCCGATTTGATCATCGCGCGCATCATCGCGCGGAAGACGCGGCGGGGTGAGGTCGAGCCGGACTTCTTCAAAAGCGTATCAACCGAAACGCGCCAATACCTTTGGCGCCCACAATGTTTACGCGCCAGCTCATAAATTCGCCGCTCCAGAGGCTTTCGCATGCGAAAATAGTCCCGGCTCAGTGTGAGAACTGATTTTGAAAGCACCGCTTGGTACAACCAGTCTGACAACGTCACGGTCACGCTCACCATCCGGCCCGCACGGGTTTTGCGCACGATCTCCCAAGATTCGATTAAACCAAAGCCAGTGGTCACCTCTTTATCACCCGTAACAATATTAGTGGTGATCCGCGTGCCCGCCAGCCGCTCAAACGCATCGCGCAAGCGGCGATAACTGTCACCGCTCGTCTCACGCCCAGTAGCCAACAGCAAGTCATGCGCCGTCAGCGTCAAAGTGCGCGCAGTCTTCTTGCCTGCATTAATCGCTGCCATCAACTGGCTGATACAAAAGATCAGAATGTCGGCATCAAAGATCGTCGCACGCCCTTTGACTGACGGTGTTACCGTAATCTCAGTGCCGTTATGAACGTAGCTGAGGATCCGGCGGTCCGGCCTAGTGGAAAGGGAAAAAATCGGATGCTCCATTGAGGCCAAATCGTGCTTCGGACTGGCCGCAAAAAAATCGCATACAAAAAAATCCGGAGTGCGGGCCATCGGCCCTGCCCCATCTCGTGTCATAGTCCTGCCCTTGACCCCAGTTAACCGATCTTATGCCGACTTTGGGATTCGTTGTTTCATTGACGCCCAGCATAGTTATCCACAGGGCAACGGTCGAGTCCGCAATCGGGGGTTTGGAATCGCACGCTCGGGGGATTGGAGTCACTTTATCGGGGGTTCAGAGTCATCTAGTATTTAGTAAGCACAGAATAAATGTGTATTTATAATGGCTTATATATTCTAAAAAGATCTGTAACTAATATTTAACCGAATATAACACCAAAAGAAATTATTCCGCAGTCGAATAAGCCATAATAACCCAGAAAAAATGGGGATTCTGCTAAGAAATCCTGATCGTGGAACGGTTTTGCTTCCATGTGCTACGTTTTTGAGTATCTTGTGGGAAACACGGCACATAAGAGCAGATCATGGCGCAAACAGATCAGACCCCCCCATATTTTGGGCTTTCACCGGATATCTCCCTATCCGAACTCACAGAGCCTATGACAACACAAGGTTTTGCAAATTTAGCTGAGGCGCACCGTAAAGGCCGCGCTGATCTGACCAGTCGCGGCCTGAATAAAGACGGACGCAAGGATTTGCGCCGCTTCTCCACATGGGAAATCACGCGCTATCTGATCCCTGTTGCACCGGCCCATTTTCGTCGTGTACTTCGTCAAAACGAGAGTTTACCGCAAGGTCATAGCGACACAGAGGGCGGGGCCAAATGGTTCACGCTGGATGAGGTGTTACGCTTGCGCGCCTTTTTTGCGGCCGAAGGTTCCAAGTCGAAAGACTACCTACCCTACCGCCCCAAGGGCTTGCCTGCGAAGATCACCGCAATCGCCAATTTCAAGGGCGGGGTGGGCAAAACTTCAACCGGGGCGCATTTGGCTATGTCTGCCGCATTGGATGGCTACAAGGTGCTGGTGATTGATCTAGACAGCCAAGGCTCCATGACCTCGATCTTTGGCACGCATGTAGAGGATGAATGGAACACGGTCTTCCCCCTGCTCGCACGCCACTACGCTGGTACCCTACAGGCAGACAATCAGCGCCGTCTTGATCGGGGCGATGCCCCGGTGCCCCTTGATGACACGCTGTCAGACGCCTTAGATGTCAAAGCGCAAGAGGTCATCCAATCCACACATTGGCCCAACATTGATTTAATTGGGG
>CAZROX010000149.1:0-3120 GCA_964601845.1 uncultured Halothiobacillaceae bacterium
AGGGTGCAGGCAAAGCCGACCAAATACTGCACAATATTGGAGGTGATGGGATGATGCGCGATGCCAAAGCGTTTTTCCCACACGGTGGCCAGGGTAAATGCCAAGAGAGCCGTGATGGCCAGCAGCAGCGCCGAGGTGCTCAGCGGTTGGATGTCTAGGTTGCCATAGAGCACGAGAAAGGTGCCCGATAGCCCCAAAATAAGCCCTAGCCAGCGTTTTATCGACACGCGTTCATGCGATACCAGCGGCATAAATAATGCCACCAAAATCGGTTGCAGCGAGGTGATGAGCGCCACGCTGCCAGCAGAGGCACCCCTAGAAAACGCCTGCCAGCTGGTGCCAAAGTAGAGCACCTGAATCAGAAAACCCACGAGTGCCAGATTAAACCATGCGCCCAGAGAATTTGGCCAGATGGGTTTATAAATCAGACAAAGCGGCAACAACAGCAGCAGAACGCAGCCATAGCGAATCGTCAACAAGGTGAAGGGGTCGGCAAAGCTAATGCCGACCTTGGCCACGGTATAGCCACCGGACCAAAGTAACAAAAACAAGAAAGGCGCTAACGCAAGCGACCACCTCATACCCTGAGTGCCTGGCGTCGCACCTAGCGCAACTGACTGTCTTTACTGCCCCGACGATTAAAGCCTGCGACACGCTTGTTCTGCTCATCCTGCGCCGCTTGGCAGGCGACGCACAGGCGCACGCCCACGATGGCCTGTCGCCGTGCCTCGGGAATCTCCCGCTCACAGTTCTCGCACATGCGCAGGCTTTCGCCCTGGGGTATCTGCTGGCGCGCCCGCTCTACCGCATCGGCCACACTGGCATCTATTTGTTCTTGAATTGCACCATCTCGCACCCAACCACCAGCCATAGCGAACCTCCCTCCATTAGCGTGACGCTAAAAATGATATCAATACACTCAACGCGCCGCCAGCTTAAAAATAGGAATCGGCTCCATTTTGTGCGCATTGGCACGACGGCGCGCCCGATAGATCTCCAACACCGCCTGTTGTCTGTCTGTGAGGGGGGCATCGGTGGGGGCGCGCAAAAATTCCATCGCCCACTCTAGCTCTCGATAGGTCGCGCCCAGCTGATCTTCGTCTGTTCTGCCATCTTCCCAGAGACCATCGGTTGGGGCGGCGGTGCAGATGGCCTGCGCGATGCCCAAAGCTGTGGCCAGTGCGCGCACCTCGGACTTGTACAGATCGGCAATCGGCGAGATGTCGACCCCCCCATCGCCATATTTTGTGAAAAAGCCGACGCCGAAGTCCTCCACCTTATTGCCCGTGCCCACCACGATGCCACGCTGGGAGCCTGCCAGCGCGTACAGGGTGGCCATTCTCAAGCGCGCCCGCGTATTGGCCAATGCCAGCGCCGAGAGGCCGTGCTGGCCCAAGGCACCGCTGAGGGTGTCAAAGGTGGCGGTTAAATCGATGCTGTGGCTGGTGACTTGTGGCCAGTTGGCTGTCAGCCAATTGATATGCCGATGCGCCAGCTCACTCTGAGCGGCAGATTGATGAATGGGCATATGCAGCACGATTGTGTCGATGCCAGTTTTGGCGCAGAGTGTCGAGGTGACGGCCGAGTCGATACCACCTGAGATGCCCACCACCAGCTGGCGCATGTTGTTTTGCGTTGCATAATCGCCAATCCACTGTGCGATTGCCTCCCCAATTTTGCCCCAATCTTGCATCGGTTATCCTTAATTTAGCGGCATCTTAAGCCGTGTTTTTGCCGGTCTCCCCACTAGGGCGCTAAAGGCCATGGCAGCCAGCCTCCCTCAACCCGTATAAAATTGTATACGCCAGAAATAGTAGCACGCTATTTTGCTAGCGCAACCGATCGGGCACACAATTGCCCTGCACCCTGCTATCGCCGGCGAATATTTTTTGCCAGCTCGATACAGGCACTTGCCCGAGTACCTACCTATGACAAATGGCACTTTACACTGCTACACTGTTATGCAACACACTTAGGAGATTACCATGCATTTATCCCGCTTCCCCAGAGTTCAGCTCGGCCATTTACCGACCCCCTTAGAGCCGATGGTACGCATGAGCGCCTTGCTCGGCGGCCCCAATCTATGGATAAAACGCGACGATTGCACCGGGCTTGCATCGGGCGGCAATAAAACCCGCAAGCTCGAATTTTTAATGGCCGATGCGCTACACAACAAAGCCAGCTGTGTGATCACCCAGGGCGCAACCCAGAGCAATCATGCCAGGCAAACCGCAGCGGCGGCGGCAAAATTAGGGCTGGGATGTCATATTTTGTTAGAGGATCGCGTCCAATCAAACGACACAGCCTATAACCTAAACGGCAATGTGCTGCTCGATCAGCTCTGCGGCGCCACCATTGCAAAATACGCCGATGGCACCGATATGAATCAGGCCATGGAGGATCTGGCCACACAGTTGCGCGCCGATGGCCAGCACCCCTACATCATCCCCGGCGGCGGCTCCAACCCCATTGGCGCCCTAGGCTACGCCAATGCCGGGCTAGAAATCCTGACACAGGCCAATGCCATGAATTTGCGCATTGATCATGTGGTGCATGCCACCGGCAGCGCTGGCACCCAAGCGGGTTTAGTGGTGGGGCTAGAGGCCAGCAACAGCGGCATTCCCATCTATGGTATCGGCGTGCGCGCACCCAAAGCAAAGCAAGAGCAAATGGTGTTCGATTTGGCGCAGCAAACGCTCGACTACCTCGGCTTGCCCGCATCGGTACTCGCCAGAGAGCGGGTGGTGGCCAACAGCGATTACGTGGGAGCGGGCTATGGCCTGCCCACCGATAGTATGCGCGAAGCCCTGATGCTCATGGCAAAACACGAGGGCATTTTGCTAGACCCGGTCTACTCGGGCAAGGGATTTGCAGGCTTGATTGATCTGATCCGCAAGTCACATTTCAAGCAGGGCGAAAACGTGGTGTTTTTGCATACGGGGGGTAGCGCCGCCCTGTTTGGCTATCCCGATACTTTTGACTTACCAGGATACCGCTAATGCATATTATTAAAGCACCCGCGACTAGCAGCGACACCAACAACCCCCTGAGCAAGGCGGTCACCGAATCGGTCGCCACCATGCTGGCCGATATCGAGCAGCGTGGGGGGGTGGCAGTGGC
>CAZROX010000150.1:0-3118 GCA_964601845.1 uncultured Halothiobacillaceae bacterium
TGCCAGAGGCCGTGTTGGCGCGCGAGCTCGGCATGGCATATGCCTGCTGTGCGCTCGTGGTCAACTGGGCGGCGGGCTTGGGTGAGGGCGAGATTGGCATGGATGCAGTTCGTGCACATCTTGCGCGGGGTCAGATTGATTTGCATCGGATGTTGGATGTATGGATAGCGGGTGCAGCAGCACTGAAAATAGATGGCTCCCAAGAGTAGCATGCAAAGGTATTTGTCGACTTCACGTGTTGTGTTTGCGGTTACTGCTGTGGCGCTCGGTGCCATCGCGCTGTCTGTATACCATTCCCCCAGCCCGAATCTGATCGAGGAAAATCGCGATTTTTTTGAGCGAAAAGCCGCGCAAAAGAAAAGATCACCCAAGCGCTACGATAAGCCAAAAGAGGCGATAGAGTTTTATTTTCGCCAGCGTGTGCCCCCTAATCAAGACAGCTTGCCACTGGAGCGCTATGTCACGGCGCGCACCCAGATGGATCGCATGCCCCGCTTCAACGCGAGTGTCGATTTGTTGCTGCCATCGGCGAATCGCTCATCAAAGCTGTTAGCCAATGCTGCGCCTGTGCCACCTGGTACCAATTTTTCATCTTGGCAGAGTTTGGGCCCCGGTAATATCGGTGGTCGCACGCGCGCCATCGTTATCGCACCGGACAATGCGAATGTGATCTATATCGCAGGTGTTGCGGGTGGGGTTTGGAAGACCAGCGATGCAGGGGCTAATTGGTCACCCTCGGACGACTTGATGAACAATCTCGCCGTTAGCACCCTCGCGATGGATCCCAATAATAGCAATATCGTTTACGCGGGCACCGGCGAGGGGTTTTTTAATGTCGGCAGTGTGAGAGGCGATGGCATTTTCAAGACCGATGATGCGGGTGAAACCTTTGTGCCGCTGACTGGCACATCTGGCAATACAAATTTCCACTACGTCAATAAGTTGGTGGTGAGCCCCAATGATTCAAATCGTATTTACGCTGCAACCAGAGCGGGTTTATTTCGCTCAACCGATGCCGGTGTCAGTTGGAGTGAGCTTGCCTTGGGCGCGGACTATAGCAACTGCATGGATTTAGTCGTGCGCACCGATTCCAATCCAGATACGTTGATCGCCAGTTGCTATTCGGGCACAGTGAACCTGTTGCGCTCTACCGATGGCGGTGATACCTGGACCAGTGTATTGAGTGATGCCAATGTGTGGCGCACCTCTTTGGCAATTGCGCCAAGCGATCAGGACATTATCTATGCCGCTGCAGCCGCAACTTCCCCCTTCGGTCGGCTACATGCCATATATCGCTCAACCGATGGCGGTGCGAGTTGGCAGGTACGTCTTAGCAATGATGGCACAGCCACCCAGAGCAATGCATTATTTAGCAACCCGGTCATTTTGCTTTGCTTTGGTACTGCATCTTGGATTGATCAGGGATGGTATGACAATGTGATCGCTGTGGATCCTGTGGACTCGAACAGGGTTTGGGTTGGTGGTATCGATCTTTTTCGATCCGATGATGGTGGCGAGAGTTGGGGTGCTGCCAGTTATTGGTGGCTGCGAGCAGTTGGCTCATCGGATGCACGCTACAACCATGCCGATCATCATGCACTCGTTTTTCACCCGGATTACGATGGCGTCACCAATCAGACTTTGTACAGTGGTAGCGATGGTGGCATCTACCGCACGGACAACAGCAGAGCGGATGTTTCGACCGAATCGTGCAGCCTTACTACAGCCGGCGAATCGACTCATGTCAATTGGACTTCACTGAACAATGATTATGCTGTGACACAGTTTTATCATGGGTTGGCCTACCCCGATGCTGTGAATTACTTTGGCGGCACGCAGGATAATGGCACAGTGCGAGGGACACAGGAGTCAGCGACTATTTGGACAGAAATTCAGGGGGGGGATGGGGGCTATGTCGCGATTGATTCTAGCAATACCAGTACGCTATATGCCAGCACGCCTAACCTCGCTTTAACCAAGTCTACCAATGGCGGTGAGAGTTTTGCATCTGCAACTAACGGGCTAGATGATACCTTTCTATTTATTGCACCCTATATATTGGACCCGAATGATGCTAACCGCCTATGGGCGGCAGGCAGGACGGTATGGCGTACCGATGATGCAGCTGGTAACTGGGTTCAAGCGAGTCGCACCAATCAATTATCCGCTTCTGCATCGGCGCTGGCAGTTGCACCGACCGATTCAGATCGTGTGCTCGTCGGTACAACAGATGGTTATGTGTATCGCAATGATGCGGCGACCACGGCCAACTCTGCAGCCAGTTGGAGTCGCGTCCGGCCGGCGAGGGGGAATATTTCATCGCTGACCTATGACCCGCAAAACGCGAATGTGGCCTATGCCACCTATTCGACGTTTGGGGTGGATCATGTTTGGAAAACCACCGATGGCGGCATCACTTGGAACGATTTAGACCGAAGAGGGGAGGATAACGGCATACCCGATTTGCCGGCGCATACAGTTGCCATCGACCCAAGTGATTCGCAACGGCTATTTGTCGGCACTGATCTGGGTATCTTTGTTAGCCAAGATGGCGGCCAGAATTGGTTGGTGGAGAATGTCGGCTTTCCCAATACTGTGGTCGAGCATTTACAAATTGTACAAAACGCGGAGCGGCGTGTTTTATTTGCATTCACCCACGGCCGTGGCGCTTGGAAGACACAGCTATCTGGCAGTGACGTTCCATTGGGTGAAATCGATCTACCAGATGTGATTGACACTGTACTGGAACAGTATGTCGAGTCGAATGTCTTTCGGTTATCGGGTATTGATGATGGGACAACCATCAGTGTCAGCGGTGGCGAGTACAGAGTGAATAGTGGGGATTACACCTCGGATGCCGGCACGGTCGACAATCAAGATGTCGTGCAGCTGCGCCATCTCTCATCGGCCAATTATGCCACCACCACGACGACAGAGCTAAACGTCGGCGGCACGGCAATCGAATTTATCTCTAGCACGCGCATGCCCGATAGGGTGCCGAATGCGTTTGCTTTTGCCGCAAAAAATAGTGTTGAGCGCTCGACATTAATTGATTCCGATGCCGTACCAATCACAGGGATTGATGCGCCTGTGAGCATTACAGTCTCCAGCGGTGGTC
>CAZROX010000151.1:0-2958 GCA_964601845.1 uncultured Halothiobacillaceae bacterium
AGAGCGGCGGTCTCCAAAACCGCAGGTTGGGGGTTCGATTCCCTCCTGGCCTGCCAGGTTCTGGTCTTAATGTGGCAGTCGGTTTGATGGTTATTTGGTAGGAATATGTCGACAAAGGCATCTGAAACAACAACGCTAGAGCTTGTTAAGTTTGCATCGGCCTTCGCGATGGTGGTGGCAGCAGTTGTGGTGTTTTATGGGTTTCCACAGGTGTCATTTCTGTATCGGGTGATCGTTTTGGTCGGTGCAGTTTTGCTAGCTGGGGCTGTGGTGTACCACACGGAGCCCGGCCATCGGCTGTGGGCGTTTGGTCAAGGCTCGCGTGCCGAGGTGCGCAGAATGGTCTGGCCCACGCGCATGGAGACGGTACAGGTAGCGCTGATCGTGTTTGTGATGGTATTTTTTGTGGGCTTGATGCTCTGGGCAATAGATAGTATTTTCAGCAGCTTTTTGCGCTGGTTCACAGGTGCGAGGGGCGGTTGATGGCAAAGCGCTGGTATGTGTTGCAAACTTACTCTGGGTACGAGCACATCGTCCAGCGTTCTTTGCAAGAGCACATTGAATTGGCGGGCATGCAAAGTCACTTCGATGAGATTTTGGTGCCGGTCGAGGAAGTACTCGAGATTCGTGGTGGGCAGAAACGCCGCTCCACGCGCAAGTTTTTTCCAGGTTACATACTCATCCGCATGGAGATGAGTAACGATGCTTGGCATCTGGTTAGGCAGGTGCCCAAGGCGACCAATTTTGTGGGTGGCACAGCCGAGATGCCGGCGCCGATCACAGATGCCGAGGTCGAGAGCATTATGCAGAGCGTGCAAGAGGGCGCAGAGAAACCCAAGCCGAAGGTATTGTTTGCCACCGGCGAGGTGGTGCGTGTTATCGATGGCCCGTTCAACGACTTTAACGGGGTGGTTGAGGAGATCAACTTCGAGAAAAACAGACTACTGGTGGCGGTGCAGATATTTGGTCGCTCGACACCGGTTGAACTCGGGTTTGGTCAGGTAGAGAAAGCCTAGATAATCGTTGATAGATGGTCTGATCTGCCTTGGGCAGATCGTTTGAAATATGGGTAGATGGATGCTATGGCTGTAAGCAGCGTAAAAAAAATTAAGTGCTATATAAAACTGCAAATTCCTGCAGGGTCTGCGAACCCGAGTCCGCCAGTCGGCCCCGCATTGGGTCAGCATGGCGTCAACATTATGGATTTTTGCAAAGCATTCAACGCGCAAACCCAGGCGATGGAGCAGGGTTTGCCGGTGCCGGTTGTGATCACCGTATTTGCCGATCGCACATTTGAGTTTGTTCTCAAAACACCCCCAGCGGCGGTATTGCTGAAAAAGATTGCCGGTATCGGCAAGGGCAGTGGGGTGCCGAATCGGGACAAGGTCGGCAAGGTCACCCGCGAGCAGCTAGAGGACATCTGTCGGCAAAAAGAGCCGGATTTGACCGCGATTGGGATGGATGCCGCCGTGCGCACAATTGCAGGCACAGCGCGCAGTATGGGTATTGAGACGGAAGTCGAGTAATGGCAAAGAGTAGCAAACGCATGCGGGCGATGGCCGAGCAGGTCGAGGATCGCACCTACACATTGAGCGAAGCTCTGGGCGTGTTAAAAAATGCACCCAAGCTGAAGTTTGTCGAGTCGGTCGATGTGGCGATTCGCCTCGGTGTCGACCCAAGAAAATCAGAGCATGTCGTGCGCGGCGCCACCTTGTTGCCTCACGGCACTGGGGCCACTGTGCGCGTGGCGGTGTTCGCCCAGGGTCCAGCGGCCGAGCAGGCCGAGGCCGCCGGTGCAGATCGGGTGGGCATGGAAGATCTGGCCGAGTTGGTTAAGAGCGGTAAGTTCGACTGCGATGTGGTCATTGCCACCCCAGATGCCATGCCGGCAGTGGGTAAACTCGGTACAATCTTGGGCCCGCGCGGCCTGATGCCAAACCCCAAGGTGGGCACGGTTACCACCGATGTCGCCACAGCGGTGAAAAATGTCAAGGCCGGTCAGGTGCGCTATCGCACCGATAAGGGCGGCATCATTCACTGCCTCGTCGGCAAGCTCGACTTCAGTGTCGATGCATTAAAAGAAAATATACAGGCGTTGTTGGTCGATCTGAATAAGCTCAGACCAGCCACCGCCAAGAGTCAGTACGTGCGCGGTATCGCCGTCTCTTCGACCATGGGGTTGGGGATTCGCGTCGATCAGACTAGCGTTTGATACCGACACCTTAGAATAGCCGAACGATGACGCACAGGTTTTAGTATGCCCATTACATATGTGAAGAAACAGGCGATTGTAGCCGAGGTGGCCGCAGACGCCAGCGAGGCGAGTGCGCTGATTTTGGCCGAATATCGTGGCCTGAGTTGCGAGCAGCTCTCGCAGTTGCGCGTGAGCGCACGCGAGCAGGATCTCTCGGTGCGGGTCGTTAAGAACTCGCTGGCCAAGCGCGGGCTTCAGAGCAGTGCCTACGCGACCTTAGATGAGTCTTTGAGCGGGCCACTATTGCTGGTATTTGCACGCCAAGACCCTGTCGATGCGGCGCGCTTGCTGGTCAATTTTGCTAAAGATAATCAGTTGTTTGTATTGCGCGGCGGTGGGCTCGGTGAGCGTGCACTGAATGTCGAGCAGATACATCAGCTGTCTAAGATGCCCAGACGCGAGCAGGCGCTGGGTATGTTGCTATCGGTCATGCAGGCACCTATGCTCAAGCTGGTGCTGGCGATGTCCGATATTCCGGGGCGGATGGTGCGCGTGTTGCACGCTGTCGGTACGCAGGAAAAACAATAGGTTTTTAGGTGAACATTTGGTTATCGAATTGCACAGTGCAATTTGATTGGTATTTAGCATAGGGAGTTGTTATGAGCGTTTCAAAGCAGGATATCTTAGAGGCTGTCTCCAATATGACAGTGATGGAGGTGATGGAATTAGTCACCGATATGGAAGAAAAATTTGGTGTCAGTGCC
>CAZROX010000152.1:0-2931 GCA_964601845.1 uncultured Halothiobacillaceae bacterium
CGCTCGATCATGTCGATCACCATCGGAAAATCCAAGCTCAGGGCAGCGGATAACATATCGGCATTGCTGTGTTGATTCGTATCGGAAAAACGCGGCACCCGACAAACCAGCACCAGTGAATTGATAATAATGGCGATGCGGATTGCGTGCAGCAAATCCAACTCGATGCGATCCTCGTTCAGCACCCGCACCCCATCGATGCCCAACTGCTTGCTCACGCGATACAGATCGACCAGATCATCGCGCAGAATGCAGACGACCGCGCGCACCCCCTGCTCGCTCTGAGGCGCCGGGCGCAAATACTTGGCCAGGGCACGGTACGCACGCTGATTGTGCGCCAGGCCGCCATGGTACGCCCGATCCACCCAAAAACCGGCATTGAGCAGGCGGCCATAGGCGAGCACCGTATTGAGCGAGCCGAGACGTTTTGCCATCAGCACATGCCGAAAACACTGCTGCAAGCGAGGAGATTGTGGGTACAGATTTAAAAAATTATCGATATTATTCTGCACGGTATTGCCCACGCCGGAGATCACATTTGGCAAAAATCCCAGCTGCTGCAAGATACCGTTATGCGGAATGGCGCGAATGGTAGAAATTTTGGCACGTGCCCCCACTTTACCCGGGCGCTTCGTGGGCCTAGAGCCACTTAAGGGCAGCAGATTGGCACCAAATATATCCAGCATCTCAGCATAGTAAGGGTCGTTAAACAGCGTTTGATGCCAAGTTTTTAGATCGGCTAAAAAATCGTATGAGAAATTCTGATAGAAAGGATCATCGCGCCAGTGCTCGGTGACAGGGGCCACCTCAGCTTGCAAGAGCCCGGTTAAAGTCGCCAGTGCCAATTGCTCCGAGCCAAAAAACTTATAGCCATCGCCGCCCTGAAAGCTGGACTGATGATAGAGCGGCACACCGAGTGCGCGACATTGTGCGCGCACATAGGGCGTGAGAATAAACGCTTGGCGATCGGCAATGGTGGGCCCTGCAGTACCGCGCCCCATCGACTCGCCATGGGTGTTAAACAGCAAAAATGTGACATCCTGCCCAAAATGCTGTTTGATCAACTGGGCCACCTGTATCTGCAGCCGTTCGATAGACAAATTGGCCGCTATCTGGCCAATAAAGCGACCGCCATCGGAAAAGCCCGTCTGAATAGCCAGATAACCACGCACGCGCACATAGGCGATGTAACTGTGATAACCCAGCAGGTCCTCAACCAGATCCGCACCGTGCTCCAATCCGTAGGGGGTCTCAAATAATGGCGAGATATCAATCTTATCTTTGATGCCAAATTTATGTGCCAAATAGAGCGCCGACATAACGGTGATCGGGCGCTCGCACTCGGCGATTAAAAATCGAATCGGTTGATCGCTGTCGATGTGCTTTAAAAATTGCGTCGCCAACATAAACTGACGCCTAGCGGTCGCCATTTCATTGTCGAGATTGCCAAAATTAATCTGCCAAGTAGACTCTTCGATTATGCGCTTATCGAGCCGCTCCATCAGCAGGCGTTTGGATACGGTGCCATCGGAGATGGTTACATTGCGCCCATCGACCGAGCGCATGGCATTGCGCAGTTGCAAGCTATTGACGCGCAGGTGTATCTCGCCCATGCCAAATCCATGGCATTTGATATCCGATGCAATCACCATGATCTCCAGCGCCTGCTTATCGCAGCTGAGATCGCGCGCAATTGCATGCAGCTCCTCGGCTAGCTGCGCGCTGTGAATGAGTTTATCCGCCCTGTTGGTAAAGCGGTTGACCGCTTCGGTGAGATTGCATATTTCGTGAAGGCAGGCTGCAAAAAGTGCGACTTCGGCTTCGGTAGCAGCATGCTCGCGCTCCAGTTTGTCCAACGTATCGGACAGAGCAGGCAGCTCCAGCGCCCGCAAAGATTTAAGGTAAAAACCCAAGGCGGTCGCTTTTTCTTGTAAGCGTAAATACAGGCTCATGCGCCAGCTAATATCGACCCGCCCATCGAGATCGTACCCGACCCAGGTCGAGAGCCCGAGCAACTGCGGCAGGGTATCGCGCCAGCTATCGGGCTGACTGACTTGGCGTTGTTCGAGCAGGCTACGGTGGATACTACAGAGCGCCACCCTCGCGTGCATCATCGCCCGCATGGCCTCGCGGTGCTCATCTTGTAGTGTGACGTGTGTGCGCGGCAAATAGGCATCCGCTGGCATCGGTGGTTGCTCCTCTTGCCCGGCCGCATCGGCTAGGGCCTGGGCTGTTGTATCTTGGAGCGCAAAAGTTGGGTGGGCGGTAAAGACGGCGCGATAGATTAGGCGGGCAGGATCGTGTGCCGACATATCCGGCACCACCGTATCGCCGTGCCCAATACCGCTTGCAACACGCAAGTGCTCGGTCTGCTGAGACCAGAGCTTCTGCCCCATCTCCTCTAACAGGGCATGGAGTTGCACACGGTCGATCTCCCCCGCATCTATCTGATCGCTGAGCACATCGGCCACAGCGGATATCGGGTTGATATCGGATATCTGCATGCCCTTATCGCGAAACTCGCGCAGAGAAGACAGTAATTTTTGCTTGAGGGATTCGGGCGACATAGATTCGGGTGACATAATAAAATTTATGTATTGTCGATCATGGTGATTTTTAAGCTGCACGCAGGTTGCAGAGCGGCTATCATTCTAAATCATATTCACCCGGCAATCATACCTGGCGCAGACAAAGCACTTGAGTTATCGGTTGTCACAGGCTACATTCACCCAGCATGAAAACACACGTAGAAACTGCCATCAGCGCCAAGTGGGTACTCACGATGGATCGTGACGATAGCCTGCAAGATCACACCGTCATAATCGATCGCGGGCGCGTGCTCGACATCCTGCCCACCGCCGAGGCAAGCGGCCAATACCAGCCACAAGAGCAGGTCAGCTTGTCTCAACACATCCTGATGCCCGGGTTAAT
>CAZROX010000153.1:0-1466 GCA_964601845.1 uncultured Halothiobacillaceae bacterium
TGCAAGGCACGCGCCTAGGCCGCTCGCACGCGCCCAATCGGCATTGACCGGAAACCCCTGCGCTTGTAGCCACAAGAGCGCATCTTGTTGCGTGGGCAGATCGCTCGGGTCGCTGTACACACTGTAGCAATACAGTGAAAGACGGCGCTTGGCGGTGATGCGCGCATCGAGCTGGCGCAGGCTGCCGGCAGCGGCATTGCGTGGATTGGCGTAGCCGCGCTCGCCATTTTCTAGCGCCTGCTTGTTGAGTGCGCTAAAGTCGCGCTTGGAGATAAAGACCTCCCCTTTGACCTCAAGCTGCGCAGATGTCGAGTGAATCAGCTGCGGCACAGAGGCGATGGTACGCAGGTTATCGGTTACGTCTTCGCCGGTAACACCATCGCCCCGTGTGGCAGCGCGCACAAGCTGACCCTGCTGGTAGAGCAGGCTCACGGCCACGCCATCAATTTTTGGCTCGGCGATATAGTCGAGTTCGACCTCGGCATCCAACTTTAATAGCGTGTGAATACGTCGGTCAAAATCCTGCAATTCTTGCTCGTTAAACACATTGCCCAGCGAGAGCATCGGGTACACATGCACCGCCCGCTTAAATGCAGACACGTTCGCCGCTCCAACCTGTTGCGTTGGGGAGTCGGGCGTTTGTAATTGCGGGTGGGTGCGCTCAAGGCCGACCAACTCATGGAACAGTTGGTCGTACTGGGCGTCGGTTAGCTCGGGGTTATCGTCTTGATAATAGCGCCGGTTGTGGTAGTGAATCTGCTCGCGCAGCCACAATACCCGCGCACGGGTCGCATCATCGGGCATAGTCGCGTCGCAGTCGACTAGTGGTCATACCACACCCGATTGACTTGGTCATCGTAATCGATCATCTCACCGAGTAGGTATTGCTCCATTTGTACTGTTAGTCTGACCGATTGTTTGTCGATCAGTTGCGCATTGAGCGCTTGGGCGCATTCCTTGGCCTCAAACAGCATCTGCTCAAAGGCGGCGCGGGCACCAAACGGGCTAGGCAGCTGTAGAAAAAATGTCAGCCCCTGGGTGGTGAAAGTGTCCATCGTGTTTGGATCAAATACCCCCGGCTCAACCAGGTTGGCAATACTGAACACCGCCTGGCCATAGGACATATCTTGGTAGATTTGCATGGGGCCAAAACTGTAGCCACGCGAGTGAAACAGCGCGGCTATATCCTCGCCGGCTATGAGGTGTTCATGGCGTATATACAACACCACAGCACGCTCTAGTCCCTCCGCGCGCAACTTGGTCAGACGCGCCTCTGACACCGCCTCATCTACTTCAACTGGTTTGATCGTTCTCTTCTCTACAGACTTGATAACTGGCTTATTTTCCTTAACTATCTCCTCTGGCTCATCTGGCTCATCTGTGCCGATCCAAAAATCAATATTGTCCTCGTCACTGGATATAGCAGCGGTATTAGGCTCGTCTTCATGCGCCATGACAGGCGTGTC
>CAZROX010000153.1:1566-2930 GCA_964601845.1 uncultured Halothiobacillaceae bacterium
TGCAAAAAGGACATAATTTGCTCTGGGGTGTGTGTTTTGCTGGAGACAAATTGTGTATCAGGTGACAGGTTAGCAGCTGGCGCACCCGACTCGTGTGCGCCAGCTGCGGAATGGTTAAACGCCGATGATGCCCGCGCCCGCGCTTTCACGCGCAGCACGATCAACACCACCAGTACCACCAGCACGCAAGCAAAAAAGCTAAAGAGCGCCCAAGTCTCCATACTAGGCCTCAATGTGACTCGCCGCTTCGGCCATGTCTACCGACACGACACGCGATACCCCAGGCTCTTGCATCGTCACCCCCAATAAATGATCCATTGCATGAATGGTGCCTCTCTGGTGCGTGACCAGTATAAACTGCACAGTCTCCGACATCGTGGTGATCAGCTGATTAAATCGCTCCACATTCGCCTCATCCAAGGGCGCATCCACCTCATCTAGTACACAAAAGGGCGCTGGATTGAGTTCGAAAAAGGACATAATCAGTGCCAGAGAGGTCAGGGCCTTTTCACCACCAGAGAGCAGTTTCATATTGGTGATCTGCTTACCCAGTGGCTTGGTCATCACCACCACACCCGGCGTGCCCCCATCGTTGTTAAGCTGCGATAAGTAGGCCTCGCCGCCTGCAAACAGTTTGGCGTAGTTTCCCTGTAGATGCTGATTAATTTTGGTGAATGTTTCCTCTAAGCGTGTACGCGTGGTCTGGTCGATAGACTGCATCGAGGTCTCCAGCGCATTGAGTGCCTCGATAATATCCGTGCGCTGCTCATCGATCTGACCGTGGCGCTGCTGCAACTCCGACAGATCGTCTATCGCCGTTAGATTGATCGCCCCCATGCGCTCGATGCGCTCTGTAATGCGCTGTAATTTCTCGGCCCAGGCATCGGCTGTGGCTGCATCTGGCAAGGTTGGGGCATAGGTGGCCACGTCAATATTGTTCTCTTGCAGCTGCTCATCGAGCATTTGTATCTTTGTGCGTGCCGCCAGGCAGGCCATGCTCGCCTGCTCTAGGCGCTGGCGGTGTGCCGACTCGGCTTGATCGTAGGATGCCAGCTGTTCGAGCACCTGATTGACCGCTCGCTCCGCCTCGATCAAGTCCGCTTTCGATGCTTCGCGTTGCTGGTGATCGATCTGGCGCTGATCCACCAGCGCCTCTCGCTCTAGCTCCAAATCGTGCACGGGGCTGCCGCGCTCGTTGATCGTGCTGGCCAGTTGCGCTTTGCGGTGCGCCAATGAGGTTAGTTGCAAGGTTGTCCGCTGGATCTGCTGCTGCAGAGATTGACGCTCCGACTCACCCGAGCGCAGGCTCACTTCCGCCCGATGATAATCCTCATCGCATGCGCGGGTGCGCTCGCGGGACTGCC
>CAZROX010000154.1:0-2874 GCA_964601845.1 uncultured Halothiobacillaceae bacterium
GTCGATCAATACGGCAATGCGCTCTCGATGACCAGCACGATCGAAAATGCGTTTGGCTCGCGCCTGCTGACATCGGGTGGCTATTTTCTCAATAATGAGTTGACCGACTTCTCTTTTCGCACCCATAAAGATGGGGTGCCGATCGCCAATCGAGTCGAGCCGGGCAAGCGCCCGCGCTCATCTATGGCACCGACCATCGTGCTGAAAAATGGCAAGCCGGTGTTGGTGCTGGGGTCGCCCGGCGGCAGTCGCATCATCGGCTATGTGGCCAAGACGATTATTGCCTACATAGATTGGGGCCTGGATATTCAGCTGGCGGTGGACATGCCGCATCTGGTCAATCGCTTCGGCACCTTCGATCTGGAGCAAGATAGCACCGCCGCAGCCTTGGCAGAGCCGCTCACCGCGCTGGGCTACCGTGTAACAGTGCGCAACTTAAACTCGGGGCTGCACGCAATTGCGCTAGAGTCAGGCAAGCTGTACGGCGGCGCCGATCACAGGCGCGAGGGCGTGGCAATTGGTGAATAATTAACTGCGGCGAAATTAAATATTGTCTCTGGCCTCTTTTGGTATACCTATATGGAAAGAGAACGGGAAGGAGGAAAAGCGAATGTTAGCGCTGAGACCCAACTGCGAATGTTGTGACACTGACTTACCACCAGAATCTACCGAGGCGCTGATCTGTACATTTGAGTGCACCTTTTGCACTAGCTGTGCAAAGGCCATGGGCTACCAGTGCCCCAATTGCAGTGGTAATCTCGTGCAACGACCTATTAGACCTAGCGCCGCGCTGGAAAATAATCCTGCATCTACCAAACGTGTTTTAAAAGTGGGGGGCTGCACGCAATTGCGCTAGCGGCAGGCAAGCTGTACGGCGCGCAGATCACAGGCGCGAGGGCGTGGCAATTGGTGAATAAATAACTGCACCAAAACGCAATATTGTCTCTAGCCAATGCGGCTGCATCCGATGTAACCGCTGTATTTTTGTCAGTTGCAATCGGTCGGTATTCGATAGCAGACACGCTATCTGGCGCACCTGCCAGCGCTGTGTATAATCGAGCCCATGACTCAAGCCAACCCCAAACAAACCGCACAAGAATTATTAAAGCAGATCTACGGTTACGAGTCTTTTCGCGGCGATCAGCAAGCGATTATTGAGGCGGTGACCGGCGGTCAAGATGCGCTCGTGCTCATGCCCACAGGTGCGGGTAAATCACTCTGCTATCAGCTGCCGGCGCTCTTGCGCCAGGGGGTCGGGGTCGTGATATCGCCGCTGATCGCCTTGATGCAAGATCAGGTGGGGGCGATGCAGCAGCTGGGTATGCGGGCGGCATTTTTAAATTCTTCTTTGAGTGTATCGGCGCAAAATCTGGTTGAGCAGCAGTTGTTGGATCAGCAGTTGGACCTGCTCTACATCGCCCCCGAGCGCCTGATTCAAGCGCGCACGTTGCAGTTGCTCGCCCAGTGCCCAATCGCTTTATTTGCGATTGACGAGGCGCACTGTGTCTCTCAGTGGGGGCACGACTTTCGCTCGGATTATCTGGCCTTAAGTTTGTTGCACGAGCAATTCCCCGCTGTGCCGCGTCTGGCCTTAACGGCGACGGCCGATCAACGCACGCGCCAAGAAATCTGCCAGCGTTTGTCGCTGGTGAATGCACCGCATTTTGTCAGCCGCTTTGATCGCCCCAATATCCACTACACGATTAGCGCAAAAATCCATGAGCGACAGCAACTTGCAAGCTTTTTAGAAAAACACAGCGATCAGGCGGGGATTGTGTATTGTCTGTCGCGTCGCAAGGTGGATGAGACGGCAGCCTGGTTGCTGAAGCAAGGGTTTAATGCATTGCCCTACCATGCGGGCCTATCGGCCCAGGTGCGCGAGGCGAATCAAAATAACTTTTTGCGTAACGATGGGGTGATTATCGTCGCCACCATCGCCTTTGGCATGGGCATCGACAAGCCCGATGTGCGCTTTGTGGCCCACTTGGGGCTGCCCAAAAGTATCGAGTCCTACTATCAGGAGACAGGGCGCGCCGGGCGCGATGGCGAGGCGGCAGTGGCTTGGATGGTGTACGGCTTACAAGATGTGCTGCTGGCACAAAAGTGGTTGGCACAATCCGATGCCGCCGAGCAATTTAAGCGCGTCGAGCGCCATAAGCTCGATGCCATGCTGGGGTTGTGCGAGGTGATCGCTTGTCGTAGAAAAGTGCTGTTGGATTACTTTGGCGATCAGATGCCAGCGGTGTGCGGCAACTGCGATAACTGCCAGTCTCCCCCACAAACCTGGGATGCCACCGAGGCGGCACAAAAAGTCTTGTCGGTTATCTATCGCACGGGCCAGCGTTTTGGCGTGGTTCATATACTCGATGTGTTGCTGGGTAAAGAGCATGACAAAATTCATTTACATGGCCATCAGAAACTCAGCGTCTACGGTATTGGCCAGGATATGGCCGAGTCGCAATGGCGATCTGTTATTCGCCAGCTGGTGGTGCAAGGGTTGTTGCAGGTCGATGTCGAGGGCTATAGCGCGCTGCGACTCACCGAACACTGCCGCCCCGTGCTGCGCGGCGAGCAGCCATTGCAATTGCGCAAAGATGATAATGCCTCGCAAGTAGCCAAAAGAACCAAAGCCAAAAAACCAACCAGCGCCGCTATTAGCACAACCGTGCTGCCCCAGCACGCCGCCTTGTGGGATGCCCTGCGCGTGTGTCGCAAGCGCCTGGCCGATGAAAACAATGTGCCGCCCTATTTAATTTTTCACAATAAAACTTTGCATGCCATGCTGGAGTACCGGCCCGCCTCGCGCACCGATATGTTGGACATCAGCGGTGTGGGCGAAAGTAAATTTGAAAAATATGGTGCGCAGTTTATCGC
>CAZROX010000155.1:0-2865 GCA_964601845.1 uncultured Halothiobacillaceae bacterium
TCGCACTTTTAGGCTTGTTGTCTTTTGGGATCTAGGCGGCGGTAAATCCCTGCTTGGCTGCTGCGCGCAAGCGCTCCTCTCCATCGGGCACCGGGCGAATTTCCCCAGCCAGCCCCACCTCGCCAAAGCAGATCAGACTATTGGAGACCGGGCGATCGCGCAGCGATGAGACGGCGGCGAGGAGCATCGGTAGATCCGATGCGGTCTCATTGATGCGCACCCCGCCGACAACATTAAAAAACACATCGTAGTCGTAGAGTGCGATGCCGGCGTTGCGGTTTAACACGGCCAGCAGCATGTTCAGCCGGTTGCTATCCAACCCCAAGGCCACGCGCCTGACCCCGTTTGCCTGGGTGCGATCTACCAGCGCCTGGGTTTCGACCAATAGGGGGCGATTGCCGTGTCTTGTCACGGTGATCACACTGCCGGCCACCGGCTCTGGGTGATGGGAGAGAAAAATAGCCGATGGATTTCTGACCTCGTGTAATCCGCGCTCATCCATGGCGAACACCCCGAGCTCATTCAGCGCACCAAAGCGATTTTTACAGGTGCGCAACATGCGGTAGCGACTGCCCGGGTCGCCCTCAAAGTAGAGTACGGTGTCCACCATGTGTTCCAAAACGCGCGGCCCGGCTAGGGCCCCCTCTTTGGTGACATGCCCAACAATCAGCACAGCGGTGCCAGATTGCTTGGCAAAGCGCACGATGCTGGCGGTGGTTTCGCGCAGCTGGGTAATGGCACCGGGCATCGCTTGTATATTGTGGCTGTACATGGTCTGAATCGAGTCGATCACCAACACCTGTGCCCCCTCTTGCTGCACATGGGTGATGATCGTCTCGATAGCGGTTTCTGCTAGGAGCTGTAGGGCGCTGTGTTGTAGCTGCAAGCGGCTCGCACTGATGGTGATCTGCTCGATGGATTCTTCGCCGCTGGCATAGAGCACCGGCAGCGATTGTGACAGCCTTGCCATCGCCTGTAGCAGGAGCGTGGATTTACCGATCCCCGGGTCGCCACCGATTAGCGTGACCGAACCTGCCACCAAACCGCCGCCGAGCACGCGATCCAGCTCGCTGATGCCGGTCGAGTGACGCACCGTTTTCGCCCCCCGTTGTTCGGCTACTTGAGAGAGCCGGACAACCGACGCGCCGGTCGATGTAGCCTGTGCAGGCTCGACAGCTTGCAGGGTGTTCCAAGAACCGCACTCGCCGCACTGGCCGCTCCACTGAGGCCAGCTGGCATCGCAGACGTTGCATCGGTAGCGCTTTTTTACCTTGGCCATTGGCTAGGATTCTGGTTGTTGACTAGCCGCCGATGGCATGATGCGGGCCAGTTTAATGGTGTTGCCCGCCACCTCAAGAATTTCGATGGTGTGCTCACCCAGTGGAATTTTCATGCCCGCCACTGGAATTTCTTCCAATTGTTCAAGCACTAAGCCATTGAGTGTTTTGGGGCCATCAAGTGGCACGTCGATAGATGCGATCTGCTGTAGGTGGCGCAAATTAGCGTTGCCGTAGATCATAATGTTTCCATCCTCTTTGAGCGACACCTTGGCGGCCTGATCGCTCTCGATGCGCCCCGCTACCGCCTTGAGTATGTCGTCGATGGAGATCAGACCGACAATTTCGCCATACTCATCGAGCACCAGCCCCGTTGTCTTCTCTGACGAGAGAAAATGCAACAGCTGTGTGATCAGCGGCGTGTTTTCGGGTATGAAGTGCACATCGTCCAGGTGCGACTCGATCAGCTCGATATCCAGCGAGCGGTGCGACATGATTTTGGATATCTCTTTGAGATTGATAAACCCACATACATCGCCCGGATTGCTGCGATAGGCCGGTAGTGTCCCGTGGGTCGTGTTGAGTATTTGCTCGCGTATTTCCGGTATCTCGTCCGTCAAATCGATGGCGACAATTTCGTTGCGCGGCACCATAAAATCATTGACCGTCGCACCCTCTAGGTTGAGGATATTGATCAACACATGGCGATGTAGCTCCGGCATCAAGCCCTCGGTGTTTTCCAACACACTCTTGATCTCATCTGTGCCGAATTGATCGGATGTCGAGGGGGCTGCATGCCCCGGGTAGAGCCGCAAGACCGTATTCGCAATTGCAGCAATGATATTGACCAACCAGATCAGCGGAGAGTATCGATGTAGCAGCGGGGTATACAGGTAGGCGGCAAAAAATGCGATGGGTTCTGGGTGTCGCGTCGCCAGAGTTTTGGGCGAGACCTCGGCGAAGATTAAAATGATGACCGTTAGCAAGCCGGTGGCAATCGCGATGGCAGCCTCGCCGTATAGGCGCAGTGCCAACAGGGTGGCCAGGGAGGCGATCAGGATGTTGATAAAGTTATTGCCCAGCAGGATCAGCCCCAGCAGACGATCCGGCTTCTCTAGCAGACGTTCGGCTAGCTTTGCGCCCTGATGGCCTTTGCTCGCCAAGCGGTTTAGCCTGTGGCGATTCAGTTTCATCAGGGCGGTTTCCGAGCTGGAAAAAAATCCCGATAGGATCAATAGCAGAAACAGGATTGGCCAGAGGGTCGGTGTGGGAATACTACTCACAATATGTCTTTGATGCACTCAGTGGGTGATGTGTTGATCGGTGTCGTGTTGGTCGATCGTCGAGATGGGCTGCCCATCTATCAGGGTGGCGCGCACCCGCCCCTTGAGCGGGTGCTTGTCGTAGGGGTTGTTGTGCGCACGGCTGATGCGGGTTGTGTCATCGAGTTGCCAGCTCATCTCTGGGTCGATCACAACCAAGTCGGCCTGGGCGCCGGGCGCTAGTGTCGGTGGCGCTAGCCCGATAATTGCCGCCGGCGCTTGGGTGACGCACGTCAGCACACGCGTCATGGATAGTGACTCATCTA
>CAZROX010000156.1:0-2828 GCA_964601845.1 uncultured Halothiobacillaceae bacterium
TCTCATCTAGTAGCAATTGCCCCTCTGCAAGGCGCGCCAGTGCCGGACTACCCAGTACGCTAAAACCCGCTGCATCGGTATTGTTCGGCGGGCGGGTGCGCGGGTCGTCCAAATTGTACAGACAGTGACTCGCACCGCGATAAATACGCAGCTTGGACTGCACATAATCGTCAAAGTGTGTATAGCGATCCATGTGATCGGCGCTCAAATTCAGCACGCAGGCTGTCAGAGGCGATAGGCTCTCGGTCAACTCAAGCTGAAAGCTGGATAGCTCCAGCACGTGCACCGCGTACTGTTGCTCCGACAATAGCAAATCGAGCACCGGCAGGCCGACATTGCCGGCCAACTGCGAGGCGATACCCAGCTCACCTAACATGCTGTGCACCATGTGCACAGCTGTGCTCTTGCCGTTGGTGCCGGTAATGGCAACGACAGCTGGCGGCGCCGGCATGGCGGCCAGCGCGCGCGCGTAAATTTCAATATCGCCCATTAGCTCGGCGCCAGCGCGGGCAGCGCGGGCGACCTGCGCTGTTTGCAAGGACACACCCGGGCTGACAACCAACACATCAAACGCCTCTACCGGACTGCGCGACAGATCGCAAAACTGCGCATCGGACTGCGCGATGGCGGACGCATCCGGTGTGTCATCGGTCCACATAAAATCTGCCTGCTGCTGTTGCAGATAGCGCATCACCGACTGGCCGGTCTTGCCCATGCCGACAATTAAATAGCGTTTGGATAAATCGAGCATCGGATTAACGCACCTTCAAGGTCGCCAACGCAATTAGCGTCAGGATGAGTGTGATGATCCAAAAGCGGACGGTGATGCGCGATTCCGGCCAGCCCATCAGCTCAAAATGGTGATGGATGGGCGCCATTTTAAACAGCCGCTTGCCCGTCATTTTGAAGGAGACGACCTGTAGCATGACCGAGACGGCCTCCATAACAAATACACCCGCCATCAAGCCAAACAAAAACTCGTGGCGCACCAGTACCGCAATCAACCCCAACAGGGCACCGATCGACAAGGAGCCGACATCGCCCATAAATACCTGTGCTGGGTGGGTGTTAAACCATAAAAATCCAAGCCCACTGCCAACCAGTGCGCCGCAGACGATGACAAGCTCGCCAGCATCCGGCAGATACGGAATGGCCAAGTACTCTGCAAAAAACACATGGCCTGTCACATAGGCGATCACGCCCAAGGCACCGGCGATGATGGCGCTGGGCATAATGGCCAGCCCATCTAAGCCGTCGGTCAGATTCACCGCATTGCTGCTACCCACAATCACCAGACAGGCAAACGGGATAAACAGCCAACCCATCTCCCAAGAAAATGTTTTAAAAAATGGCATGATCATCGCCAACTCGTGCGCATCGGTAGAGGACAGATACAAGTAACTAACCGCACCGAGCGCGACGACGATCTGTGCAGAAAATTTACCCAGAACAGACACCCCGCGCGTCGATTTAATTTTTTGATAATCATCGAACAGGCCGATCAGGCCAAACCCGACCAAGACAAACAGCACTAGCCACACATAGCGCACACTCAGATCGGCCCACAGCAAAATCGACACGCAAATAGAAAACACGATCAACACCCCACCCATGGTCGGTGTGCCGTGCTTTAGTTGGTGACTTTTTGGTGTCAGGGCATGGATCGACTCGCCCATCTGCATTTTTGCCAACCAGCGAATGAGCAGCGGGGTCAAAAAAATTGTCAGCAGCATCGCAGTTAGCATGCTGATCGCACCGCGAAATGTGAGGTAGCGCAACACGAGAAACCCCGGGTCGAACTCCATTAACCAATCGACTAGCGAAATCAACATCAGCTGATCTCCTCGCAACTCGACAGCAGTGCCTCTCGGACGCGCTCCATTTTGGTCGCCCGCGAGCCTTTAATGAGGATGCCATCCGCCTGGTCAAACTGTACCCCAGATAGCGCCTGCAACAGATCGGGCAGGTTTTCAAACACCCGCCCACCTACACCAAAACCCGCGATGGTGCAATCGGCGTACTGGCCGATCGCCCACAGATAGTCGATACCGCACGCCTGGGCATAGGCACCGCACTGCCGATGCAGCTTTTCCGACTCATCGCCCAACTCCAACATATCGCCCAGCACGCACCAGATGCGGCCCGTGCAATCGGCGCGCACCACATCGATGGCCGCACACACAGACAGCGGATTGGCGTTGTAGCTATCGTCGATCATGCAGACACCTTGGGGGCCACGCAGCCGCTCTAGTCGCCCAGGTGGCAGGCGCACCGTGCCGATGCTAGCTAGCACGGGCTTGAGTGGCAGGCCGGCTGCGATTGCTATGGCAACCGCAGCCAGTACATTCATGACATTGAAGTCGCCGGCCAGCGGCGAGATTAAACGCGCCGACTCACCGGCGTACTCGACCCAGTGTTCTGAGTCACGGCTATGCAAGCGCACCTGAGCGCGCGCATGGCGGCCAAAAAAGAGCGTGTTGCAGTGGGCTGCCATCTGCTCAAACTCATCGGCAAACGCATCGTCAGCGTTGATAACCGCCACTCCCGAGGGTGCGAGCGCCTTGTAGATTTCGCCCTTGTTGAGCGCAACATTGCGCACACTGCCAAAGCCTGCGATGTGTGCGGGCCCCACGTTGTTTACCAGGGCGATATCCGGCTTGGCAATTTGGGCCAGATAGGCGATTTCTCCGATTTGATTGGCGCCCATTTCGAGCACCACAAAATCATCTTGATCGGTGGCGCGCACCAGTGCCTGCGGCATGCCGATGGCATTGTTAAAGTTGCCCGCGCTGGCACAGACACGGCCAAAGTTGGCCAAAATAGATGCC
>CAZROX010000157.1:0-2789 GCA_964601845.1 uncultured Halothiobacillaceae bacterium
CGATAAGTCCGTGCGTACCGCGCTCTACAAACAAGCCCAGGTGATTTTCAAGCAGGAGGCACCTTGGTTTACCATAGCCCATTCGGTGCAATTCAGCCCAGTGCGCAAAGAGGTGGTGAATTTTAAAATTCATCCTCTCGGCAGCCACATTTTCAAATATGTGGATTTAAAGCAGTAGCGCTATTGCTCGATTAACAAAAGGGTGTAGGGCGCATCCCACACCCTTTTGCCAAGATCACACATGCTTTCTTTCATCATCAATCGCATTTTGCTGCTGGTGCCGATATTTTTCGGCGTCACACTGGTGGCGTTTGGTTTTATTCGTCTGCTACCGGGCGATCCGGTTTCCGCGCTCGCCGGCGAGCGCGATATGACACCCGAAAGACACGCCGAGCTCATGGTTCAGCTGGGGTTGGATAAGCCTATCTGGCAACAGTATCTCGACTATGTGTGGAATCTATTGCACGGCGACTTCGGCACCTCGGTGTTGACGAATCGCGCGGTATTAGATGAGTTTTTAGAGCTGTTTCCCGCAACGCTGGAGCTTGGCATAGCCGCCATGTTGCTGGCGATGTTGGTCGGCATACCGATTGGGATATTTGCTGCGGTAAAACGCGGCACCCTGTACGATCAGGGCGCGATGGGGCTCTCGCTGGTTGGCTATTCGATGCCGATATTTTGGTGGGGGCTGTTATTGATTATATTATTTGGTGGCATCTGGGGGCTGACCCCTATCTCTGGGCGCATCTCCTATTTATACGATGTGGAGCCCGTCACAGGATTTATGCTCATCGACACCCTGTTGGGCGATCAACCAGGTGCTTTTGCCTCTGCCTTGCAGCACATGATACTGCCCACCATTGTGCTTGGCACCATCCCGCTGGCCATTATTGCCCGCCAGACACGATCGGCCATGCTCGAAGTTTTGAGCGAGGACTATGTGCGCACAGCGCGCGCCAAAGGCCTCTCCCCCCTGCGGGTCTATGGCCTGCACGCCCTCAGAAACGCCATGATCACCGTGATCACCGTCATCGGCCTACAGGTCGGCACCCTGATGGCAGGGGCGCTCCTCACCGAGACGATTTTCAGTTGGCCCGGCATAGGCAAGTGGATTATCTTTTCGGTATTCAGCCGCGACTACTATGCAATTCAGGGCGGCTTGGTATTAATTGCGATGATTATTATGACGGTGAATCTCATCGTCGATCTGTTGTACGGATTAATCAATCCGCGCATCATGCACAACAGCACCTAATCGGCCAGCAGAATCACCATGCCATCCGATGCCATAAAAACAACACCGACCAAGCCGCACAAAAACAGCGCCTTTGGCCAGAATCTGGCGGAGTTTTGGTTTTATTTTTCCGAAAGCAAATCGGCGGTTGTGGGGCTGTTTTTTTTACTGGCCCTCGTGCTCATGGCAATTTTTGCCGGTGTCATCGCACCGCACGACCCGACTGTGCAATATAGAGATTGCCTAGAGCAGCCGCCGACTTGGGGGGCAGATACGTGCAATTTTCTCTTGGGCACAGACTACGCCGGGCGCGATATGTTGTCGCGGATTATCTATGGCACCCGATTGTCGCTGGTTGCCGGTGGTCTGGTTGTCATCTTGTGTTTGGGTTTCGGCATCGTGTTTGGCGTGGTCGCCGGCTATTTTCGCGGTTGGGTCGATATCGCCATCATGCGCATCATGGACGTCATTATGTCGGTGCCCGGCTTGCTGCTGGCACTGGTGCTGGTCGCCATCCTAGGCCCCGGTCTGTTAAATGCCATGATCGCCATCTCCATTACCTATCTGCCGCATTTTGTGCGCTTAACGCGCGCCTCCTATATTATTGAAAACGCCAAGGAATATGTCGTTGCCAGCAAGGTCGCTGGCGCGGGCAAGTGGCGCATGATGTTTATCACCATCTTGCCCAACTGCATGGCGCCCCTCATCGTGCAGGCAACCTTGAGTTTCTCCACCGCGATTTTAGATACCGCCGCGCTCGGCTTTCTCGGCATGGGCGCCCAGCCACCGACCCCAGAATGGGGCACCCTGATTGCCGAAAATCGCGACCTGATGCTGTCGGCACCCTGGACGGTCACTTTTCCGGGTCTGGCAATTTTATTAGCCGTACTGTCGATTAATTTGGTGGGAGATGGTTTGCGAGATGCGCTGGACCCCAAGATGAAACGATCATGAGCCTGTTAACAGTACGCAACCTCTCGGTCGAGTTTCAGACAGTCGGTGGCCGCTTTCGCGCAGTCGATGGGGTGGATCTAGACCTGAACCCCAACGACCTACTCGCCATCGTCGGCGAGTCTGGCTCGGGGAAGTCCGTCTCGATGCTAGCGGTGATGGGATTACTCCCTTGGGGTGCCCAGATCAGCGCAGACAAAATGACATTTGAGGGGCATGACCTCCTAACCATTTCCAGCAAAGCGCGGCGCAAAATTATTGGGCACGACATCGCCATGATTTTTCAAGAGCCGATGAGTAGCCTGAACCCGTGTTTTACAGTGGGTTTTCAAATCGGCGAAACTTTAAAAACGCATCTTGGGCTCAACCACCAGGCACGCAAGCGCCGCTGCATTGAATTGCTGGAGCTGGTCGGGATTGCCGATCCTGCCAGCCGTTTAAAAAGCTTTCCGCACCAGCTATCTGGCGGCATGAGCCAGCGCGTGATGATCGCCATGGCCCTTGCCTGCAATCCAAAATTGCTCATAGCCGACGAACCCACCACCGCCCTCGATGTCACCATTCAGGCACAGATCACCGACCTACTGGTCGACCTGCAACAAGA
>CAZROX010000158.1:0-2731 GCA_964601845.1 uncultured Halothiobacillaceae bacterium
ATTTAGAGTCGGAGAGCTCTCATGGCCTGAGTTGTCCGCCCGATGATCCCAAGCATGTGGACCCAAGCACTAGCATATGCAACAGCGACTACACTAACCCCCCCTATAACAGTGCTATCTTGGCACTCGGTAACTGGACGTTATTTCAGCAGGTTATCGAGAACAATCTCGATATCTATCAGTACACCCCCGAACAGATTTACGCCAAGTACTACGATGGCTCCTACGATGCAGATGTTGTCAGAAAGCTGCACGAAGAGGACGGGGTGTTGCGTATGGATACCCTGATGCTAGAGCATTATAAAGATCCAAATATTCGCAACCCCAACGCTACCATTAACACGGATACGTTGAGGATATTAAAAAAAGGTTCTGGCAGCGCCTCAGAGGGTTTGCAACAGGTGGCATACGATCGCTATGCCGATGCCATGCTCGAACGTGCCAACTACTTGATCACTACCCCAGCACCGGGGACAGGTATACAGGTGTCGAGGTTCAGCGGACTGTACCATGGCCCTTATGCCATCAACCCTGCGCCTGACGCCGTGCTCTCAGATCGCGCGCCGGCCGATAGGCCCGCACTGGCAGGGGGGCCAAGGACCGTTTACACCGTGATGAGCAATGTCTACACCGCGCCCTACAGACTCGACTTGCCGAGTTGGGAGGGTGACACCAAGGTATTCCGCTTAGGGTTTAGGCAGGGGGCGGGCGGCTTTTACACCCCAGAGTTGCAGGGTTTGAGATCTAATCAAATCGCCCCGCTCTATATGGGGAACAGCGTAATCGCCCCGGAATTTGTGCCGAACAGAACAACGGCAATTGCCAGCTACGACAAACTGTGTTATGCCTTGATTCGAGATCGCGATCCCATTGCGATCGGCAAGCATGCAACCCGTCTCGGTGGCCGAAATGTGACAAGTCCACGAGATATACTAGATGCAAGCTGGCTTGGTTCCTGTGGCACCGACTTGCGTGCAGAGCCTACCTATCGTACAGAAAGCCTACGTCCAGCAGCGGGTGTTGCGGATGCATCTGGCACTTTTGAGCTGATTTCACCTTTTGACAATGCCAATGCGAGTCAAAATAATGGCAGACGGCTCGATATATATGCGCGCCCAACTCACGTGGGTACTGGCTGGAGCACATCGGCCAATGGTTACAGATCGAGACCCCCAGAGCACATCAGATTAGAGGGCTATCACTCCATGTTTCGGGCCATCACCGCCCTGACCAGTCGCCTCGATGGTGCGGGGGGCTTTCGCTACAATGCCGAGTACAACTTAAGGGCATCCGGTACTGCGGGTAATGACACGTACACCAATGGCACCTTGAGCACCGGCAATGATGCGTGGTTCGAGAACTACGGTTTTCTGCACTTTTGGATTACGGAATTTTTGCATCCCTCGGAGCCAAATGCCCCGCAATTCGCTGGAGACCCCGGTGTGTTGCCACGGGGGGTTGGGGCCACGCCGCACGCTCGACCTGTGATTGGGCGCATAGCGGGTGTGGATGGCACGCCGAATACCGCCGATGACAAGCTGGGCGTTTGGATGGCATCGAGCTATGGCTACTTGGGACTCATGACAAATGGTGCGCTAGAGGCCAAAGCGCTCAAAAGCGTGGTCGAGACTAATGTGCCCTTGCAGTTCCCCGGCACACAGGATTCGGACTTTGCAACCGGCGTAATCAGCCTGGGCGATCTCGGTTGGGAGGGTGGCATGATGATGAGCGAGATGGCCAGCATGATGAGGCAGACCACTCACAGGTCACTTGGTGGGGTAGCCTACGATCTCTCGTATCAGAACCCACGGCGTTCGACCGCCTTCGGGGAACCGCAAAGTGGGGAGGGCGAGTATCCACCTGTACCAGCTTCGATACCGGTTGAAAATGGCACAGGCGATGGGCCAGCAGTGTCTTTTACAGACAATCAAAATCTCACTTACGGATTGGATGGGCAGCCGGTATTGTGGCAAGAAACCGCGACCAGCCCGATCTACTTAGTCAGCAACATGCGCCGCGGCTCCAAGCCTCGGCTCGGCAACCTATCGAGCTTGCAGTATGTCTCCCTCAAGGGCGATAAGCTGTTGGAGCAGTTTGGTGGCACCGGCTTTACCGGCGATACCGATCCGGACGATGCAGGGTTCAATTGGAAGATTGTCGATGGGCATTTGGTTGAGGCGAGTAATGTCGATAATCATCGGCTCGCGACTGCGGCTGCTGTAGATGGCTCTGGGTCTGCGTATGGCGACAGCTCCGCTCAAGCGCCCGGAGAAAACAGGAATATGTATCGGCGTCTGGGGCAGGGCTGGTCTGAGGCGACGATAGTTAAAATTAAAGAGGGTGGTGCCGACAAATCAGTCGTTATTATTGGCGGGGGTTACGATGAGCGCTTGGATGCCATCAGTAACAACATCGTCGAGCCGCTGAAAACGAATGTGGGCAATGCGATCTATGTCATCGACCTCGATACGGGCAAACTCTTGTGGGGGGCATCGAAGGATACGGTCACGGGTAGCGGCTCCGCCCAGGTTGTGAATAGTGGTGACGTGGCGCAGATGGAGTACGCCATTCCCTCCAAGGTGACACCCTATGATGCGGATGGCGATGGCCTGACCGATGTGTTTTTTGTCGGCGATCTTGGCGGACAGGTGTGGCGGTTTGATATCGACAACAGTAGCACTTCTGGTAATGTGAGTATTGCGGCCAGTCGCATAGCGGATTTTGGTGGCAG
>CAZROX010000159.1:0-2698 GCA_964601845.1 uncultured Halothiobacillaceae bacterium
CATCCGCATCGGCGGTAATATCCTGTGCCAGCACGCGATTGCAGGCATCGCGGATAGACAGGGTTTCGATCCCCCTTACCGGTGCAATCGTCTCTATCCAGGCACGCACGGCTTGCACGCTAGAGAGGTCGCCATCGCCATCTAGGCAGGATGGCACGTTAGGCATTAGTGGTTTCATGCTGTATACGCGCTTCTGCTTGTGCCAGATCCTCTGGTGTGTTGATGTTGATAAAGCTCTGACTATAGCCCGTGCAATCGACACTGCACCAGTTATGCGTTTGATGCCAGCGTAATATTTTCCCATCCCCTTTGGCGATAAAGGCGTGCAGGCTATCTAGTAGCTGACAGCTTAGCAGAGAAAATGTTGGCTGGAGTCTTTGGTGATCTTGCGCAACCGCCGTCTCGTGCTGTCCCAGATTTGCCAACAGGTGCGCACTCAAGCCCGGTTGTAAAAATGGCGCATCGCAAGAGCAGGTAAACAGATAGTCGGTAGTGGCGACCTGCATCGCTGCTGCGATGCCGCTGAGCGGCCCGCTATAGTTGGCATCGCTATCTGACACCACCGGCAGGCCAAACCGCTCGTAGACCGTGCGGTTGCGATTAGCGCTGATAATAATCTGCCCCACGTGAGATGCAGACAAATGCTCGATGACATGGGCGATCAGCGGTCGCCCCGCCAACTCGACCAGCCCCTTGTCGCGCCCGCCAAAGCGCGCACCTCGGCCACCGGCGAGGATCACCGCGCTGACGTTTTTCATATTGGGCAGCAGTTGTGGATCAGTTGACATGTGAATCGACCAGGCGGCCATCCTGTAGCTGCCAGCATTGATCAAACAAAGCGCCGCTCGTGCGCAGATCGTGACTGCTCATCAGAATACCCATCCCCTGATCGCGCATTTTTTCGAGCAGTAGGAGGGTATCGGTCGCAGATGACTCATCCAAACCGGCGATGGGCTCATCGAGCAGGACGATGTCCGGCTGGAGTACATAGGCGCGCATCAAGGCGACGCGACGGCTTTCGCCGCCAGATAGCTGTTTGCCATTGCGCGTGCTCAAATGAGACAGATTGGCACTGGCCAGTGCCGCCTGCACGCGCTGTTGTATGTCGGTGCGGCTGTGCCCTGCTGCGCGCAGACCATAGGCGATGTTATCGAACACACTGCGATCAAACAGATAGGGTTGCTGGTGTACATAGACACAGGTTTTGCGCAGGGCGCGCCTGTGATCGGCACGCTTGATGGGCTGCTGGTGCAGTGTGAGCTGCATGGTGCTCGATTGATCCAGGCCACCGAGCAAGCGCAGCAGGGTCGTTTTTCCGGCGCCATTGGCACCGCGTAGCAGCGCACAGTGGGCACTTTTTAGCACCAGTTGGTCGATTTGCAACACGCGATGCGTCTGTCGGTATTGTTCGATGTGTCGGGCATTGAGTAGCTCGCGACTCACGGTGTGCTCCCCCCAACGCGCAGATAGGTCAAAGAAAAATTCAACGCCATGGCCAGTACCAACAGCACGATACCCAGCGCGATGCCCTGGGCAAATTCGCCACGGCTGGTTTCCAGTGCGATCGCGGTTGGGATGTTGCGCGTGTGATGTAGGATATTGCCGCCCACGATCATGGAGCAGCCCACCTCGGCAATCACGCGCCCGTAGGCTGCAACCAGTGCTGCCATCAGGCCAAAGCGCACCTCGTAGAGCAAGGTGAAGAATGCGCGCGGTGTCGATGCACCCAGTGTAATGGCACTCTCCCAGGCGCTACGCCCACTGGTTTGAAACGTGGTGTGCGCAATGAGTACCAGTATCGGAAAGCACAGCAGCATTTGGCCGATGACCATCGCATCTTGTGTGAACAGCAGGTTTAAATCGCCCAGCATGCCCGCGCGCGATAACAGCAGGTAGAGCGTCAGCCCGATCACGACCGCAGGTACCGCCCACAGGGTGTGTATCAATGCAATGATCAGTTTGCGTCCAAAAAAATTGTAGTAGGCCAATACAAAGCCGAGCAGCAGGGCGGCAGGTGCCATGTAGCAGACGGCGCGGGTCGAGACGCTCAGGGATGTCAGCACGATCTCCCACAATAGCGGGTCGAAGCTATACAGTTGGCGTATCGCCTCAATAACAGAGGGTGTGAGGCTATCCACTGGATGTGTCGTCTGGGTGCTTGCCGCTGAAGTAGCTGGCAATAAAATGCTCTAGCGACAGCGAGTCGGTGCGCTCGATTTCACGCTGTGCAGACACAGAGTCTTTGGCCGCTTGGCTCAAGCTCTCATGCAGTTGTTGCTGTTGTGGCAGCTGTTGGTAGTAGGCCCGATGCCGCTCTGACTGGTCTTGGCAAAAATCGACATACTCCGTTTTGCCATCCAAGATATCCGCTAGTATGCGGGCAGAGGGGGTGTGTTCGGGGTCGTCAATTTTTAGCAGCTGTTGTTTGAGTGCGGCTACGTACTCGCCGCGATTGACTTGCTGGGCGTTGTCCAACGCCTCGCAGATCGGCATCAGCAACTCGCCCAGCTGCCGCGCCCAGGTATCCAGTGCGATGGCTTGTTGCTGTCGATGGAGTTGCTGGGTTTTATGGCGGCCATTTTCTGCCGTCGCCCGATCGTTATGCTGTATTTCTACCAGCTCATCTGGGCTCAGAGGCGCGCTCGGCATCAGTATCATAAGCAGGATAAAGGCATCCAAGAATAGGAGGCCATTCTTA
>CAZROX010000160.1:0-2697 GCA_964601845.1 uncultured Halothiobacillaceae bacterium
TGGTTTATGTGATTATTTCCACTCTAACTATTCTGTATCACAATATTCGGAAAACTCCCACTATAATCCTTCGCATTCAGCGATAACTTGGCCGACAACTTACGCGCAATCTCCTTATAGGCACGCGCATTATTCCCATCTGGCTCACAGACAACGGTGGGTGTACCCCGATCGGCTTGCAGGCAGATATTGATATCCAACGGCAGCGAGCCAAGCAGGGGCACCTCGTACTGTTTGGCGATCGCGTCACCACCACCGGCGCCAAAAATATGCTCCTCGTGACCACACTGGCTGCAAATATGCGTGCTCATGTTTTCGATGATGCCCAAAATAGGCACTTCGACTTTTTGGAACATTTTTATGCCCTTGCGCGCATCGAGCAGGGCGATATCCTGCGGTGTGGTGACGATCACCGCGCCACTGACCGGGATTTTTTGCGCCAGTGTGAGGTGGGTATCCCCCGTGCCCGGCGGTAGGTCGATGACGAGATAATCGAGCTCATCCCAGCTGGTATCGTTGAGCAATTGCTCTAGTGCCTGGGTGACCATCGGGCCGCGCCAGATCATTGGGGTCTCCTCGTCGATTAAAAACCCGATCGACATAGTCTGCAGCCCATGGGCCTCGATCGGCTCGATGTGCTTGCCATCTTTTGAGTCCGGCTGTTGTTGGATGCCGAGCATCCTCGGTTGGCTAGGGCCATAGACATCCGCATCTAACAACCCGACACGCGCACCCTCGGCAGAGAGGGCGAGGGCCAGATTCACCGAGGTGGTCGATTTGCCAACGCCGCCCTTGCCCGATGCCACTGCAATGATATTTTTTATCGGCTGCATCGGCTTGGCGGTTTTTTGTACGGCGTGGCGCACGATGGCAGGGTTAATGCTCACATCGACACGCTCCACGCCATCGAGCGCACCGACCATTGCTTGTAGGGTTTCGATTAGGTGCGCGTGGATCGACTGGGCGGGAAAGCCCAGCGTTAAGTCGATTTGCACCTGGCCCGCGTCGATGGTAATTTTTTTAACACACTTGGCCTGTATCAGATCGCACCCAAGATGCGGTTCGATATAGGTGGCGATGGTCGCTTTTATTTGTTGTTCGGTGGGCATGGTTGTGGGGGCATCGTTTGGTGTGGGTGAGGCATATTTTATGCTAGTTTGACCCGCTACACAGGCTCACAAATCTGGGTTGCGCCGATACAGTTGCGCCACTGCCTGCCCCATGCGGCTGTATTTTTTTTGCGACCAATTATCGGGGGGCTGCCATGGCTGCTCCCACATGGATTCGATATACAGGTGGGCCTGATCTGTCAAAAGCCCGCTCGTCTCCAGCAGGGTGCAGGCGCGTGTTAGCAGGTTGTTGGCAAAGGGTGGGTCGATAAAGACGATATCAAACGGCGGCATCTGGCCCTGTAGATAGCGCAGGGCATCCACGCAGTGCGTGTCGATGGCATCGGCTGCCTCCTCGGCTAATTTGGCTTTATTGAGCGCGAGCTGTGCAATATTGCTGGCCGAGTTATCGAGCATCACCACCTGGCGCGCACCGCGTGAGAGGGCCTCAAAGCCCAGTGCGCCGCTACCGGCGAACATATCTAGGCAGCGGCTATTGCGGATATGCGGGCTGAGCCAATTGAACAGCGTCTCGCGCATGCGATCGCCGGTTGGGCGCAGCTGGGTACTCGGAGCAAATGCCAGCTTGTATCCGCGCCACTTTCCGCCAATGATACGCACCACAGGTGGGCGCTTCACGGTATGCTTGACCCTCAGGTTGTAATAAAATGCCAGCGATATGCGGATTATAAATTGAAACGATGAATCAGAATCAATTCGACGATTACGTGCAGCGCGGCTACAACTATATCCCGTTGTATCGCGAGGTTTTGGCGGATATCGAGACGCCGCTCTCGGTGTATTTGAAGCTATCTGGCACGCCCTACTCGTACCTGTTGGAGTCGGTGCAGGGCAGCGAGTCCTCGGCGCGCTACTCGATGATCGGCCTCTCGGCGCAGCGTATTATCCGCGTTTTTGGGCAAACGGTGGAGCTGAGCGATGATCGGGGGCAGCTGATTGAGACGCACACCACACAGGACCCACTGGCGTGGATCGAGGATTACCAACAGCGCTTTAAGGTGCCAGAAATAGCTGGTTTGCCGGTGTTTAGCGGGGGGTTGGTCGGTTACTTTGGCTATGAAACCGTGCGCTATATCGAGCCGATATTAAACCGCGAGCCATTAAAGCCCGACCCGATCGGCGCGCCGGATATTTTGCTGATGCTCTCCGAGTGCGTGCTTGTCTTTGATAAGAAGCTGAACAAAATTTTTGTTATCGTGCACGCCGATACAGCGGGCCAAGATGCCTTGGCGCATGCCCAGATGCGTTTGGATCATTTAATTGAGCGGTTGGATTCGCCGATGGCACGCAGTCAGTTGGGCCGATTGCCCAGCGTATCGGATAGCAATTTGGAGCTGGTCTCCGCTTATGGTGCGGCCCAGTACATGGCAGATGTCGCCCATAGCCGCGATTACATCCAGCGTGGTGATGTGATGCAGGTGGCGCTATCGCAGCGCATGTCTTGCGCCTATGATGTGCCGCCTTTGAGTTTGTATCGTGCCCTGAGAACGCTCAATCCGTCCCCTTATATGTTCTATCTCGATCTCGGTGATCACCATGTGGTCGGTGCCTCGCCAGAGACACTGGT
>CAZROX010000161.1:0-2684 GCA_964601845.1 uncultured Halothiobacillaceae bacterium
CCACTGCCCGATACTATTGAGCGATACACCCGATAACTGCTTGCACCGCTTACCGTATCCCAAGAGATGTTTATTTGGGTCGCGCCCTGTGCGCTCACACTGGGTGCCGAGGGGGCTAGTGGATTGGTGGTGACCTTGTCCTCTAAAGAGATTAAACAACTATCAGCATCACTACTGGTGCAGGATTCAACACGGTAGTAGTAGACCGTGCCAGCATCTAGGTCGTCGTCTCTGTGGGTCTTCTCACTACCCGAGTAGATTTCAGTAAAGCCGCCGCTTTCACTGAGCGAGCGATATACACGGTACATGGCCGCATCTGCCACCTCTGGCCATTCAATATCCACCGCACCCGCTCCCTGGGGGATGAGGGTGGGCACAGAAACTGCGGTGCTACCGCTACCGCCACCACCACAAGCTGACAGCGCCAACGCCATTACCAACAAAACAACACAGGATTTTAAATGGGATAGCGACATAGCAGAGGTCTCAGCTAAGGAAATAAACGAATCTTTATATAAAAATATTACCACATTGCAACGAGCGTGATCAGCTTAAACAAGGCAGCCCCACACTCTGCGCCTAAGAGACACGCCACAAATGCGCCACACGCATTGATTAACTTGCAGGCAGTGGGCTAAATTTTCCGCTTTCAGGGTCGCCGGTGTAGAGCTGGCCATCCTCGATCTGAAAGTACCAGGCGTGCAACGAGACACGGCGCTCTGATACCGCACGCGCCACTGTGGGGTAGGTCTGCAAATTTTGCAGGCACAACAAAATATTTTGTTGCTCCAGTGCGCGCCGCCGCGTTGGCGCATCGTCGGTACCTACGCAGCGCTGATTTAGTGTGTTGATATGCTGATCCAACTGCTCTTGGGTCGGCGGCGACATTAAGTTGTAGTTGCGTGCCATCAGCTCGCCCATGCCGGCACAGCCACTGTGCCCCATAACAATGATGTGTTCGAGTGCCAGCATATCTAGTATGTGATGCAAGACAAAACCCACAGCAAAATCGTGTGAGCCTTTACAGGGCAACACCAAATTTGCCGCAGTGCGCACCACAAACAGCTCGCCCAGTTGCGCCCGCACCACCAACGCCGGATCGACACGGCTATCGGCACAGCCGATGACTAGCACTTTTGGATCCTGCCCAAGGCTTGCTGCCTGCCGATAAGCATCGCTCGCCTTAGCTGTATAGTCGGTCAAAAAGGCGCTGTGCCCATCGATCATTTTCTGATAACTATCCACTGCTACCACCTAAATAGATTCTAAAAAAAACATCCTGCTGACATAAATAATAACTGTCAATGTAAATAGTTTACACCTCAAATGTACGCTAGCACTGCTAGCATTGTGCAAGCTTTCGACCCATGCACCCCCAGCACCATGCGCACATACTGCTACAGCGCCCTAGATACATCGGGTAATTTACACCATGGCACCGCCGATGCGACCGATCGGCACGCGCTCCAAGAAAAACTACGCTACAGCGGATTAGAGCTACTGCGCCACAGGCGCGCACTGATTAACCCGCTCAGGCGCAACCGCATCAGCCCAGATCAAATCATCGAGCTGCTCACCAGCTTGGAGCAGCTGGAGCGCGCCGGTGTGCCCCTGATGAGCGCACTGCAAGACCTGCAAGATGAGGCCGCCAGCCGCCCGATAAAAGCCCTGCTAAGCGGCACGATTATCGCCATAGAAAATGGCCGCTCGCTCTCCGAGGCCCTCGCACCCTACGCGCCTCAGATCGGCCAGATTCCCATTAAGGTGATTGGGGTGGGCGAGCATAGCGGCTGTCTGTCTGCCGTCTTGCGCGAGCTGATCGACTACCTGAGCTGGCGCCAAACGCTGCGAAAAAATCTGTATCGGGCGATGCATTATCCGCTGATCGGTGCGCTGGTGCTGCTCGGCACGGTGGCGTTTATGGCGGTCTACCTGGTGCCAAAAATGGTTGTCTTTATCAGCGCCACCCAACAGGAAATCTCCTGGACAACCCGCACGCTGCTGGGGGCGATCGACTGGCTGACGCACGGGGGCGTGTTCTATCTGGCCGCCCTGCCACCGCTTGTGATGGCGGGCAACTGGCTGTTGCAGCGGCGACCAAGCTGGCACACCGAGCGCGATCGGTTGTTGCTGTCGCTGCCCATTATCGGCAAGTTGTCGCTGTATCTAAACCTCGCCCGCTTCGCTCAGCTTAGCGCGCTCTTGTACAACGCCGGCATACCCGTGCTGGAGACCATTGCGCTCAATCGCAACCTGATGACCAACCGCGCCCTGCAAGCGTCGCTCGATGGCGTATACAGCCAGCTTGAAAATGGTAAAAATTTGGGCGATAGCCTCGCCATGAGCCGTTACTTTCCTAGGCTGATGGTGCGCATGGTGCACGTTGGCACCCAAAGTGGCCGGCTCGAACAATCGCTCAAGCACGTCGGCTTGCACTATACCGAGCGGCTGGCGCACGCCAGCCACAAGCTGCAACTTTGGATCGCCCCCCTCATGACAGCCTGCGTGGGCGCGCTGTTAATCTGGATCGTGCTGGCGGTTTTTCTGCCGCTGTTTGGGGCAACTTTTAATCTGGTGCAAAATTTTTAATGCGCCAGATTCTGTACTGCACCGACGATCGCATCGACCTATACCGATACGACCGACACACCCCGCAAACTGTAACACCCCTCGACACCCCAACA
>CAZROX010000162.1:0-2655 GCA_964601845.1 uncultured Halothiobacillaceae bacterium
AAGCTGACAAAGCCAACGCCATAACCGACAAAATAACACAGGACTTTAGATGGGATAACGACATAGTAGAAGTCTCAGAAAAGATAAAACGCGCATCAATAAAAAATATCACCCGCATTGTAGCGAGTGTGAGCCGCCTGAGCAAGTCAGTGCCCGCCTCAGAACCGACCAAGAAGCCAGACAAAACAGCGCGTTTGGTGCGGCGCTTGGGTTGGCATCACCCAGTAAAAAGCGAGTGATCTAGACTCTCGGGGGCAGTTGTTTGACTTGCCCCACTCAAAAGCTATCCGATATGTAATCTAAACCCAAACAATTACGATGCTTTGGCATCCTCTACACTTTCATCGGCACTCTCTACACTTTCCTCGCTGATCTCCTGTGCATAGTCACTGGCATCCGGGGCGACAAAAGAGGCAACCGGCGAACCGATTGGGCCTGCAATGAGCTTCTCACCAGTGATAACGCTCACCTTGCGACGGAACAAACTATCCATTGTCAGCAAGCTGATAATGGCAAAAATGCACGCGAGCGATATCAAGAAAAACGCATTGCCAAAAAAGCCCATCAAAAACGACACGGCCACTGTGCCAAAAGACAGCCCGATGCAGGAGACAAAAACCAAGCAGCCGCTGGCGGGAACAATTTCATCGTGCTCCAGCCGATCGTTGGCGTACGCAATGGCCAGAGAATAAATTGGAACACAACTAAACCCAATCAGCGCGATAATCGGTATATACAAAGGCTGGTCATTGGGCACCACCAAGGCTGCGCAGCAGGCGAGCACCGCCGTGAAAGAGAGCGGCAAGATGACCTCGCGGCGCCCGACTATATCGGATATCCAACCCGATGGCCATTGCGCAACTAATCCACCCATTAGCATGGCAAACATAAAGACTGCCACGCCATCTGTACTCAGCCCACTATTAATGGCATAGAGCGCCCCGAGACCAAAAAGCGTGCCATGCCCTGCCCCAGTAAAGATACTCAAACTCACTGCCAAGGGAGATTTTTGATAAAGCACGCGCACCGGCATCGACTGGGTCGCCTCGTACAAGGGCGCGCTACGCGCTGCCAACAAAATGGGGATCAGTGCAAAAGAGACCAGTACCGACACCAACATAAATAAATTGTCACCCGCTGGGTCGGCAGCTTTGAGTAACAGCTGCCCAAGGCCGGTATTTAGGGTGATAATTAGCATATAGAGCGCCAACATCTTGCCGCGATTGGCGTTGCTAGAACGATCGTTCAACCAGCCCTCTGCCACAATATACAAACCGGCATAAGAGAAGCCGGTGGCGATGCGCATGAGACTCCAGACAAAAAAATTGATCCAGACACTGTGCACCAAAATCGCAATGGAGATCAGCGATGCCAGGGCGGCAAAAACCCGAACATGGCCGACCCGCTTCAACAGATAGGGCGTTGCCAGACTGCCGAGCAGCATACCCACAAAATAACAGGCCATCATCGCACCGGTGGCAACGGTAGAAAAGGACTCAATAGTGGCACGCACACCCAGTAAAGTGCCCTGAAGACCATTGCCCATAGCGAGCAAACCTATGCCAAAAAGCAAAGGCCAAACAACGATGACTGATGGCCACATAACCCTACCTCACACAGCTGAAGCTGTTGCTAAAAATACCCATTGCGATGGCGCGGCAACACGCGCACGATAACGCTTTTTCTGTGCATTGCATAGCCCCAAAATAAAAAAATTTTTCACCTGAAAATCGCCGGTATCTATGGGGCGATTGCACCCCCCAGCGGCAGGGTTTTTTCATTGCAGCTGGGGGGCTTTTTTGGGGCAAAAATTGTGGCCTATGCCACCTTGCCGATCCGCACCCCTAAACAAGCCACAATCGCCATAGTTACAAGCTGGCAAGGAGTGCAAAAACGACCGCCCAGCGATAGCGACAACAGGTTATGTGCCATAATCTCGCTGGATAAATCTGCGTGCAAAAACCTAAGCCATCCCGCTGCATTTTGCAGCCAAGGGCGCTACACGAGAGCTTGCGACAACTTTTTATGACTAACGCACTAGAAAACACTGTTGCGCAATCGGCCGGCACATGATCGGCAGTCGATTTGAGCGCCTGGTCGAGCCACTGGTGAGGGCACACACTTTATGAGTGCGCCGAGCATCGGGGTTATCCTGCCCTGCCTGAACGAATCGGCCACCATCGAGCAAGTGGTGGCCGATTTCAAACAGCATCTGCCAGCGGCGATAGTTTATGTGGTGGACAATCAATCGAGCGATGAGACAGCGGCCATCGCCCTGCGTGCCGGTGCGCATGTTCTGCACGAACAAAACAAGGGCAAGGGCCATGCTGTGCGCAGAGGCTTTAACAGCATTAACACCGATATCTATCTCATCGCCGATGGCGATGGCACCTACGATATAACCTGTGCGAGCAAAATGGTGGACATGCTCTGTCGCAACCACTTGGATATGGTCATAGGCGTGCGCCAGGCAGACGACAAAAACGCCTATCGTTTTGGTCACCGATGGGGCAATCAATTTTTCAGCTATTTGTTCAGTTGTTTTTTTAGAAAAAAATTCACGGATGTGTTCTCTGGCTACCGGTGTTTTTCACGCCGCTATGTCAAATCCTTTCCGCTCGTCTCCTCGGGGTTTGAGCTAGAGACAGAGATGTG
>CAZROX010000163.1:0-2617 GCA_964601845.1 uncultured Halothiobacillaceae bacterium
TATCGCTTTGCCTGCGTACAACACGTATATCAGCAGAGCACACATGACAGAAGTCATCGGTTTTGGTAATGAGGCCGTACAAAGAGCAATTCGTTTGCACACGACAACTGGTCGTTTCCCTAGCACCAAGAGATCAGAAGAAGCTATCGACTCGAAGTACGTCAGCTATGTTGAATTTTGGGCACCCACGCCAGAGGACCAGGTTGTTGTTCACATCTACCTGACACCAGATACATATCCCGGTGCTGGCGATACCATTCCCTTGCTCTTCCAAGTCGATTATATCGACACCAATGGTACCTTTACGATTAAGTGCAGGCCACACCCAACAGCTAGTGCTACGATTCCATCTGAGTATCTCCCCGATAGTTGTCAAGCCTAATCCATTATCCGACAGCAGGATGAGTGCATTTAGTTGGCAATTAAAATAGCTAATTCACTCAGCATACGCGCCGAGATAGGTGCGCGGGCGCCATCGCACTCAACCGGCGATGGGTGCCTATTTGGGCACGCGGATTAACTCTAGCATCAGTGCCACAGCGCTGAGTGCGTCGATAGCGTATCTCAAACCGGTATAATCAGCCCACTCACAATCTTTTTGCGCGGTAGACAGTGCATAATTTGGTCGCGTGCTGTGCCTGCTCAAGCTTGTTGTGGCTACTGGCATATTTAGGTTTTGCCAAGTAGCCGCTTGCAAAGCGTAGGCTACTTTAATATTGACCCTGCAAAGACAATCCGGTAAGGTCGATGGGTTGTGTGTACTCCGATACACTCACATATAAGCATAAAGGAAATCGTTATGTCGCTAATTGCCAAGAAAATTGCTGTGCTGTTACTGGGGCTGACTCTGGCCATCTCTGGTTGTGCCAGTACCGCTGGCAAATATGACGCCGATGCGCAATCAGGCTCTGCACAACAGGTAGAGGAGGAAGATGAGGGCGGCTCTGTTGTTACAGGCGCTTTCATAAGTGTTTTTAAGTATGTCGCTTTGATTGCAATATCACTCGCTGTTAGCAAGGCCATTAATGATGCTGCTACGGAGGCTGTCGATAACGCTGTCGATGATGCTATCAATAATCGTTGAAACTAACGCAGTGTCATAGCGCTCTAGATGGCGCCCCCATGATGCAATTGCATGTGTTGCATGGATGCAACAAGCCCCTAGCCTAAAATTTTTGCACCCTTTATGGCTGTTTTCTAGCAACCGCTGCAGTGTGTCATATCCATTGCTGTTGTGTGCCAATCGGCCGGCTGAGCTGCAACGCAATAATAGTCGCCTTGGGCCTTTGTGCTGTTAGCTTGCGAATGCCCGCTCGATAACATAGCTGCCAGGCTCATTGATAGAACCCTGCACAAAGCCTTGGGATTCACACAGGTCGCCAAGATCGGCTAGCATGGATTTGGAGCCGCAGATCATAATGCGATCTGTTGCCGGGTTCAGGGGTGGCAGGGCGAGTGCGCTCGCCAAATCACCGCTCTCGATCAGCGTGCGAATACGGCCGGTACGCGTGTGGCTCTCGCGTGTCACCGATGTATAGAAGTGTAACTTATCGCTCGGCGACCAGTCGCTGATAGGGTGCGCTTGATCGTACAGCTCCGCTATCAGGTTTTCTCCATAGGTCAGCTCGGCCCGCAGGCGGCATGTCTGTGTCAGGATGATCTGCTCAAACCGCTCCAGTACATCCGGCTCGCGTGCTAGGGATGCAAAGGGTGCGATACCGGTGCCGGTTGAAAACATGTACAGGCGCTTGCCCGGGGTCAGCGCATCGAGTACCAGGGTGCCAGTGGCTTTTTTGCGTAGCAGCACGGTATCGCCCACCTGCAGGTTTTGCAGGTGTTGCGTGAAGGCGCCATCCGGAATTTTAATGGACAAGAACTCGAGCGACTCGTACCAAGTGGGGCTGGCAATGGAGTAGGCGCGAAACAGCGGCTTGTCTGGCTGCACATTGGGCAGGCCAATCATCACAAACTCACCGGCACGAAAGCGAAAGCCGTCGGGGCGCGTGATGCGAAAACTGAACAGCCGATCGGTGTAGTGCTCCACGGATGTGACTGTTTCGGCATAGATGTTGTGTGTGGCCTGGGTCGTGTTTTTACCAGCGCGCCCGGCCAGCTTGTCGCGATAGTTTTGGCTGGGTTGTTGGCCAATCCAGTGGTGTTCGGGTTGGCGCTGGGCGATGGCATCGTCTATCTCGCAGGCATCGAAGCCACAGGCGCGCGCGTGCCGATATTGATCCGAGATCAAATGGCCGCTGGCAATAAGCTTGCCGCTATAGCCCAGCTCGCGCAATTGGCGTGCCAGGCTAAACCCGCGCCCATCCGAGAAGCGCGGGAATGCCACTCGGATGCAGGTGATGCGCGGCAGCAATGAGGCTAACTGGGCGACATCTGTATCGTTTGGCACATCCAGTGCGATCACTCCTGTGGCGTGCTCAAGCTCATTGGGCAAGATAAAGTGCAGCGGGGGTATCGGCTCGAATCCTTGGTCTGTAACAAGTGGCATGTGTGCGATCTACTTTAGGTGTGTGAATTGGGATACATGGATTGCTTAAACACCTCGGGTCCGAGGCGTCGATAGGCGGCCAAAAAACTCTCTTGTCGATCGGTGCGCAGCGCA
>CAZROX010000164.1:0-2592 GCA_964601845.1 uncultured Halothiobacillaceae bacterium
AAATGGTATCGGCCGGTCGATGGTGATATTCACCACCCCGATGGCATTGAGACCGAGGTTTTTGGTCGCTGTGTGCGCGAGGGTATTGACGTCGATTTGATATTTGGGTTCGGCCACCGTGGCAGAAACTGTTTGCGTGCCCAACTTCAAGTAATAGGCGCGCCCTGGAACCAGCGGCTGCTCATCCATCCAAATCAGCGTCACTTCAAATTGATCGGACACGGCAAGCGCGCTGTCCACCGCCGCCATCACCTGACCGCGAGAGCAGTCCAATTCATCGGCTAAAGTCAGCGTCACCGCCTGCCCTGCACCTGCCTCGGCCAGATCCCCATCAAAGGTGACGATGCGGGCGACTGTCGATTTTTTTTCCGATGGCAAGATCATAATCTCATCGCCTGGCTGCACTCGACCTGCCACAATCGTACCGGCAAACCCTCTGAAGTCTGATTCTGGTCGGTTGACCCATTGCACCGGCATGCAAAAGGCCGCCAGCTCATCGGGGGCTTGCGTCATCTCGACCCGCTCCAGATACTGCATAAAAGTCGGCCCCTGATACCAGGGCATCCGAGGTGACAGCGTCGTGATATTGTCACCTTTTAGGCCCGACACCGGCATGGCCGTCACGTTTGCCAGACCAATCTCTTGCGCAAAAGCGGCGTAGTCCGCCACAATCTGATCGAAGGTCTCCTGTGAATAGGCCACCATATCCATCTTATTAACCGCCAACAATACCTGGCGAATGCCGAGCAGATGGCACAGATAGCTGTGTCGCTGTGTTTGGGTCAGCACCCCTTTTCTGGCGTCGATCAGGATCACGGCCAAATCCGCAGTCGATGCACCGGTCACCATATTGCGGGTGTACTGCTCGTGCCCCGGCACATCTGCCACGATGAATTTGCGCTTTTCGGTGACGAAAAAACGATAGGCCACATCGATGGTGATGCCCTGTTCTCGCTCTGCCGCCAAGCCATCCACCAGCTGTGCAAAGTCTAGCTCATCGTCATGGTTGCCCGTGCGCTTGCGCTGTGCCTCCAATTGCTGCAGTTGATCGTCCAACACCATTTGGCTGTCGTAGAGCAGACGGCCTATCAGGGTGGATTTTCCATCATCGACCGAGCCGCAGGTGATAAAACGCAACAGGGTTTTCTTCTGCTGCAATTCAAAATAGCGATCGATCGCGTCCGTTGACAAGCGCGCCTGATCGGTCTGCTGTCGGGTATTTGTTGCTGTTGGTGCCTGATCGGCGCAGGCTTTTTTGCGCGACACTAGAAATACCCCTGCTGTTTTTTTAACTCCATGGAGGCACTCTGATCGGAGTCGATCGCCCGACCCTGACGCTCAGAGGTGGTGCTCAACAGGATTTCTTGGATGATTTCCGGCACACTGGCCGCCCGACTCTCCAGCGCGCCGGTCAACGGATAGCAGCCTAGGGTTCTAAAACGAATGGTGCGCATCTGAGGTGTTTCATTCGGCTGCAAGGGCAGGCGATCATCATCCACCATAATCAACAACCCATCGCGCACCACCGTCGGGCGCTGGGCGGCAAAATACAACGGCACTATCTCGATACCCTCAAGATAAATATACTGCCAGATATCCAGCTCTGTCCAATTGGATAGCGGGAAGACGCGGATGCGCTCACCCTTGGCTTTGCGCGCATTGTAGAGTGACCAAAGCTCGGGGCGCTGCTCTTTTGGGTCCCACCGATGTTGCCTGGTGCGAAAGCTAAACACCCGCTCCTTGGCACGAGACTTTTCCTCATCGCGCCTGGCGCCGCCAAAGGCCACATCAAAATCCCATTTATCGAGCGCCTGCTTCAAGCCCTCGGTTTTCCAAAGATCGGTATGCAATCCGCCATGGTCAAACGGATTGATCGCCCGCGCCAGCGCCTCTGGATTTTGATAAATAAACAGCGGCATACCCGCCTCTGCTGCCGCCTGGTCCCGCAGCCCATACATCGCTTTAAATTTCCAAGTGGTATCCACGTGCAAGAGTGGAAAAGGGGGCAGCGATGGGAAAAATGCTTTCTTGGCCAGGTGCAACATCACGGCACTGTCTTTACCCGCCGAGTACAACATCACCGGACGCTCGGCCTCTGCGACCACCTCGCGCATGATATGGATTGCCTCGGACTCCAGCTTGGCCAGATGTGTCAAGGGTAAAGCTTCTCTGGGGGGCACAGGCTCTCCTCAATGAGCGATGGCTCTCAGCATCGTACTTGTGCAAGGATCAGTAATATTGAATCTACAAAAAATGCCCTAGCAACAGACTAGGTTGCGATTATGCCAGCTTTTAGATGTCAGCACCTGCAAGGCCATCCTGTGTCGATGGGCGTTACACGCCGGCACGCTCACAATCTGCGAATACTCAAGGCATTGACTGCGCTCGATATTCCATCGGCTCATTCGCTGGGCTGTGATGATGCGACAGGCGGCCAGTCCATTGCCGATCATATTCACCAGATTGCGATAGGCCACGACCTCGGGGCACCCTAGATAAAATACCCCTACACCGCCTCGGCATGCTGCGCGATTACAGCGATAAACTGCGCACCATATTTTTCAAATTTACTTTCGCCCACACCGCTGATGT
>CAZROX010000165.1:0-2564 GCA_964601845.1 uncultured Halothiobacillaceae bacterium
AATTTTTTCGATTAGGGTTGCGTGATCTTCGACCGATGCACCGGCGATATCCATTAGGTAAATCGACGCACACCCGGGGGCAAGCTGCTCCAACTCATCGTATAGCTGTTCCAAGGCAGTGCGATTTCTGCCCAATAGCACCAGCGTGGCACCGGCTTCGGCGGCGCCTCTGGCGATGGCCGAACCCAGCCCACCGCTTGCACCCGTAATCAAGATCACCCGATTTTTTAGCGCATCGGCGGCGGGTGTGTAGCTTTCATAATCGACTGACGCGCGCACCTAGCAGGCCTCCAGATTGGCGTAGGTCAACACCAACCACTTGCTACCCGCACCGGCAAAGCGCACCTGCACCCGTGCATGTTCATTGCGCCCCTCAAGGTTGGTGACCGTCCCCTCGCCAAACCGATGGTGTCGCACGCGCTGACCGAGCGTAAACGCGCCCCCCTCGGCCTGCGGCAGGTCGGGCGACAGGTCGCTAGGCGGCAGATCGCGCACCGGCTCGACCAGTGGCACCGGGCTCATATCCTGTAGGCTGGGTATTTCGCGCACAAAGCGCGAGGGCAAGTTTTGTTGTGTTCTACCGTACAACATGCGCCGGTGGGCATGGCTGAGATAGGCGCGCTTGCGCGCGCGCGTGATGCCGACATAGCACAGGCGCCGCTCCTCTTGCAGGGCATCGGCCAAATTAAGCGACTGATAGCTGGGCAACAAGCCCTCCTCCATGCCCACGATAAACACGACCGGAAACTCCAAGCCTTTGGAGGCGTGTAGCGTCATCATCTGCACGCAGTCCTCGGGGCGCTGATCCTCCATCCCATCGGCATTGAGCGTCACCTCCGAGAGAAATTGTGTCAACTCGGAGATCGCCTCATCGCGCGTGACCTCATCGGCACGCGGGGCGACACTGACCAGCTCGTCGAGATTCTCTACGCGCATTTTGGCTTTTTCGCCCGGCTCCTGTAGCAGGTAATCGCGCAGGCCACTGCCGCGGATAACGCGGGCGATCAACTCGGGCAGTGGCAGCTTGTGGCGATCGTCATCGAATGACTCGATCAGCGCGACAAACGCCGCACTCGCACTGGCCGCCCTGCCGCCGATCGCGCCTGTCTCCAGCGCCTGAGCGATCGCCTGCCACAAGGACATCTGCTGCTGCTGTGCCAACTGCCCAAACAGTTGTAGCGTCTTGGCACCCAGGCCGCGCGGCGGCTGGTTGATGATGCGCATCAGGGCGATATCATCGTCGCGATTTTCGATTAGGCGCAGATAGGCCAGCGCATCTTTAATTTCGGCGCGTTCAAAAAAGCGCTGGCCGCCATAGACTAGATAGGACAAACCCGCTTGGATGAGCGCGCTTTCGATCACGCGCGACTGCGCGCTCGATCGGTACAAAATGGCACAGTCCCGATAGCAACCGTTGTCGGCCACCCACAGCTGTATTTGTTGGATGACAAACTGGGCCTCGTCCTGCTCGTTGTAGGCGCTGTAGCAAACAATCGCTTCACCCGGCCCAGAGGCGGTCCATAGCCGCTTGCCGATACGCCCGCCATTGTTCGCGATCATTGCATTGGCCGCATCGAGAATACTGCCGGTCGAGCGGTAGTTTTGCTCTAGGCGAATCAGTTGCACATTGGGCAGCTGCGAGCTGAAGTTGAGCATGTTCTCCACCCGCGCACCCCGCCAACGATAGATCGCCTGGTCGTCGTCGCCGACCACAAAAAATCGGCCCCGCTCTCCGGCGAGCTGGCGCAGCCATAGATATTGAATGGTGCTGGTATCCTGAAACTCATCCACCAAAAGATGCGAGAAGCGCAGCTGGTACTGCTCGCGTATCTGGGCGTGATCGCGCACCAGCTCTAGGGCCAACAACAACAGCTCGGCAAAATCGACCAGATCGTTGTCCCGACAATATTGCTCGTAAGCTGCGTAAATATCGCAATAGCGCCGCTGAAAGGCATCGCCACCGGTCTGCACCTGCTGGGCGCGCAACGCATCATCCTTGCGATCATTAATCCAACCGCGCACCGTTTTCGGCGGCCACACGGTCGGATCCAAATTGAGCCTGCGCAGGATATTTTTTATCGCGCGCAGCTGATCCTCTGCATCGAGTATCTGAAAATTACGCGAAAGTCCGAGTACATCGCTGTGTTGGCGAATCATGCGATGCGCCAAGCCGTGAAAGGTGCCGATCCAAAACTGACGGGTCGGCTGACCCAACAGCCCCATCAAGCGCTCGTGCATCTCGCCCGCCGCCTTGTTGGTAAAGGTCACGACAAAAATTGCATGGGGCGAGATATTCGCCTGACAGAGCCAGGCGACGCGATTGACCAGCACGCGCGTCTTGCCGCTGCCAGCACCCGCCAGCACGATGGCATGGGCATCGGTTGGCAGGCCAACGGCAGCGGCCTGGGCGCTATTCAAATCGGATGTGATATCAGACATGTCGCCAACGCGCCAGAGCGCGCCATCTATCGGCTAAGACGCTGACGCTAAATCTGGCGCACCCCAGATTATCTGGGCAGATAACAAGGAGAGCATACACGCAAAAAAACTAGGGCCAACATGTA
>CAZROX010000166.1:0-2525 GCA_964601845.1 uncultured Halothiobacillaceae bacterium
CAAGCCATACCACCAAGCATGTTTTGCTCATGCTCATTATTTTGCCATTTTGGACCTCCTTCTTGCTGCGCGTATACGCCTGGATGGGGCTGCTCGCCGATCAGGGCACCATCAATAACTTGCTGCTAGCGCTCGGTATCATCGATGAGCCTGTGCGCATGTTGTATACAGAATTTGCGGTCTATGTTGGCATCGTCTACACCTATATGCCGTTTATGATTTTGCCGCTGTACGCCAATATGGAAAAGCTCGACTGGGGGTTGCTCGATGCGGCGGCAGATCTCGGCGCACGACCGTGGGTGATTTTTTTCACCATTACCCTACCGCTGACGCTGCCGGGCATCATCGCAGGTTCTCTGTTGGTGTTTATTCCGGCGACGGGCGAGTATGTGATACCCGATCTGTTGGGGGGTGGCAATGTGTTGATGATCGGGCGCGTTCTCTACAACGAATTCAATGCCAATACCGATTGGCCGGTGGCCTCCGCTGTGGCGATTGCGTTGCTGCTGGTGCTGGTGCTGCCGATGATGCTGTATCAGCATATGCAGAACAGGGAGCATAAAGCCTCGTGAGGGAGGGTAAACGCAATCTTGTTTTAATCGGCATCACCTACCTGGGCATCGCTTTTTTATATATTCCGATGATCCTGCTGATCATCTACTCGTTTAATAAATCCAAGCTGGTACCCGTGTGGGGTGGTTTTTCCACCAAGTGGTACGGCGTGTTGTTTCAGAGCGAGGAGATCTGGGCGGCGGTGATGCTCAGTCTGAAGATCGCCGCAGTCAATGCAACCTTTGCCACCTTGTTCGGTACCCTGGCCGCGCTGGCCCTGGTCCGTTTTGGCAGTTTCCGGGGGCGCACCCTGTTCAGCGGCATGATCTCAGCCCCTTTGGTGATGCCAGAGGTGATTACCGGCTTGTCTTTGCTGCTGCTGTTTACCACGCTCAAGGGGTTTATCGGCTGGCCCGGCGAGCGCGGCTTTACCACCATTACAATCGCCCATATTACGTTTTCTATGGCCTATGTCGCGATTATCATTCAATCGCGCCTAGCGGGCATGGCGCAGGAGCTAGAGGAAGCCGCGCAGGATCTCGGTGCAAAACCGCTGCGCGTGCTGATCGATATTACGCTGCCGCTCTTAACCCCCGGTATGTTGGCGGGTTGGCTGCTCGCCTTTACGCTGTCGTTGGATGATCTGATTATTGCCAGCTTTGTCTCCGGCCCAGGGGCGGTGACCTTGCCGATGCTGATCTACTCGCGGGTGCGCCTCGGGCTGCGCCCCGATATCAATGCGCTGGCCAGTATTATTATTTTGGTCGTGGCGATCTGCGTATTGCTGGCCGCGTGGATGATTTTCCGCCAACAAAAACGCCGCAAACTCGAAATGAGTATGCGAGAAGAGGACTGAGCGGATCGGGTGGGTGCAGATCGGCACGGCAAGTGGGGGTATCGTTAGCCACCAACGCAGCACCAGCGCGATGCACGGTTATGATCCATCGCCCCTAAAGTGAACAAGCCCCCTACAAACTATCGCAATCACAGTAACGCTAGGCAGATGCATTGAACACATTACCGCTACTGGCAAGCATTCTTTTCGCCATCCTTTACGCCAATCCTGCCCTAGCCCAGCAGATAACCGACGCCTTTGCACCGGAAACAGGTGCGGCCCAAGGCGCACCGGCGATCGGCGCACCTGTCGAGTCCGAGCATTGGATGGTGGTGGCGGCCAACCCGCTGGCCAGTCGAGCCGGTGCGCAGATTCTGCGCCGCGGTGGCACGGCAGCGGATGCAATGGTCGCCGTGCAAGCGGTACTCGGCTTGGTAGAGCCGCAAAGCTCCGGGTTGGGCGGGGGGGCATTTTTGGTCTGGTACGATGGCAAAACCGGTGCCATCACCACCCTAGATGGCCGCGAAACGGCGCCTAGAGCGGCTCACCCGCGGTTGTTTCAGGATGCGTCTGGCAAGCCGCTGGCGTTCTTTGATGCGGTGGTCGGTGGCCTGTCAGTTGGCACCCCGGGCACCCCAGCCCTGATGGAGCAGGCCCACAGCAGATGGGGCAAGCTCGATTGGGAGCGCCTATTTGGCCGTGGCATCGAGCTGGCCGAGCGGGGCTTTAATGTCTCTGCAAGACTCGCCCATTTAATTGAAAAAGATCAACACCGCTTGCGCCGCTTCACCGCAACAGCCGCTTACCTGCTGCCATCGGGCGTGCCCTTGCAGGTGGGCCAGCGGTTAAAAAATCCGGCCTATGCAAAATCCCTGCGGTTATTGGCGAGCTCTGGCGCCGCCGCTTTTTATCGCGGGCCACTAGTGGCGGATATGGTCGAGCTGGTACAAAACAGCGCGCGGCCCGGCGTGTTGGCGCGGGCAGACTTTCACCACTATCGCGTCAAAACGCGCCCGCCCGTGTGCGCACCCTACCGATCTTTTCAAGTCTGCGGCATGGGGCCGCCCTCATCGGGCGCGCTGGCGGTGGGGCAGATATTGGGGATGCTCGATGGCTACAACTTACGCGCTTTGGGTCC
>CAZROX010000167.1:0-2524 GCA_964601845.1 uncultured Halothiobacillaceae bacterium
CAAACATTGCATCAAATCCAAAGGATGCTATAGCCTTTCTCTCTCTCAACAAGAAAGAAACCATATGCATCAAATCTACCTTCGACTAAAAATATTTTTAAGAAAGTTATTAAACCAAATAAAACACAACCATTTTAGAGAAAAAAAAACGTTTCCTTGTTCAAATCAAGCTTTTCTTCACTTGGCACTGGCGAGCTGGGAGCGGATGAGCTTAGCCGCATCAACCATGTTCTTGAGTGCAGGCTTGACCTCGGTGTACTTACGGGTCTTGAGACCACAGTCAGGGTTAACCCAAAGGATGTTCTGCTCTAGGACAGCAAGCATCTTGTTGACCCTGTCTGCGATTTCCTCAGAAGATGGTATTCTTGGAGAGTGGATGTCGTAGACTCCTGGACCGATTCCAGCACCGTACTTCACTCCTTCACGGAACACGGAAAGAAGCTTCTCATCAGACCTGGAGTTCTCAATGGTGATGACATCAGCATCCATGTCGATGATGGAGTGTATGATGTCATTGAAGTGGGAGTAGCACATGTGAGTGTGGATCTGGGTGCTGTCTTGGACTCCACAGTTGGTGATTCTGAAGGAGTGGACGGCCCAGTCCAAGTAGAAAGCATGCTCGGATTTCCTGAGTGGTAGTCCTTCTCTAAGTGCAGCCTCATCAATCTGAATGACACCGATTCCACCTTTCTCAAGATCCTCGACTTCGTCCTTGATGGCCAAAGCGATCTGGTAACAGGTTTCGTGCCTGGGCTGGTCGTTCCTGACAAAGGACCAGTTGAGAATGGTGACGGGACCAGTAAGCATACCCTTCATTGGGCGAGAGGTCATGCTCTGAGCCATTGCGGACCAGAAGACGGTCATTGCCTTGGGACGGCTCACATCACCATAGATAACTGGTGGCTTCACACAGCGAGATCCATAAGATTGGACCCATCCGTTTGCAGTGAAGGCAAAACCAGACAACTGCTCACCAAAGTACTCAACCATGTCGTTTCTCTCTGGCTCTCCGTGGACAAGAACATCGATGTCAAGTTCCTCTTGGAGGTCAACAACTTTCTTGATCTCTTCCTTGATGGCTTTAACGTAGTCCTCCTCTGAGACCTTTTTGGCCTTGTACTCACGACGAACTCTCCTGAGCTCTACAGTCTGTGGGAAGGATCCAATGGTTGTGGTTGGTAGGATTGGGAGATTGAGCTTCTTCTGCTGAGCATCTAGCCTAGCACTAACATTGGTTGCACGACGGTGGTCAGATCCCTTCAAAGCAGCAGCAGCCTTCTGGACACCCTCGTTGGTGACTCTTGGGGAAGATCTCCTTGAAGCCAAAGCCGCAGCATTGGCAGAGAAAAGAGCCTCGTCCTTCTGACCAGCCAAAGCCTTGGCCAAAGCGTTCACTTCAACGACCTTCTGGGCAGCAAACGCCAACCATGACTTGATTTCATCATCAAGCTTAGTCTCATTGATAAGATCAACAGCGGTGTGGAGAAGAGAGCAGGAGGTTGAGACCACAAGCTTGTCTTTACCAACAATGCCTTCAAGTGCCTGCAAGGTGCTTAGGGACGCAGCAAAGTCGTTGGCCCAGATGTTCCTTCCATCAACAACACCAGCAAAGAGGTACTTTCCCTCAGGGAAACCTGCCTTGACCAAATCAAGGGTCTTGGTGCCACGAACCAAATCAAATCCAAAGGCAGTCACACCCTTCAATGAGGTTAGGGTCTTGTATGCCTCAGCAGGGATATCAGCGAAGTAGGTCTCGACAAGAACATTCAAACCAGAAAGAGTTGATTCAAGTTCAGCATAGGCACCAGTAAAGGCCTGGAGTTTCTGACCCTCAAGATCCATAACAAGGACAGGCTCGTCAAGCTGAATCCAGGTGGCACCAGCAGCCTTAAGCTCGGTAATCACTTCCTTGTAGATCGGGAGAATCTTAGGGAGAAGAGAAAGAAGTTCGAATGACTTGTCAACACCCTTGGCAGCCTTGGAAAGCAGCAAGTAAGAGACTGGGCCAACAAGTACAGGGACGGTGTCAACACCAAGAGCCTTGGCCTCCTTGTACTCATTCACCGCCTTGTGGGATGCGTAAGAGAAGTTAACCTCAGGGCCCAACTCAGGGACGATGTAATGGTAGTTGGTGTCGAACCACTTGGTCATTTCCATGGCAGGCACAGAGGCATTTCCTCTAGCCATGGAGAAGTAAACATCAAGGCCGATCTCACCACCAGTGTATCCATACCTAGGTGGAACAGCACCGAGCATGGCGGTGGTGTCAAGAACCTGGTCGTAGTGAGCAAAGGTGTTGCTAGGGATGAACTTAGTCCCAGCGGCAGACATCTGTTTCCAGATGGATGACCTGAGATCAGCAGACACCTTCTGAAGATCCTCAGCAGTGCTCTTACCATCCCAGAAAGATTCCAATGCAAACTTGAGCTCTCTCTTAGGGCCCATACGTGGGTATCCAACAATGTGTGAAGCCATTTTGATTTTCTTTTACTGACGGAGGAAGAATCGGAGAGGAGGAAGGAAA
>CAZROX010000168.1:0-2504 GCA_964601845.1 uncultured Halothiobacillaceae bacterium
TGGGGTATTTCGGTGGTGGTGGTCGGGGCGCTGCTCGCCGCGACCACGGGCATAGTCGGGGCCACGGTGATCGCGATGGGATTGATCTCGCTGCCCGCCATGCTCAGAAGCCGCTATTCGCCCTCGCTGGCATCTGGGACGATCTGTGCATCGGGGACGCTCGGCCAGATCATTCCGCCCTCTATCGTGCTGATTATTTTGGCAGATCAGCTCGGCAGCTCGGTCGATCAGGCCAACTCTGTGCGCGCGTTGGATTATCGTGCGGCCAACGGCGTGCCTATGCCGAGCAGCTTTGATGTGTCTTCGGTCAGTGCAGGCGATATGTTTGTCGGCGCGTTTTTGCCAGGCTTGTTGTTGGTGCTGCTCTACGTGGCCTATATCTTTACTCGGGCGCTGATTAACCCGAGCGTTGCCCCACCTGTGGCGCGCGATGCCTCCTATCGGTGGTGGCGCATGCTCGGCACGCTCCTGCCACCACTGATTATGATTATCACCGTGCTCTGCTCAATTATTTTTGGCATAGCAACGGTCAATCAGGCCGGCTCGATTGGCGCGGTGGCTGCCATCTGCATGGCAGGCTACCGGCTGCACACAGGCGCCTATCGCTTTACACCGGCATGCATTATGTTGGCATCGTTGCTCGCACTTGGCGTGCTCTTGTCACTGGTCGATATCAATGTGCAAGATATTCAATCCATCGGCGATTTCATCGGTGTGCTGCTAGCTGCCCTGATCGTGTGCGCGCTCTTTGTGGGTATTTTGTGGAGCCTATGGCGCACATACAAAATCGACAACACCCTAGTCGAGGTGATGACCGAGACGGCCAAGACAACCTCCATGGTGTTCATTATTTTGATCGGTGCCGCCATGTTGACCTCCGCCTTTCGCGGCTTCGGTGGCGAGGAGGTGGTCAAGCATTATCTGACCGGCATACCAGGTGGTTTTTATATGCAGTTTTTTGTTGTGATGCTGGTGATGTTTATGCTGGGATTCTTTCTCGATTTTATCGAGATCGCAGTGGTGATTGTGCCAATTGTGGCACCGATTTTGTTGGCCGACCCGAGCGCCAATGTGAGTGCGGTGTGGCTGGGGGTGATGTTTGGTCTCAATATGCAGACATCATTTTTGACGCCGCCGTTTGGGTTTTCGCTGTTTTATCTGCGTGGGGTCGCACCCAAGTCGGTCACCACCAATCATATCTACCGCGGTGTGTGCGTGTTTATCGGCTTGCAGCTGCTGGCTTTGGTGGTGGTGGTGCTCGCACCTTGGCTGGTCAATTATTTGCCACAGCGGGTCAGCCTGGCCGCAGAGACAGCTTCGCCACCGATCAACCCGCGCATGCAACACTGCCTGCAAAACTATGTGTTTGACTATTACGATCAGAATCAAGATGCCTTGCGTGCGGCCAGTGCACCCGTGCGCGCGCAGGATATCAGCTATCTGCCCGCCGATATACGCGATCGACTGCTGTTGAGCCTGCATCGGGTCGATACGGTTTCAGATGCTGTCTCACAGGTGCGCACGGCTACAGATAAGCTCGATCGGCACGCAGTGGATTACGCGCCCCTGCACAGGCAGATGAGCCGGATTCGTACCGATATGCAAAACAAAGAGCGCGAGTTGCAGACGCTACGCGATCGCTACAGACGTGGCTACAATTACGCACTGCAACAGGAAATCGCAGTACACGAGCAAGACCTGGCAGAGCTCAAGCGACAAATCCCGCCAAGCTGGCCGGCGCAACAGGATACCTACAGCCGTTTGCACGCCGCGCAAGTGCAAGCAGAGCAGGCCTACCGCCAACGGGTGGACACAGCTTATCGCGACATCACAGCGCTGCGTCAAACCATCGCAGATGCCAAAGATTTGCGCCTGGTGCACGAGAATATAGCCAGTTTGTTAGAGGCGGTGTCCGCATCGAGCGGTGAGCTGGATATAGAATCCAGCCTACTCGGCGCGCGCCAGATCGAACAGACGCTCTTGCTACTCGACGATCTGGAGCCGCTAAAGCGTGCCGCTGCCACCTTAGTACAGACACTGGAGTCGCAGGATGCGCCGACCCGCGCGCAGATCGTGTCACAACTCGAAGCGCTCGATCGGATCAATACGGCGAGCCTGGCTTGGCGCGAGCGGGCGAGCGGTGAGCTCTTGGGGGCGCTAGATCAGTACGATCAACAAATTCGCCGCTCGATCGGTCTGCGTCTACAGCCGCGTTTTGAGGGGGATGATGCCAACTTTATGGCGGTTTGCTTGTCGCAGCACCGTGATATTTCGCTGAATTTTTAGCACAAGGCTGTAGGTTGCGCAGGTTCAATGGCTGTTATCGTGGGAGCACTTGCTAAGGAATATGTGCGGATATAGTCGCGGTATCTGTTAATTTTTAGTATGATTGCGCTGTGTCGACCCGATCGGGTAAATAGATCGTCAAATGATTGTCGCGGGGCATAGCGCAGCCTGGTAGCGCATCTGCTTTGGGAGCAGAGGGTCGGGAGTTCGAATCTCTC
>CAZROX010000169.1:0-2485 GCA_964601845.1 uncultured Halothiobacillaceae bacterium
CACCGTCATATAGACACCACCGACAACCTAAGCAAGGCGATCACCGAGTCGGTCGCCACCATGCTGGCCGATATCGAGCAGCGTGGGGGGGTGGCAGTGGCAGACTATGCCAAGCGCTTTGATGCCTGGGATGGCGACTTTATTTTATCGCCAGAGAAAAAACAGCAGCTGATCGAACAGGTGCCCGAACAGGTTAAGCAAGATATTCAATTTGCCCATCGCCAAGTGAAGCGCTTTGCCGAGGCGCAAAAAGCCAGCTTGTCGGAGTTTGAGCTAGAGACAGAGCCCGGCGTGGTGCTCGGGCAACGCCTGGTGCCCGTGGCGCGCGTCGGCTGCTATGTGCCGGGGGGGCGCTATGCCCATGCTGCCTCGGCCATTATGAGCGTCACCACCGCCAAGGTGGCCGGGGTATCTTTTATCGCCGCCTGTTCACCACCGCGCGCCAATGCCGATGGCACCGCCTCCATCGCCCCCGCTATCGCCTACGCCATGGATTTGGCGGGCGCAGATGTCATCTTAGAGATGGGTGGTGTGCACGCCGTGGCAACGCTGGCCAAAGGGCTCTTTACCGGCCAGCCCGCCGACATGATAGTCGGCCCCGGTAACGACTATGTCGCCGAGGCAAAAAATCAGCTATTTGGCACAATTGGCATAGATGTGCACGCCGGCCCAACGGAGTCGGCCATCATTGCCGATGCAGATGCAGACGCCATGACCATTGCGGTCGATTTATGCTCGCAAGCTGAGCATGGGCCGACCTCGCCCGTGTGGTTGTTTACCTCCTCGGAGGTGCTGGCACACAAGGTGCTGGAGTTAGTCCCGCAAGTGGCGCGCGATATGCCCAATGCAGATGTGGTGATGGCAGCCTGGGAAAACTACGGTGAAATCCTGCTGGCCGATTCGCGCGAAGAATTGGTGGCGCTGAGCGATCGCTACGCCTGCGAGCACCTGCAAGTCATGGCGGCAGATCTGGATTGGTGGAAAGCCCACCTCAGAAATTATGGCTCCCTATTTTTAGGCGAGGGCAGCACGGTCACCCACGGCGATAAATGCTCGGGCACCAATCATATCCTGCCCACCAAAAAAGCCGCGCGCTATAGCGGTGGGTTGAATGTGCAAAAATTCTTAAAAATCCTGACCTATCAAAAAATAGATCAAGCTGCCAACGAAGTCTTTAGCGCAGTCGGCTCGCGCATATCGAGAGCGGAGGGGATGGAGGGGCACGCACGGGCCTGTGATTGGCGTCTGAATAAATACCACCCAGACGACGCGCGATCTTTTGAGGTCTATGCGCAGAAAGACTACACCTGAGCGCACTCGATTGCTATGACGCCGCCTGTGCAGTTCACCAAGTCTTTTACGCAACAAGAAGCCCTATCGGATGCGTGCATCGCACAAGCGGTAGCGGTGATGCAATCCGGTCGGCTGCACCGCTACAACACGCTTGGCGATGAGCTGTCCGAGGCGGCGTGCTTGGAGCAAGAGTACGCCCACTATCAGGGCACCGACTACTGCCTGGCCTGTGCCTCGGGCGGCTATGCCTTGCATATCGCCTTAAAAGCGGCTGGGCTGCAAGCGGGTGAACCGGTGCTCACCAATGCCTTTACCTTAGCCCCGGTGCCCGGTGCCATCAATAACGCTGGTGGCCCGGTCGAGTTAGTGGAGATCGACGAAAATTACTGTGTCGATCTGTCGCATTTATCGCAACAAATTATCGCCACCGGTGCCAGATTTTTTATGCTATCGCATATGCGTGGGCATCTGGCCGATATGCATCAGGTGGCCAAAATCTGCCAAGCGCATGATGTAATCTTAATAGAAGACTGCGCCCACACCATGGGTGCCTGGTGGGATACCACCCGCTCGGGAAACTTTGGCCAGATCGCCTGCTTTAGCACCCAAACCTACAAGCACATCAATTCGGGGGAAGGCGGTTTGCTCACCACCAACGACCCCAATATTATGGCCAGCGCCATTATTCACTCTGGCTCCTACATGCTGTACAATCGCCACGGAACGCCACCCCCAGCCGGAATTGTCGACAACTTGAAGCTGACCACCCCCAACTACAGCGGTCGCATGGACAACCTGCGCGCCGCAATTTTACGCCCGCAACTTCAGACACTAGAGCAAAATATTGAACGCTGGAACCTGCGCTATCGCGCCCTTGAGTCCGCCCTGCGCGCCTGCCCAGCTATTCAGGTACCCCAGCGCCCAGCACAAGAAAAATTTGTGGGCAGTTCCATTCAATTTAGGGTGCCGCAACTGAACGAACACACAATCCCCGAGCTAATCCGCGCCTGCCTAGCGCGTGGGGTGGAGCTTAAATGGTTTGGCGATGCACAACCGAACGGCTTTACCAGCCGCTACGACAGTTGGCAGTACTTGGGCGATATGCCCAAGCTGTCCAAGACACTGAATATTTTGGCCACCACGCTCGATATGCGCATCCCGCTCACCTTCACGCTTGAGGATATGTCACTCC
>CAZROX010000170.1:0-2472 GCA_964601845.1 uncultured Halothiobacillaceae bacterium
TGTGATGGGTGGGGCAGGGTACCGAGGGGGGTTGATAATAGCTAGCTCTGAGATCCAGTGCCATAGGGTTTGGCGCTTGAGTTACCACTGCTATGCTGCGGAGCTGTTGTACCTATTCGGTGCAGCGCCGAATATAGTAAAGTGCCAAGATGGCCGGTTGGTCATATAAAAATGTAGTGATATGAGGGATCATGGGCGCTGGATTACAGTGGATCGCATGATAAAAATATGGGAATGCCTAGCAGTTTATGAAAATAAAAATGCCGTCAAAAATTGTGAGCTTAGTGGAGTCGGCGCGCAACAAATTGCAAGTTTTGGGCGGGCGAATCACGCATATCTTATATATCGCCTTCGTCGTTGCCGTCGGCATCTGCTTGCTGTATTTGGCCTATCTGTATTTTTGGACTGACAGCAATCTACCTTTGTGGAGCCCATATCCTAAGCATAAATGTAGCAGTACCATGACGGATGCCAAGTATTTTGAATGCATCGATCAATATGTGCAACATACTGCAGAAGATATAAAGGATATCGTTGACAAACAATCAGCTGCCATCGCTGCACGCAACAAAAGAGCCAATATGCTGATAGAGCGCCTAGAAGCGCTAGAAAATCAATTGAGCAATTTATCTGCCACAGAGCGCGTACCAGCGTCTAACGACATGGTTGAAAAGCCGGCTGAAGACAGCTCGTCCCCGACCAGTTCATCGGCAGGCGTGCGATAGCGCAGAAAAAATATGCCCTGCATGCACCGCATGCGTTTGCCTGTCAGCTATTCACTAGGCGTTGGCAGAGGGTGCGTCATCGCACGATTCTTCCGATAGCATGTCGTAGGCATCGAGGGTAAAAAAGTCGGCTAGGGTCGCTTGCTGGGTTAGGCGCTGCAACAGACTCATCGCTTGGTCTAAATGCATCTTTTGGGCTGCATTGCACTCGCTTTCAATCGTGTGGCCGATGCTGGCTAGCTGCTGCTCAAACAGCGTGCTGGTAGCGTGTTCACCGCCCGCGAGCTGTGTGCCATAGTTGACCCATTGCCAAAGCTGGGTGCGTGCGATCTCGGCTGTGGCCGCATCCTCCATCAAATTAAAAATGGGTACCGCGCCATGGCCGCCAAACCAAGCGGTCATGTAGCGCAAGGCGGCCTCGATATTGCTGTTAAATCCTTCAAGTGTCGGCTCACCTTGCGCGGGGGAGAGCAGATCGGCGGCGACGAGTGTGTCTGCGATGCCCATTTTGCTCTTTTGATCCGCCTCGGGCATGATGCGATCGAACACCGCCTGGGCGACCTCGACCAGATCTGGGTGGGCGACCCAAGTGCCATCGTGGCCATCTTGCGCCTCGCGCTTTTTGTCCGCCTGAACCTGTTCAAAAGCGGCCTCGTTGAGTGCGCGATCGCCACGAACCGGGATAAAAGCAGACATGCCGCCCATGGCATGCACGCCCCTTTTATGGCAGGTTTCGATCAATAATTTGGAGTAGTTGCGCATAAACGGCACCAGCATGGTGACCTGTTTGCGATCGGGCAGTAGGTATTCTGGCTTGCTGGCCAGTGTTTTTATGTAGGAGAAAATATAGTCCCAACGCCCACAGTTTAGCCCCAAAACGCGCGTGCGCAGGGCGTGCAAAATCTCATCCATTTCAAACACAGCTGGAAAGGTTTCGATTAACACGGTCACCTTGATGGCGCCTTTTGGCAAGCCCAGCTGTGTTTCGGCGTATTGCAGCACGGCATCCCACCAGGCCGCTTCGTCGGCATGCTCGATCTTGGCCAGATAGATCGCCGGTGTCGCGCCGTGCGCCAGCATATATTTGGCGTTGTGAAACAAAAATAATCCGGCATCCATGAGTGCGGCGGGTATCGGCTGTCCATTGATCGTCAGGTGCTTTTCTGGCAGGTGTAGCCCGCGTGGTCTGACCATCAGTTTGCAGGTGTAATCTGGTTTTAGGGTGTAGTGTTTGTCGCTGATTGGGTCGGTAAAGCTGTAGTCGTGCCGCACAGCACATCGGATCGCCGCTTGCCCCGCCATCAAATTATGCCAACTGGGGGTCAGGGCATCTTCAAAGCAGGCCATGTAGACTTTGGCGGTTGAATTTAAGGCATTGACAACCATCTTGGGCGTTGCCGGTGCGGTGATTTCCACTCGGCGATCTTCGAGCTCGGCCGGTGGTGGGGCAGCTGTCCAATCACCGTTTCGAATAGCCCCCGCGCCCGGTAAAAAATTGGGTAGGTCACCGGCGTCGATGCGTTGGCGATAGGCCTGACGCGCCTGCAATAGCAGCGCCAGCGATGCGGTAAATTCAACAGCCAAGGATTCGACAAACTGCATGGCATCATCGGTCATGATCGATGCATCTTGGGCGGTTTTTTTACAATGGATTGTCAACATGGGATGCTCTGACGTAATCGGGTGATATAGCTAAAAACATGTCGTGACTTCTAACAGGGTGTATCACAGGTCGCGCGATTGTAGA
>CAZROX010000171.1:0-2290 GCA_964601845.1 uncultured Halothiobacillaceae bacterium
CCTCTATACAATAACTATTCAATACCTAAATCCCTAATTATTTGTTCGAAAAAGTTTTTTAATTAAAAAAATTATTGCAAATAAACCCGTAATAACGGGTTGAAATTTTATTTAATAAATTGTATAAAAAAGTATCGCGGTATATTTTTGAGCATCTAAATAAATAATAGGGATAAAAAATGACAAGATTTACATTGTTACTTCTCGCAATTATTTTTCATGGCAGTGTTGCTTTTGCCAGTGGCGGCCTCGAGGGTTACGCGGTCGGCAAACAAGCAAATCTAAGAGGTTTTGAGCGCGTGACTCAAGAGCTCGTCGCACCTCCCTTTTTACCTAAACATGAACAAGTCGCGACAGGCAAACCGAAAATCATCCAAGTTAAGATGGTTATTGAGGAAAAAGAAATTGAAGTGGAGCCGGGCGTTTTTATGTGGGCCTTTACATACAATGGCAGCGTCCCTGGCCCCATCATAGTTGCACATGAAGGCGATTATATCGAGCTAACGCTCGTCAATCCTAAAACCAATCAACTGCCTCACAACATTGATTTTCACGCTGCAACAGGTGCTTTGGGTGGCGGCGAGTTAACTGTTGTTGGCCCCGGCCAAGAAGTGGTTTTGCGTTGGAAAGCGATAAAAGTTGGCACCTTTATCTACCACTGTGCGCCGGGTGGCACGATGATCCCTTGGCACGTTGTCCATGGTATGAATGGCGCCATTATGATCCTGCCAAGAGACGGACTCAAAGACAAAAATGGGGCGCGACTTAAATACGATCGAGCCTACTACATAGGCGAGCAAGATTATTATTTGCCAAAAAATAAAGCGGGTAAATACAAACGCTATGCTAGCCCCATCGCTTCTTTAACCGATGATGTAAAAGTCATGCGCGGCTTAATTCCGACCCATGTTCCTTTTGGCGGTACCGTGGGTGCCCTAACCGGCAATAACGCCATGCGCGCAAAAGTGGGTGAAACAGTACTCTTTATTCACTCTCAGGCAAATCGCCCATCCTATCCGCACTTAATTGGTGGGCATGGCGATTATGTTTGGGAGCGAGGCAATTTATTAAATCCGCCCGCTGAAGGCATTGAGTCTTGGGTGATAGCAGCGGGTTCGGCAGGTGCTTTTATGTACACGTTTAAACAACCGGGCACTTATGTTTACTTGTCCCATAATCTTATTGAGGCCATTATGCTCGGCGCTGTGTCTCACGTTAAAGTTGAAGGCAAGTGGGATAATAGCTTGATGGAACAGGTCAAGCCGCCCTCACCCATAAGACGATAATCTATAAGATGGCCGCAGTGAACTGCGCTTCCAATGGTGCATTGCATGACACCATTGGAAGGTGTTCGGTTAGGCTGTAACCACTCACGCTAAATGATTGCGTGACCCTGTGCACTGCATGCTGGATACTTGCCCTCGTAACTCCAGCAGGCTATCTCACCGCTTACGAAGTCCCTACGTACGCTTAATAGAGATCGACCATTTTCGTCGTTCTCTGCTGGCTCTGCCAATCCTGCGCAACCTGGGTTTCAACTTGCGCTGGCGGCAACACATTACCCTTTATCAGATCGGCCGCCCGCTCGGCCAACATAATGGTGGGGGCATTTAAATTGCCATTCGGAATGGTGGGGAACACCGAGGAGTCCACCACACGCAGCCCCTCAAGACCACGCACGCGCAATGTTGAGTCCACCACCGCCAGATCATCCTCGCCCATGCGGCAGGTACAAGAGGGGTGGTAGGCACTCTCGACAACCCGACGCACAAACGCATCGATCTGTGAGTCGCTGATCAGATCGTCGCTCGGCTGAATGACACCGGCACAAAACGGCTGCATCGCTGGCTGTTTCATCAGCTCGCGTGTCAGATGCACGCACTTGCGAAACCCGGCTATGTCATCTGGATGCTGCAAATAGTTAAACAGTATGGCCGGCTTGTGCATCGGGTCATCCGATAGCGCACGTACCCAACCGCGACTCTTGGGCTTGTTATGGCCGACATGCACCTGAAAACCATGGCCCGAAAAAGCGGCACGGCCGTCGTAGCGCATGGCTGCGGGCAAAAAATGATATTGGATATCCGGCCACTGCACACCGGCATCCGAGCGAATAAAGCCGCAGGACTCAAAATGGTTGGTCGCGCCCAGGCCGCGCTTAGTGAGTAGCCACTGCATGCCGATCAGACCCTTGCGCCAGTAGCTCAACTGCCCATTGAGGGTAATCGGCTGCTTGCACCTATGCTGAAAGTACAGCTCGAGATGATCTTGCAAATTCTCCCCGACACCC
>CAZROX010000172.1:0-2187 GCA_964601845.1 uncultured Halothiobacillaceae bacterium
AGATGGTGTACGAGGGCGCCGATAGTGCCAGCTCGCGCTGGTCGATATGCAGTGTCGGGTGCGGCTCGCAGGCCAGTTGCAGCATGTGCACCCGATCGGCCGCGCTGGCGTGCACCCGCTTTTTTTGTGGTGAGAGATGGGCGGGAATGATGTGGATTCTGTAATGTGGTGTTTGTTGTTTCAGCAGATGATCTACAGACAGCGCTAGGGCAAGATGTCCGTTGTGTACCGGGTCAAACGATCCGCCAATGATGCCGATATGGGTCGGAGGTTGCGTCACGCGCTCAAAAGATGCGAGGGGCACGATACTGATATGCGTGCCTAGGCACGAATACTGCCCTCGCCGATAACGATGTATTTTTGTGTCGTGAGGCCCTCTAATCCCACCGGCCCGCGCACGTGCAATCTGTTGGTGCTGATGCCAATCTCCGCGCCGAGCCCGTACTCGTGGCCATCGGCAAAACAGGTGGCCGCGTTGAGCATGACAGAGCTCGAGTCCACTTGCCGCATGAATTGTTGTGCGCTGTGCAAGTTATCGGTCACGATGGCATCGGTATGCCCGGAGCCGTAGTGTGCGATGTGTTCGATCGCCTGCTCGAGGCTCTCGACAACCCGCACCGACAAGATGGGGCCGAGATACTCTGTCTGCCAGTCGGACTCCACAGCCGGCACCATCTCTGGGTCGATGCGACAGCTGTGTGCACAGCCTCGCAAGGTTACGCCCAGCTCGCGCAGTTGCTGTGCGATCGGCGGCAATTGTGCCTGTGCAATGGCGCTGTGTACGAGCAGGGTTTCCATGGCGCCACAGATGCCATAGCGGTAGGTTTTGCTGTTGATGGCGATGGCGCGGGCCTTGTCGGCGTCGGCATCGGCATCGATGTACACATGGCAGATGCCCGCCAGATGATTGATAACCGGCATGCGCGCCTCGGTCTGCACATAGCTGCTCAGGGACGGGCCACCACGTGGGATCAGCACGTCGATATATTGATTTAAACGGAGCAGCGCGCGCACAGAGTCGCGAGAGGTATTGGCAACTAGTTGTACAATGTCGCTCGGAAGCCCCACCGCCCGCAAGCCGGCTTGGATACAAGCTGCGAGCGCGTGGTTGGAGTGAGACGCTTCGGAGCCGCCGCGCAGCAGACTGGCATTGCCTGATTTGATGCACAGGGCAGCAGCGTCTAGCGTCACATTGGGGCGCGATTCGTAGATGATGCCGACAACACCAATCGGGACGCGCATGCGCCCTATTTGCAGGCCCGATGGCTGTCGATTTAATTCACTGATATTGCCCACAGGGTCCGGCAGGTTTTTGATCTGATGCAAACTGTGTATCATGCTCGCGATACGTGGCTCATCGAGTGCCAGACGATCGATCATGGGCGCTGGCAGTTGCCGCTCCTTTGCCGCTGTCAGATCGCGCTGATTCTGCGCGATGATCTGATCGCGCGCGCGCTCCACTGCATCGGCTATGGCCGAGAGGGCGTCATTTTTGGTCTGGGTGCCAGCCTGTGCAATCGCGCACTTGGCACGTTGGGCACCTGCGCCGAGCGCTGTAATTTCCGCGTCGATCTGCTGGGACGCTGTCTGTTGATCTGGCTCTGTTGGTGCCGACATGGCGCGCTCGTGGTGGATAGATGAGGTTGCTCGTTGCTAGTGTGCGACTGCCCGCGATGACTCGGCTGCTCGGCCCGCTGCGCTCGGCCTTGCTCGGTGTGTCGCAATTGTTGGCATTATATCTTATGTTTTTTAGCCTCGCCGCCGTCGCGAACGTTGAGGAACACCGCGACCAGCTCGAGCAGACTCAAGACAAGATCCAGACAATCGAGCAGGGTATCGAGCGTAAGCGGGTGGCGCGCGACACCTCGATTAAGGCGCTACGCGATCTCGATCGCGCCATCTCTGGGTTCTACAAAAAAATTGCCGCCAGTGAGGCGGTGCTCGCGCGTGCGCGGGCAGAGCAGCCGCAACTTGCGCAGCGTGCAGCCGTACTCGAAAAAAACCTGGCCGATCAGGTGCGCGCGCTGAACGAGCAGGTCAAACTCATGTATCGCATGCCACGCGCACCAGCCATGCAGGTGTTGTTAGATCAGCGCACGCCCGGTGCCGATGCGCGCATGGCGCAATACTATGCGTACATCGCCCGCGCCCAGAGCGCGCGTATCAGCGATCTGCGCGCAACGGCGC
>CAZROX010000173.1:0-2107 GCA_964601845.1 uncultured Halothiobacillaceae bacterium
ATAGTGTGATGGCCGAGCAAAATCTCGATGCGATGCTCTTTGCCTCCGAGGCAGAAATCCGCTATTTCACCGGCTTTATGACACAGTTTTGGCAAAGCCCAACGCGGCCGTGGTTTATGCTGCTGCCACAGGGTGGCAAGCCGATAGCGATCATTCCCACCATCGGCGTGCCCCTGATGCGCACCTGCTATGTAGACGATATCCGCAGCTGGTCATCCCCCGCCGCGCAGGACGATGGCAAGAGCCTGCTGTTGGATACGATTCGCCAGCACGTGCCGACGAACGGGCGGCTCGGCACCCTAATGGGGCGCGAGAGCAGCTTTAGAGCGCCGCTGGGGGATCTGTTGGCACTGGTTGATGCGCTGTCCGATGTGGCGCTGGTCGATATCACGCCTGCCATCGCACACCTGCGCACCATCAAATCGGCGGCGGAGATTGCCAAGCTGGCCCATGTGTGCCGGTTGGTCTCGGATGTGTTTATCGACATGCCCAACTGGGTCGAGGTGGGCATGCCGCTCAGCGAGCTATTTCGCGAGTTCAAAATACGCGCGCTAAGAGCGGGGGTAGACGATGTCAGCTATCTGGTGGGGGCTGCCGGTTGCGGCGGCTATAGAGACATTATCGCCCCACCGAACGAGCAAGCATTGGCACGCGGCGATATTTTGATGCTGGATACCGGCTGTGTGTGGGATGGCTATTTTTGTGATTTTGATCGCAATTTTGCCATAGGCCATGCCACCGATGCCGCCTGCAAAGCACACCAGATGCTCTATGACGCCACCGAGGCAGCACTGGCCGTTGCCCGCCCCGGCAGCCTGGCAAAAGACCTCTACACCGCCATGGACCGTGTCCTGCGCCCCGATGCAATGGGCACAGGCGGCGGCTGCGATGTCGGGCGCTACGGCCATGGCCTGGGCACCCAACTGACCGAGCCACCCTCACACACCGCCTGGGACACCACAGAGCTGGCCGAGAACATGGTGCTGACGCTGGAGCCATCACTCCTATACGACGATGGCCTGCTAATGGTGGCAGAAGAGAATATTTGCATCAATGCCTCAGGGGCCACACTCCTGACCACCCAAGCGACGCGCGATCTGCCTGTGATACCAGCCTAGGCTGCCCGCTCACCTCAACACAAGCCACTTGCCATGACCGATTTTATCCCCGCCGATTTTGAGCTGATCGACCCCAATACGCGTGCAGCGCGCCTCGGCCTAGTGACCCTGAGCACCGATTTAACCATCGAGGACGAGCTGCGTTTTTTCTATGCTGGCACAGGTGAGGGCATCCAAGATGACAGGGGCGCAGGGCTGTCGCTGCTACACAGTCGGATACCCTGTGACAATCAGGTGACAGCGGATAATCTGCTGGTGATGGAGGGGCACTTTGCCAGTGCACTGGAGCTGTTCCCGCCCCAATATCCGTTCGATGTCATCGGCTACGGCTGTACATCCGCCTCGATGCTGATGGGCGAGGCACGCGTACAACAACTAATTAAAAACTCTATCGACGCCACGCATGTCACCACCCCCATGACCGCCGCTGTGCGTGGGCTGCGCGCACTCGGGGCCAAACGCATCGGCTATCTGGCCCCCTACACCTTAGATATTTCACAGAAAATCTGCGACCGGCTCACAGATGATGGCTTTGTAATTGCGGGGGCGGTGACCTTTAACGAGGATCGGGATTCCATCGTGGGGCAAATGACACCGGCATCTATTGTGCACGCGCTCGATAAATTAATGCAGGGCCTAGACGGTGCAGTCGATGCGCTGTTTGTGTCCTGCACCTCGCTCAAGTGCGCCTCCATTATCGATTCGACCGAGCGCGCGCTCGGGGTGCCGATTATCTCTAGCAATTCTGCTATTGCGTGGGATATGGCTAGGTTGGCTGGTGTGTCTGTTGGTGGTGTGGGGAAGGGGCGGTTGTTTCAGGTGAGTTGAGTTGTGGGCAACAACAATGCGCTTTAGTCCACGTACCCCATCATTCCATTGACATTGGTAGACTTGATGTACCTAGCAGGGTTTTCATTTTCTTTTGCTATTTCTTCGAAATGTTTTTTGCCACATTTTATTTTTGCGCCTTCTAGGTGGCGAAGATCATC
>CAZROX010000174.1:0-2086 GCA_964601845.1 uncultured Halothiobacillaceae bacterium
AAGAGCAGAGCGGAGGCGACATCATGGCACCGGTCGCGCTTATCAAACAATTACACGACGCAATTGCGGTCCGCACATGATGAACTGGTTTAACAAGCTGATCCCCTCGCGCCCCCATCAGGATGATGGCAAGGGCAAGGTACCCGAGGGCATCTGGGCAAAATGCGATCACTGCGAAAACACGCTCTATCAGGCGGAGCTTGAGCGCAACCGGCACGTCTGTCCCAAGTGCACGCACCACATGTATGTGCCCGCACGCCAAAGGCTGATGCATTTTTTGGACCCAGAGCCGCAGATAGAAATTGGCGCGGATCTCAGCTCGGTCGATATCCTAAAGTTCAAAGACACCAAGCGCTACCGCGATCGGCTGGTGAGCAGCAGCAAGGCGACAGAGGAGAAGGATGCGCTGGTCGCCATGCGCGGCACAGTCGGTGGCCTGCCCCTGACGGCGGTCGCCTGCGAGTTTCGCTTTATGGGCGGCTCGATGGGATCGGTGGTCGGGGAGCGGCTCTGTCGCGCCATCGACACCTGTATCGAACACGATATCCCGCTGGTCGCCTTTACCGCGAGCGGCGGGGCGCGCATGCAAGAGGGTTTGTTCTCCCTGATGCAGATGGCCAAAACCAGCGCGGCCCTGGCACGGCTTGCCGAGCGGCGCCTGCCCTACGTCTGCGTGCTCACCCACCCGACTATGGGCGGCGTCTCGGCTAGCTTTGCCATGCTGGGGGATATCCTGCTCGCAGAGCCCAAAGCGATGATCGGCTTTGCCGGTCGACGGGTTATCGAGCAGACAGTGCGCGAAAAACTACCGGATAACTTCCAACTAGCAGAGTTTTTATTCGAGCACGGCGGCTTGGATATGATTGTGGATCGGCGCAATCACCGCCGCTACATCGGCACCCTGCTCAGCACCCTCACGCGCCGGGCAGTCAGCTTCGACTAGCACCTACCGTGGCCGCGCGCACCTTGGCACAGTGGCTGGACTGGATCGAACAGCAGCACTATCAGGAGATTGATCTTGGATTAGCGCGCACCTTGCAGGTGGCGCAAAACATGGGGCTGTGCGCGCCAGGCTTTCCCATCGTGAGTGTCGCCGGCACCAACGGCAAGGGCTCGGTCTGTACGCTCTTGGCCAGCGTGCTGCAAGCGGGCGGGTATCGGGTAGGCCTGTACAGCTCACCGCATCTATTGCACTACAACGAGCGCGTGCGCATCGACGGGGTGGCCGCACAGGATGCAATACTTTGCGAGAGCTTCGCGCGCATCGCCCAACATCAGGCTACCACCACCTTGACCTATTTTGAATTTGGCACCCTCGCCGCCATGGATATTTTTTCGCGGGCACCGGTCGATGTCGCCATTATGGAGGTCGGGCTGGGTGGCCGGTTGGATGCGGTCAATATCTGGTCGCCTGCCGTCGCCATCATCACCTCGATCGGGCTAGATCACATCGCAGAGCTGGGGGCAACGCGCCCGCTGATCGCACGCGAAAAACTGGGCATTGCCCGCTCGGGCGCGCCGCTTGTCATCGGCGAGCGATCGCCACCCGATAACCTACTGCCAGAGGCCGCAGCCCTCGGCGCGCCCACCTATCTGGCTGGGCGCGACTACGACTGGCAGGGGCAGGATGCCGGTCTGTGGACGTTCCACAGTCAGCACCACACCCTCGCCGATCTGCCGCCGATCGAGATAGGCGGCAGTGTCGGGCGACACAATGCGGCCACGGCACTCCAAGCACTGGCGTTGATGCCAGCTGGCATCGGCTGCACACCCGCACAGGTGCGCACAGGCTTGCGCGCTGCCAGCTTGACTGGGCGCGCCCACGCGCGCTGCGTGCGCGGCGTGCCTTGTCTGTTCGATGTCGCCCACAATGGGCAGGCGATCTGTGCGCTGCGCGAAACCCTGCTAGCCCGACCCGTGCAGGGCAAGACCCACGCCGTCATCGGCTGCATGGCGGATAAGCCCATCGCGGACATGCTGCAACCGCTGGCCAGTCAGATCACCCACTGGTACACCGGCGAGCTGCCCGGCACGCGCGCGCTCGCACCCGAACGCCTCGCCGAGCAAATTCGCAGCACTATCGGCG
>CAZROX010000175.1:0-2032 GCA_964601845.1 uncultured Halothiobacillaceae bacterium
CCCCGTTGCGCCATGAAGCGATCGGCGCCAACAAGTACTTTGCGGCCCTGGACCAGAGCTTCGACGCCGTAGCCCGTCACGGAACGGAACTCTGTAGCATCCGGCCAGGACACGCCTTCGTTTTCCGCAGACTGCACAATGGCTTCGGCCACGGGATGCTCGGATTGCGCTTCGACAGATGCGATGAGGGCGAGTGTCTCTGCACGATCAAAGCCATCAGTCGTAATGAGATCGGTCAGGCTTGGCTGACCTTGTGTGACGGTTCCCGTCTTGTCGAGCGCAACAATATCAACTTCATCCAGATGTTGCAGCGCATCCCCTTTGCGGAAGAAAACCCCCATTTCGGCCGCGCGGCCCGTGCCCACCATGATTGAGGTGGGCGTGGCCAATCCCATGGCACAAGGGCACGCAATGATCAAAACAGACACGCCGGCGACCAGGGCAAAGGTCAGGGCCGGATCAGGACCAACCAGACGCCAGACAGCCACGGTCACGAGCGCCAGAACCAGAACGGCCGGTACGAACCACATGGTGACACGATCGACAAGCCCCTGGATCGGCAGCTTCGCGCCCTGCGCTTCTTCCACCATACGAATGATCTGGGCGAGCGTGGTATCGGCCCCGACCCGAGTGGCCGCGATGGTCAGGCTACCGATTCCGTTCACGGTGCCGCCGGTCACTGGATTGCCCGCCGTTTTCGGAACGGCAAGGGGTTCGCCAGTGATCATGCTTTCATCGACATTGCTTGAACCGTCTGTCACGTCGCCATCGACGGGCACCCTTTCACCGGGACGCACTAGGACCAGATCCCCGATCCGAAGTGCCTCGATCTCGACCTCGCTGGCCTGTCCGTTGCGCAGAACCCGCGCCTTCCTTGCCTGCAAGCCCAAAAGCGCCTGTATGGCGGCACCGGTCTTACCCTTTGCGCGGGCTTCCAGAAAGCGCCCCAGCAGGATAAGCACGACAATGACCGCAGCCGCTTCGAAATAAACGGCTCGAACGCCGTCGGGCAGCAGGTCGGGCAAAAACGTCGCCACGACTGAATAGCTCCATGCCGCACCTGTGCCGAGTGCGACAAGGCTGTTCATATCCGGAACACGTCTGAGCAGCGCCGGAATGCCTTTTGCAAAAAAGCCCCAACCCGGTCCAAACAGAACCACCGTCGCAAGCGCGAACTGGATCAACCAAGAAGTCTGGATGCCGATTGTACGCTCAATCAACTCCTCAAAGCCCGGGATCGTGTGTTTGCCCATTTCCAGAATGAACACCGGAACGGTCAGAATAGCGGCAAACACGACGCGGCGCGCCAGGACCTTTGCCTCGTCGGCCTTGCGTTCTGATCGGCTGACCTGCGCATCTGTATCTGCAACTTCGGCAGGGTATCCTGCAGCCGTGCTAGACTCGGCGATTTCTTTAGGTGTGATGACATCTGGCAGATAGCTGACAGCCGCCGTTTCGGCAGCGAGATTGACCGCCACGTCTAAAATACCCGGCGCGGCCTTTAGGGCCTGTTCAACCTGACCCACACAGGATGCGCAGGACATCGCCCCCACATTCAACGTGACCCGGGCCGTTCTGGCCGGATAGCCAGCAGCTGACAGGGCCTCGATTGCGGCACCTGTGGCAGCAGGAAAATCACTTTGGAACCGCACCGTCTCCTTGGCAAGGTTCACGCTTGCGCCCGAAACACCAGGCACATCATTCAGGGCATTTTCGACCCGTCCGACACATGACGCACAGCTCATGCCGGTGATTGAAAGCTGTATGGAACTGGAACCTGTCATCAAAGCATCCTCTACCAAGTCGCTTTCAATCTAAAGCTTCCAGTTGCGGGAAGCTCAAGAGGGAAACTGAATTTTTTTGCGGTCAAAAGTGTCTTGACCTTCCCGCCAGTGGAATCAGCAACAGTCAGGTCGCGTTGCAAATGGAGACCCTCATGATTTTTTCCGTCCCGAAAATGACCTGTGAACACTGCACATCCGCCATCGAAAGCGGTATCAAGGCGAAAGACCCATCGGGCGTCATTGCGACC
>CAZROX010000176.1:0-2007 GCA_964601845.1 uncultured Halothiobacillaceae bacterium
GCGTATACAGCATGAACCCACTAATGCCTAACGTGCCATCTTGCCTAGATGGCGATGGCGACCTCTCTAGCGTGCAAGCCGTGCGTGCATGGATAGAGACGATTGAACCGGTAAGGGGGATCGAAACCCTGTCTATTCGCGATGCCTGCAATCGCGTGCTGGCGCAGGATATTACCGCCGATGCGGATGTGCCCAATCACACCAATGCCGCCATGGACGGTTACGCGCTGCAACAGTGCGATATCCCACAAGCGGGGCAAAAGGTACTCTCGATAGTCGGGCGGGCGCTAGCCGGCGAGACCTACAACGGCCCCTTGGCCGCAGGCCAGTGTATACAGATCGCCACAGGTGCGACCCTGCCGCCAACCGCAGACATCGTCATCGCCCAGGAGCACGTGCACGCGGTACAGCCCGCGCACATCGTGATCGATCACACGGTCGATAAAACCAGAACCAATATCCGTCGGATGGGAGAGGATATCGCCCGAGGTGAAACACTCCTAAAGCGCGGCACGCTAATCACACCGCCCCAGTTGGGGCTCATGGCATCGATGGGCGTGCGCACGCTACAGGTGTTTGCCAAGCCGATCGTCGCCTATTGCACCACCGGCGACGAGCTGCAGCAACTGGAGGCAGGCGGCAAGCTACAGCCCGGTGCGGTCTACGACAGCAATCGCTACGCACTGCACGGCATGCTGGCCGGTTGCGAGCTCGATGTGATCGATCTGGGAACCCTGCCAGATTGCGTGGACGTAATCCGCGATACGCTGCTAGAAGCCGCTACGCGAGCGGATTTGATTGTGACATCCGGCGGTGCATCGGTGGGGCCAAAAGACCATATGCATCAGGTGCTCAGCACAATTGGGCAGGTCTGTTTTTGGAAAGTCGCGATGCGCCCTGGTCGCCCGCTCGCCTGCGGATACATCGGCGATGCACTCTACTTTGGCTTGCCGGGCAATCCTGTTGCCGTTATGGTCACCTACTATCAGCTGGTGCAATCGGCGATACATCGCCTGATGGGATGCGATACATTCTCTATCCACACCACCTACGCCTACAGTGGCTCGCACCTGAAAAAGCGGGTCGGTCGAGTCGAGTACCAGCGCGGTATATTAAAGGATCACCAGGGGAAAATGACGGTGTACACCACCGGTAAACAGGGCGCCGGAAAAATCAGCTCGATGACCGCTGCCAACTGCATGATTGTGCTACCGCCAGAGCAGGGTACTGTGCAACCTGGCGATCTGATCTTGGTACAGCCCTTCCACGGTTTAATGCGATGAGTGCGCAAGACCCCATCGACACGCTAACGCTTTGGGGCGGACAGGTATACCTGGTGGGGGGTGCCGTGCGCGATGGCCTATTGGGCTTGAGCGTCTCGGAGCGCGACTGGGTGGTGGTCGGCGCCAAACCAGCCTGGTTGCTGAAATTGGGCTTTAAACCGGTGGGTAAAGATTTTCCCGTGTTTTTGCATCCACACACCCATGAAGAATATGCGCTAGCGCGTCTCGAGCGCAAAACCGATGCAGGCTACCATGGCTTTACCACCGATGTGAGCCAGCAGGTGACCTTAGAGCAAGACCTCATGCGCCGCGACCTGACCATCAACGCCATGGCGCGCGACCAACAAGGGCTGCTGCACGATCCGCTGGGCGGGCAACTCGATCTACAAAAAAGATTACTGCGGCGAACCTCCGAGGCCTTTGCCGAAGACCCCCTGCGGGTGCTGCGAGTAGCGCGCTTCGCGGCACGCTACGCACACTTGGGATTTGAAGTAGAGCCCGGCACCCTAGCTGCGATGCGCGAGCTGGCCACAGGTGATGAGTTGCTGGCACTGAGCGCCGAGCGCGTATGGCAAGAGACCGTGCGCGCGCTCTCGGAGCCAAACCCAGAGGTCTATATCCGCACCCTGCGCGCCTGCGGTGCGCTCGAGAAGTTATTTCCAGAGCTCGACCAACTCTACGGTTTGCCACAGCCTGAAATATGGCACCCTGAGATAGACACGGG
>CAZROX010000177.1:0-1973 GCA_964601845.1 uncultured Halothiobacillaceae bacterium
TGGGCTTCCCCCGATCAGGATTGAGTCATGCTGCGTATTTGTATACTAGGCACAGCTCCAACCTCTCGCATCAGTTGCCGTAAAAATAAATAGTGGAATTTACTGAGAGTCTGCCATGAAAAAACTAACAATCGGCATCTGCAGTGTTTCGACACGCCCAGAAAACTACCTGCTGGTTACGATTGCATCCCTAGTCGATAACATCGGTGCAGATGCACAGCAAGCGATACAAATCGTGCTGTTTGACTGCGATGCGACACCCGAGGAGTCCCCTTACATTGGCGAAATCAGGTCGCAGTTTAGCGCCCAGATTGAGAGTGGGATGATTGAAATCGTACGCACCTCACCCAATGATTACCCGCAATTGGATAACTTGCAGCAGACACTGGGTGATACGGCAGAGCGCATCCGTTGGCGTAGCAAACAGAATTTAGATTTTAGTTTAATCTTTCGCCACTGCGTCGGAAAAGCGCCCTATTACTTGCATTTAGATGATGATGTTCTCTGCGCCAAAGATTTCGACAAAAAAGTGCTGGCGGATATCGAGCGCTTTCCCACATCGTCCTGGTCATCCATGCAATTTGGCGACCTGGGGACAATCGGCATACTGCTGAAGGACCAAGACCTACCAAGGGTAGCGGACTTTCTTTGCCTCTTCTTCGACGAGCTGCCCAGCGACTGGATCATGGAATACTTTTATGCCATGCGCCGCCGCCAAGGCCGAGAGTTTATTCAACCAAAGCGGCTGCTATTCAAACACATCGGCCATCACAGCTCACTGCCCGGTAAAATTGGCGTGCGCTGCTACGAAAATAGTGTCACACCCGTGTCTATCCATGACCACCTCTGGAAATATAAAGGAACACGGGGCATCTCTAGGGTGATATCGCGAGGTACACTCATCTATAGACATCTTAAGACTAGAGCTAAACGCTTGCTCAAGCCCGACAGTCTGTAACCCTCCAAACCGTTTCCTTTGATCGATTGAGCCACTAGCAGCCAGTATGCTGGCCACTTTAACAGCCAGTTGGCATAGTGTGAGCCGCTGCCGAGCTGATCGCCGCACCTAGTGTCCGATGCCCTAAAATTCAGGGCAATATTAGGCACTTAAAAGCCATATTATTCGCTCAACAGAGGTGGTGAATTAGTAATGGAATGGCCGCACTAAAGTGATATAAGATATGCTTAATTTGGCTTGTACAATCTTTATTCACGAGGAGACTTTCAATGAGCACATGTCCTTTCACAGGCGCAACAGCTAAGCATGCAGCGGGTGGTGGCACAACCAACAAAGACTGGTGGCCAAATCAGCTCAATCTGAAGGTTTTGCATCAGCATTCTGCAGAATCGAACCCAATGGGTGAGGCCTTCGACTATGCCGAGGCATTCAAACAACTGGATTACGATGGCTTAAAGCAGGATTTACACACCCTAATGACCGACTCGCAGGCCTGGTGGCCAGCCGATTACGGGCACTACGGGCCGTTCTTTATTCGCATGGCCTGGCATGCAGCGGGCACCTATCGCACCGGTGATGGCCGTGGCGGTGCCGGTACGGGTGCGCAGCGCTTTGCACCGGTCAATAGCTGGCCAGACAATGGCAATCTAGACAAGGCGCGGCGTCTGCTGTGGCCCATTAAAGAAAAATATGGCAAAAACATCTCCTGGGCAGATCTCTTAATTCTAACTGGCAATGTCGCCCTAGAATCCATGGGCTTTAACACCTTTGGCTTTGGTGGCGGGCGCGTGGATATTTGGGCACCAGAGGAGGATATCTACTGGGGCGCAGAACACGAATGGCTCGGCGACAAACGCTACGAGGGGGATCGCGAGCTAGAAAGTCCGCTCGCCGCCGTACAAATGGGGCTGATTTATGTCAACCCAGAGGGCCCCAATGGCAACCCAGACCCCTTGGCATCGGCGCGCGATATCCGCGAGACCTTCGCCCGCATGGCCATGAACGATGAAGAAAC
>CAZROX010000178.1:0-1950 GCA_964601845.1 uncultured Halothiobacillaceae bacterium
CGAGTGATTTGAGCATATGGTAGTAGTAGGGTGTGCGTCTATCCCACCCGCGTAGCGCCCCACCTGCGAGGCTGAGGGTGTCATCGGTTAGGATGCGACTCTCATCAAAAAATTGGCTCACCCCGAGCCCATCACACTGTTGGCAGGCACCGTAGGGGCTGTTGAATGAGAACATTCTCGGTTCGAGCTTGCTCAGTGAGTAGCCGCACAATCGACAGGCGTAGCGCGATGAGAGCACAATTTCATCCAGCTCGCTATCCGATTCCATGGGCACAAATGCCGCCAGGCCTCCCCCGAGTGAGAGCGCCGTCTCCAGCGACTCGACGAGGCGTAAGCGCATGTCATCGCGTATTTTTACCCGATCGACCACGATGTCAATTTTGTGTTTGCGCTTGTTGTCGAGTTTCTTAATCGAGTCCAACTCAAACACTTCCCCATCGATACGCACCCGCACAAAACCGCGTGCGCGCAGGTCATCTAGCAGTTTTTTATGCTCGCCCTTGCGGTTGTCCACCACCGGCGCAGTCAATAGCCAGCCGCTGCCATCGGGCAGCTTTTGTAGCTGCTCTGCCATCTGGCTCAGTGTTTGTGCATTGAGCTCCAGCTGGTGTTTGGGGCAGCGCGGCACACCGGTGCGGGCAAATAGCAGGCGTAGATAATCGTGTATCTCGGTAATGGTGCCGACTGTAGAGCGTGGATTATGCGAGGTGGATTTTTGCTCGATGGCGATCGCGGGGGAGAGGCCCTGAATGTGATCGACATCCGGCTTCTCCATCGACGAGAGGAATTGTCTCGCATAGGCCGATAGCGACTCGACATAGCGTCGCTGCCCTTCGGCAAAAATGGTATCAAAGGCGAGAGAAGACTTGCCGGAGCCCGATAATCCTGTAATGACGATGAGCTGATCGCGCGGCAGATCGAGATCGATATTTTTTAGATTATGGGTGCGCGCGCCACGTACAGATATGAAATCCATGGACAGCCAAAAAAATTACAGTGCCCGCAGGCAAAGATGCGCGCACTCATGCTCTGAGTGCGCAAAAAATACAGGGGTTAATCGCTGGCAGACAGGCCGTTTATGCCTGTTTGTCGCGGCGCATCGCCGCGCGCTCTTTGTCGATCAGATAGTCCATGACTTCAATCATCTGCTTTTGCCCACCCGCCGATCTGGCTGTGACAAGATAGCGCCCGTTGACCACGACGGTTGGCACCGAGTTGATACGCAGGCGATCCGCTGTGTATCGCGCCCGTTTGATTTTATTTTCCACGGCAAATGAGCGCATGGTGTTATAAAACTTTTGTCGGTCGATACCCAGACTGCCAGCAAAGTCTGCTAAATCATCGGGTTTGATGATGCGCTGTCTTTTCTTGTGCCAAGCGTTAAAAAAAGCATCGTGAAACTGATCTGAGACCCCGAGTATCTCCGCTGCAAAAAAGGCACGGGCATGGGGCACCCAATGTGGATTCAGCGGGGCTGCCACCGGGCTGAATTCGACATCATCGGGTAGATCGGCAGCCCAGTCTTCAACGATTGGATGAAAGCTGTAGCAATGCGGGCAACCGTACCAGAAAAACTCCAGCACTTGAATTTTATCTCCCGATGTCGGAATCGGCGTGCTGACTGTAATGTAGCGATCGCGCATCTCTGCATCATCTGCGGCTTGAGCGGCCATGGGCAACATCAGCGCGGCCAACAGACAAAGTATGCGTGTGAGCGGGGTCAGGTATTTTTGCATTGTGCGATTCATACAAGAGACTTCCAGTGGTTGAATAAAAGAACGCCCATTCATTTCGCGTTCGGCGTTGTGTTTTTTCAAGTGTGTCGTGTGCATATTATAGCTCCCCATAAGAATGCAACCCAGATAAAAAGATATTGACCCCGATAAAGGCAAACAGAGTAATGAAGAGGCCGATAATGGACCACCAGGCCATCAGCACGTTGTTGGCATG
>CAZROX010000179.1:0-1918 GCA_964601845.1 uncultured Halothiobacillaceae bacterium
ACCCAACACACTAGTCATTTTGAACAACAAACATCATGCACACGATTTATACAATCAGTTGACAGATACCTTGGTTGGAGCCGCGTACGGTATTTGAGCGCCAAGAGTGCTTGCCGCACCAACCCTTGCCGCGTAGTAAACTCACAGCGGTAGACCGAGCGACTCGGCCGAGCTGACAGGAGCAAGAGACATGACATTACTAATATTGGGCGTGCTGCTGTTTGCGGTGGTGCACTTCATCCCCTTGCTTACCCCGAGCCTGAAGCAGAGGTGGGCGGGTTGTCTGGGAGCCGTTGGCTACAGGGTTAGTTTTTCGCTAGTGGTCGTGGGGTCTATTGCTCTGATGGTGGTGGGCTGGCGCTGCGCCGATGCGATCGGTGTCTATGCCCCAATCGCGGCTATCAAGACGCCCGCCCTAGTGCTGATGCTCGTATCTATTGTGCTCATGGTAGTGGCCCGCCGCAACTCGATATTGCGCCGACTGATTAGACACCCGCAGCTGATTGGTCTGCTGTTGTGGTCTATCGCCCATTTGCTCATCAATGGCGATAGCCGCTCGCTGGTGCTATTTGGTGGGCTGGGCCTATGGGCAATAATAGAAATTATGCTCATTAATAAACGCGATGGCCAGTGGATAAAAAGCGCTGCGCCGACTTGGGGGGCAGAGTGTCTGACACTGCTGATCGCCTGCGCTGTTTTTGCACTATTGGTGCTGGTGCATCCTTACGTGGCGGGCGTGCCGGTCGCTTAGCCGATACTTGCTGCCAACTATGCTGTTGCTCGCAGGGCACCGGTATAAAGTCGAACAGGTTAGAATATAAAACCTGTGCACCCTGGGCGGCTTGGCCGCTATGCCATTGAGAGGCTAACTCGTGTTGTCAAAACAATCGCTATATTTCGTAAAACTTTGCTTGCTTGAGCCTGCAATCAGATGAGTGATCCGGCCCCACAAAACGACCTGAGCATCGGCATTATCCTGTGCGACGATGTGAACGAAACCATGCGGCCAGAGTACGGCTCTTACGATGACATGATCGGCAGATGGCTTGAGTGTGTCGGGGTGCGGTCGGCGCAATTACGGACTTATCGGGTGATGGATCATGTGTTTCCGCAGGTGTCCGATCGGGTCGATGCCTATATCATTAGCGGTAGCCGCGCGGGGGTTTACGAGCAGGATAAGCACACTTGGATTACACCGCTCGAGGGTTCGCTTCGCGCACTGGTCGGGGCGGGTAAGCCTGTGGTGGGCATTTGCTTTGGGCACCAGTTGCTGGCGCAGGCGTTCGGTGGGCGCGTGTGCAAATCGCCCAAGGGCTGGGGTGTTGGGCAGTGTTCTTGGCAGGTCGCCGATCAGCCGCGCGAGCTGGCAACAGCGCTGAGCGAGTTTACCTCCTACGTCTACCATCAAGATCAAGTCGAGGTTTTGCCAGCGGGTGCCAAGATAATTGCGGGCAATGACTTTTGCCCGGTGGGCATGTTTGAGTATGGGGAGCACGTGCTCGGCATTCAGGGGCACCCGGAGTTTAGCCGTCGCTATGTCACAGGTTTAATGAATTATAACCAGGCGATTTTGGGGCCTGAGCGCCACGCCGCCGGCCTAGCGTCCTTGCAGGGCGATGCGGCAGATGGCCAATTGCTCGCCGATTGGGCGCTGCGCTTTATCAATCACCGAGTGGGCCTGCGCACTCAGTGAGCCGCCTGCCAGTTCGGCCCTGTACCCACTGACACCCGCAGGGGCACTTTCAACACGGCGGCGCTCTCCATGTAGTGGGTGACGATTTCGCCCACCGCTGCCACTTGCTCTTGTGGCACCTCTAACACCAATTCATCGTGCACCTGCATAATCAGGCGCACATCTGGGTGTTGATTTTCGAGCTGATGGTACACCTGCTGCATGGCGCGCTTGATGATATCGGCG
>CAZROX010000180.1:0-1905 GCA_964601845.1 uncultured Halothiobacillaceae bacterium
GTACCGATGGAACGAGATACCTCTTTGAAAAAGAAGGGGAGGTGGTCATTCCTGAGCAAGTAATTACCTGGTGGAACCCTTCTCGAAAACGCTTGTATAAGAAGACCTTGAAATCTCGAGTAATTCAGGTAAAGCCCAATCCTGATTTAGGAATGTTAGCTTCAGTGAAATCTCAGTTTGTGCAACAGGTAGAAGAAGAAAATAAAGAAATGCAGGCCAAGGAAATCTTCGGTATGTCTTATAAGAAATTTGCGATCGTTTGCGGGATACTGATTGTGGTGTTACTAATAGTTGTTAGGATTGTTATAGGATTAATTCGTAATCAACGTGCACGTAAAATCAAGTATAAGGCGAGCGAGGCTTATTTATTTAATCAATTTATCGGGGCTAAGACGGACTACTCCAAGTTGTACCATTGGTTTGACTATATAGGGGTTCAACCTCCTACTATGCATGCCTTTGCGCAGAAATATGGTACTGTGGACTTGCAAAATGAAGTGGCTCGATTAGCGTCTGAATTGGCTATAGGAAAATCTCCTAAGTCTAATAAGAAACTCTGGAAAAAGGCTAGACTACGTTATTTGAAGTCCCTCCAAGAACCTTCAAAAAGCGTAAAGGGAAACTATAGAATTAATCCATAAAAAAAGCTCCATCTTCGAGATGGAGCTTTTTTATTCTCAAAGGTGCTATTAACCTTTGTATAGTTTTTTTGCTAATTCCTTACCCAGTTCTACACCGAATTGGTCATAACTATAAATGTTCCAAACGATACCTTGAACAAAGATTTTGTGCTCATATAAAGCAACTAATTCTCCAAGAGAATAAGGAGTCAACTTATCAATTAAAATTGAAGTAGACGGTCTATTTCCTTCGAATACTTTAAAAGGCAATAAGGTATTGATTAAATCAGTTTGTCCTGCAGTTTTAAGATCTAAATGAACTTCTTCTTTTGTTTTACCAAAAGCTAAAGCTTCCATTTGAGCATAGTAATTTGCCATTAACTTGGCGTGATGCTCTTGATTTCCATATAAAGATTCTTCAAAACCGATAAATTCTGCTGGAATCATTTTTGTTCCTTGGTGCACCAACTGCATAAAGGCATGTTGCATATTGGTACCTGTACTTCCCCAGATGATGGTTCCTGTTTGGTAATCTACAGGGTTCCCATTTCTGTCTACACTCTTACCATTACTTTCCATAATGGCTTGTTGAAGGTAGTCGCTCAATTGATTTAAGTATTGAGAATAAGGAAGAATGGCTTCTGTTTCCGCTCCGAAAAAGTTATTGTACCAAACGGTCAATAGACCAAGAATAAGTGGAAGATTTTCAGCATCCTCACTATTCTTGAAATGTTGGTCCATGGCATGAGCTCCTTCTAAAAGTTGCTTAAAATTATCAAAACCAACAGCAAGAGCAACGGATAAACCTACAGCACTCCAAAGTGAGAAACGTCCTCCAACCCAATCCCACATCGGGAATACATTGTCTGAATCAATTCCAAAAGAAGAGATAGCTTCTAAGTTTGTTGACACGGCTACAAAATGTTTGGCCACATCTTGTTCTTGAGCTGATTCTAAGAACCACTTCTTGATGGTCGTGGCATTGGTCAATGTTTCTTGAGTAGTAAAAGTTTTAGAAACGACTACAAATAGAGTGGTCTCAGGATTTAAATCCTTAATGGTTTCCATAACATGGTCCCCATCGATATTTGAAACAAAATGAGTTTTAAGTCTTGTTTTATAATAGGCTAAAGCATCTGTAATCATTGCAGGACCTAAATCAGAACCTCCAATTCCAATGTTTACCACATCAGTAATCTCCTTACCAGTGTATCCTTTCCATTGTCCAGAAATTACCTTTTCAGAGAATCCTTGCATTTTTACAAGAGTAGCTTCTACCTCAGGC
>CAZROX010000181.1:0-1790 GCA_964601845.1 uncultured Halothiobacillaceae bacterium
CGATTGGCACTTTGTGCTGTTGGTGACGGGGTTGATCTTTTTCGGCTGGGTCATGATGTCCTCGGCCTCTGTTTTTGTCGCAGAGAAAATTCATGCAGATGCCTGGTTCTACAGCAAGCGTCAAATCGTGTTTATCGGTTTTGCCGGTGTGGTCAGTTTATTCTTATTTCAAATCAGCGTGAATCTGTGGCGGAAGCTGGGTGCTGTTCTCATGTTGTTATCGTTCGTGCTCGCGATCTTGGTGCTGATGCCAGAGTTTGGCAAGTTGGCCAATATGAGTCGGCGTTGGTTGGTGGTGGGATCGGTTAATTTTCAGGTGTCGGAATTTGTCAAATGGTTTGTGATCGTGTATGTCGCAGGCTATATGGACCGACACAATCAACTGCAATTTTTCTCGGTCAGTATGCGACCGATGCTGCTTGCCGGCTTGTTATCGCTGCTGTTATTGCTCGAACCAGATTACAGCGCCGCCCTGATTTTATTGGGGCTGGTCATGAGCCTGTTGTTTATCGGTGGCGCACGTGTGTTGCACCTGATGATCTACTTGTTATTTTTTGCTGTACCGGCAGCGCTGGCACTATGGCTCGCGCCCTATCGCATCGCGCGTCTGAGTTCATTTCTCGATCCACTGCACGATCAATTCAATGGTGGATTCCAGCTGTATCAGTCGATGATCGCCATCGTCAGTGGCGGTTGGTTTGGCTTGGGGCTCGGTCAGGGGGTGCAAAAAAATCTCTATCTGCCCGAGATACACACCGATTTTCTCTATGCACTGGTGGCCGAGGAGCTAGGGTTTTTTGGCTGCTTGGCGGTGATCATGGTGTACGCGCTGCTGATTCGGTACGCCCTGCTACAGGCCTATCGCTCGGCTAAAATTGGCCGCGCTTTTGCCGCCTATTTGTCGATGGGCATCGCGTTTTGGCTGGTGGCGCATGTGTTTATTAATATTGGCTCCAATGTTGGGCTGGTGCCCATTACCGGTTTGGTTTTGCCCATGGTGAGCTATGGCGGCAGCAATCTTTTGGTCAGTGTCATGATGATGACGGTGCTGCTGCGGATAGATTACGAACACCGTTTAATTAGCGCGAGGCCGGCAAGATAATGTCACAGCGCCCGATAGTCATAGCGGCAGGCGGTACCGGTGGCCATGTCATACCGGCGCTGGCGGTGGCGCGCGTGTTGCATCAGCGATCGGTGCCGGTGTTGTGGCTCGGCACCTCGGTGGGCATCGAGGCGCGCCTGGTGCCCCAAGAGGCCGGCGTCGATTTTTATCGCATCAGCGTGCGCGGCCTGCGTGGCAAGGGCTTGGGCAAGAAATTGATGGCACTGGTGCGCCTGGCTTGGTCCTGTGTACAGGTGTTGTCGATCTATCTACGCAAGCGACCTTGCGCGGTATTGGGCATGGGGGGCTATGTTGCAGGCCCAGCCGGATTGCTGGCCAAATTATTGCGCTGCCCGCTGGTGATACACGAGCAAAATGCGATCGCAGGGGCGACCAACCGCCGCTTGGCAGGCTGGGCGCAGCATGTCTTTCAGGGCATGGCGGGGGCGTTTGCACAGGCCGAAACAGTGGGCAATCCGTTGCCGGAGAGCATGTGCGAGCAGGAGTTGCCCGCCACCCGCCTGTCTAATCGCACCGAGCCTGTGCGCCTGCTGGTGATAGGCGGCAGCCTCGGCGCTCAGGTGTTTAACGAGACCCTGCCCGAGGCGCTCGCGCTCTTGGGCGATGACTTGTCGTTGCAGGTCTATCACCAAACAGGGCGCGCGCATCTGTCGAGCACACAGGCGCG
>CAZROX010000182.1:0-1727 GCA_964601845.1 uncultured Halothiobacillaceae bacterium
GGGGAGGGTTGTATCGACGGCGAAGTGCAGCACCGTAAAACGACCGCCAGAACCACTTCCCATCATTCCACCCATGGCGGAGTTTGCAATATCGTCGGACACCAGGACGCTGTCCCTGCCATCCGTGAAATCAATGAGAACTTCGACCCTTTCTCCTGGCGCAAGCACCATACGAGTGAGTGCAACCGGTCGATCCAGGAATCCGCCATCCGTCGCCACGAGGTGAAGTGGCCGATCGTCGGCCAAGGACAGTCGGTAAATCCGCGCATTCGAACCGTTGACAAGACGGCACCGCACGACCCCCTTGGGAACTGCCGCTGAGGCTCCTGCCTGCCCGTTCACGAGCATTGTGTCACCTCGAAAACCATTCATCGATTGATGCATGCCGACATCGTATGTCATGCGACCGCGCCAATTAAATTGACGGTCCTGCAGCACGAGGGTCAAGTCATCAACCGCATAGGTGGACGGCAGACCACGTTCATCGTCTTCCCCATCGGTAACATGCAGAACACCTGCCAGTCCGAACATGACCTGTCGGGCTGTCGAACCGTGCACATGGCTATGATACCATGCTGTTGCTGGAGGCTGATCAAGGTTGAGTACCGGGTCCCATGATCGTCCGGGCGCGATGGCCTGATGCGGCCCACCATCGAAGGGGCCTGGAACAAGCAACCCATGCCAATGCGACGAGACGGGTTCGTCCAGAGTGTTTTGCACCTCGGCCAAAGTATCTGCATCGGTCAAAAGCCGGATCGTTGGTCCAAGATAGCCTTGGTTGTAACCGATGGTTTCGGTCGCGGAACTGCCGCGAAATCGGGTCGCGCCAGATTGAGCTTTCAGCTGAAATCGTCGCGATGTTGTTGCATCCAGAAGCTCTGGGTATTCAAGCTTCCGCCCTGTGCCGGATAGCGCAGCAGATGGCAGCACAGCGGCGGCTCCGAAACCTGCGGCATATCCAATAGCTTCACGGCGGTTCAAGAGGCGCACGTCAGGCCAAGCCTTCCGGAAGGGCCGCCAGGGCAGCTTCCATGCTGACAACCGGATGGCCGGCTGCAATCCAACCTTGCCCGGCGGCAGATCCGAGCATTCCTTCGGATACATCAACAAAGTCACTATACCCAGCTTGCTGGAGACTCCGCATCACACTTCCTGACCGACCACCAGTTGCACAAATGAGGGCGACAGGCCGGCCTTTGGCCATTGCACGGGCTGAAAAAAGCCGCTCGGGGAACCGATCTTCGTGCATGCTGATCGGCCAGGCTCCTTCAGCAATCCCGGTGTCGGCCCATTCCGGCCGCGAACGGACGTCGATCATCCGGACGCGATCTTGCCGCAGCGCATTATACGCGGAGTCAGATGACCAAATCTTGGCTGTCTGTGCGACGGCTAAAGTTGGTGAGACGGCTGCAGCGATCAAGGCTAATCCGACCGTGCGACGTGTCAGATCGGATGGCATCGGAGGCCTCCTTTGGAATAGGCAGGCCTGACGCTTTGCTTATTCATTGTCGCTACCATGGTGATCGGCAGATCCGGACGCATCCGACGTTGTTTGCATGTCGCCCATCCGTGTACCGGCGGCGTCCATTTCTTGCTGAGTGATCTGACCATCGGCATCCGCGTCCAGATGCTGGAATCGGTCAACCATGCGGTCGCGAACGACATTCATGTGCAAGGTCTCGAATTCCTCGAGGGTCAGCGCACCGTTGGCGTCGGCATCAAATTCT
>CAZROX010000183.1:0-1527 GCA_964601845.1 uncultured Halothiobacillaceae bacterium
CCTATATCAACGCGCGCAATACCAAAGATCACGATGCATTTGGGTCAGCGGTGAGTTTAAGTGCCGATGGCAGCGCCTTGGCTATCGGGTCTTATGCCGAGAGTAGCAGTGCAATCGGTATCGGTGGTAGTCAGGGTGATAATGCCGCACGGGGTTCTGGCGCAGTTTATCTGTACTAGTTCGTGTGTGGGGTGGGGTTGCTTCAAGCCTTATTGCTTGTCTGTTGGAACGCTACGCACACACCTGGCAGTGCTGCCTAAAAAACCCAGCGGCCACATGCGCTCATGCAACATAGCGCTGCGTAAAAGCGCCAAAGACGCGAACTGCTGCATCTAGGGTTTTTCCAACAAGCTGTTAAATACCACCGATGGCATACAAATGGATGCCATCGGCCATATCTGCCAAGCCAAAAAAGACCCGCGCAACCCCCATTAAATACTTGGGTCAGGTTGGCGGGTTATTTTTTGTCGCATCGGTGGCAGCGAATCGAACAGCAACTGCTACCTAACAATACTAGCGATGCGATGATCCGCATCAAATCAAGCGGATAGCAGGTCGATGGAATGGATTGCTCAGCAAATGGGGAGAGATTCTGACAAAATGAGGGGCGAACTGATACGGCCTGCATTGCAAATTTCGTCTGCAATCCCTATATAAAATCTAACCGGGCTAGGGACACGTGCGCTGTGCTGTTGTCGTGTTTTCACCCTATCTGCCCACAGGAATATTTATGGCACCCATCGTTTCAATTCGCGATCTGCGCAAAGCCTACCCTGGCGGGGGCGAGGCGCTAAAGGGCATATCGCTCGACATCGAGCAGGGTGAAATCATTGCGCTGCTCGGCCCCAATGGTGCGGGTAAAACAACCCTTATCTCAATTGTTTGCGGCATCACCCGCGCCACTAGCGGCAGCGTGCATGTCGCGGGGCACGATATCATTGCCGACTACCGAAAAACGCGTGCCATGATTGGGCTGGTGCCGCAGGAAATGGCGCTGGAGTCCTTCCAAACCGTTGAGGATTCACTGCACTTTTCGCGCGGCTTGTTCAACAAACCGCGCGATGTCGAGCATGTGCATAGCCTGCTAAAAAAACTGTCATTGTGGGATAAGCGCGCTGAGCAAAACATGAGCTTGTCGGGGGGGATGCGCCGTCGGGTGATGATTGGCAAGGCGTTGAGCCACGCGCCGAGGGTGCTGTTTTTGGATGAGCCAACAGCCGGTGTCGATGTCGAATTGCGCAAAGAGATGTGGGCCATCGTCAGCGCGTTAAAAGCCGATGGGGTCACTATCATCCTGACCACCCACTACATCGAAGAGGCCGAGGCGATCGCCGATCGGGTCGGGGTGATCAGTGGCGGTGAATTGCTGCTGGTCGAGAACAAGCACACACTGATGAAGCGGATGGGGAGAAAAACGATGCGCATCGACCTCCAGCAGCCGATTACGGATATACCCGCTGAATTGGCCGATTACAACCTGCAACTAGATGATACCGGCAGTGCTCTGTTCTATAGCTACGATACCCA